>JANPDV010000368.1:0-20254 GCA_031431655.1 Gammaproteobacteria bacterium | reverse complement strand
GGCTTACGACGAGTCGCCCGGTAAGGCCGACAACGACGGCCGCCGCGAGCACCACGATGACCCAGCCCATGGCCACGCGCCGCGCGACGACGATGTGCGCGGCACTGCGCACCGCCATGAAGCGCGCGAGGATGTGCGGCTGGCCGAAGTAGCCGAGTCCCCAGCCCAGCAGCGACAGGATGCCGAGCGCGCCGAGTTGCCGACCGTCGTCGGCGACGAAGGGATCGAGCAGCTGTGGATCGACCGCCTCGAGCCGCGACCAGGCATTGGCCGCGCCGCCCGCCAGCGATACACCGAGCACCGCCACCAGCACCAGCGCGACGAACATCAGCGTGCCCTGGAGCACGTCGGACCAGCTGACCGCGAGAAAGCCGCCCAGGAACGTGTAGGCGAGCATCACGATCGTCCCCCAGAACATCGCGCTGAGGTAGGGCAAACCGAACAGCGCCTCGAACAGCCGACCGGCAGCGACGAAACCGGAGCTGGTGTAGAACACGAAGAACACCAGGATGAAGGCGGCACAGATCGTGCGCAGCAGGTGCGAGCGATCGGCAAAGCGCGCCTCGAAGTAGTCGGGCAGTGTCAGCGCGTTGCCCGCGCGCTCGGTGGCCTCGCGCAGCGGCGCCGCGACGAACCGCCAGTTCAGCCACGTGCCGGCCAGCAGCCCGAGCAGCAGCCAGATCGAATCGAAACCGGAGGCATAGGCAAGGCCCGGCAAACCCATCAGCAGCCAGCCGCTCATGTCCGTGGCCTGCGCGCTGAGCGCGGTAACCGTGCTGCCCAGGCTGCGGCCGCCAAGGATGTAGTCGCCCAGCGTCGACGTGCGGCGCCATGCCAGCACGCCCAGCAGCAGGCAGATAGCCATGTAGAGCGCCATCGCGCCGATGGTCGCCGCATTGCCGGACATGACCGCAGGACCCCCCTTGCCGTAGAGTCTAGCGGATGCCGCAGCTGTTCGAAGACGTCAACGAATGCGTTGAAGATGCGCTGCGTCGTGTGGGGCGGCGCGTGGTGCTGGCGCTGCCGCTGGGGCTGGGCAAGCCGGTCGCCATAGCCAACGAGTTCTGGCGACGCGCGCTGCGCGACCCGGGCCTGGACCTGACCATCGTGACGGCATTGAGCCTGCGCCGCCCGACGGCCGCGGGCGACCTGGAGCGGCGCTTCGCCCAGCCGCTGATCGAGCGGATCTTCGGCAGCTACGAGGATCTCGAGTACGTGCGCGCCGAGCGCGCGGACGCCGTGCCGGCGAACATCCGGGTCATCGAGTTCTTCCTCGAACCCGGCGCCGCGCTCAACGTCGCACACGCGCAGCAGCATTACCTCAGCGCCAACTACACGCACGCGGCGCGCGAGATCGACCGCCTCGGTATCAACGTTCTCGCGCAGCTGGTAGCGGCACGCGGCGGCAGCACCGAGCGTCGTTATTCACTGGGATCCAATACGGATGTCACGCTGGAGCTGCTGCCGCGACTGGCCGCGCGCCGCGCCGCGGGCGAAGCGATCGTCGTCCTCGGCCAGGTGCATCCGGAAATGCCCTTCATGTACGGCAGCGCCGAAGTACCGGGTATGAGCTTCGACGGGATGCTGGAGCATCCGCGTTACGCTCAGAACCTGTACTGCGCGCCCAACCCGGCGCTGTCCTCGGTGGACCACGCGATCGGCCTGCATGCCAGCGCACTGGTACACGACGGCGGCACGCTGCAGATCGGTATCGGCGAACTGGGCGATTCCATCTGCTACGCGCTGCTGCTGCGCCACCAGCAGAACCAGGCGTGGCGCCAGGCGCTGCGCGACGTGGGCACTGAACTGTTCGCGCCGCAGGTCGACATGCTGGGCGGGCGCGCGCCGTTCGTCGACGGGCTGTTCGGCTCTACGGAAATGTTCGTCGACCAGATGCTGGACCTGTATCGCGCCGGGATCCTGCGCCGGCGCGTCTACGACTCATTGCCGCTGTCGCGATTGATTGCCCGGGGTGAGCTGACCGAGCGGTTCGATGCCCGGATCCTCGAGGACCTGCTCAGCGTCGACGTCGGTCCGCGACTGAGCGCCGCGGAGTTCCGCTCGCTGCAGCACTTCGGCGTGTTTCGCAGTGACTGCCAGTTCGAAGCCGGACGCATCCGCGCCGCCGGCGGTGAGTGGCTGGACGCGGACCTCGCCAACCCGGCGGCTCGTCGCCGGCTGGCCGCCGACTGCCTGGGTCGCGAGCTGCGCAACGGCCTGCTGCTGCACGCGGGCTTCTTCCTCGGGCCGCGCGGCTTCTACGCGGCGCTGCGCGACATGCCGGAACGCGAACTGCGGCAGTTCGACATGCGCGGAGTCGGCTACATCAACCAGCTCTATGGCGACGACTACGCGCTGCGCGTGCTGCAGCGCCCACACGCGCGCTTCGTCAATACCACGATGATGGTCACGCTGCTGGGCGCAGCGGTCTCGGACGGCGTGGAGTCGGGCCGCGTCGTCAGCGGCGTAGGCGGACAGTACAACTTCGTCGCCATGGCACATGCCCTGCCGGGCGCGCGCGCTATCCTCTGCGTGCGTGCCACGCGCAGCAAGGACGGCACGACCAGCTCGAACCTGCTGTGGAGCTACGGCCACGTCACGATCCCGCGCCACCTGCGCGACGTCGTCATCACCGAGTACGGCGTCGCCGACCTGCGCGGTCGTACCGACAGCGAGTGCGTCGCGGCGCTGATCGCGATCGCCGACTCGCGCTTCCAGGACCAGCTGGTCGCCGACGCCCGGCGCGCCGGCAAGCTGCCGGCCGGATTCACGGTGCCCGAGGTGCACCGGCGCAATACCCCGGCCCAGCTGGCACGCGCCCTCGGCGCACACCGTGCCGCCGGGCTGTTCTCCGAGTATCCGTTCGGCACGGACCTCACCGCCGAGGAGATCCGCCTCGGCACAGCATTGCGCGCGCTGAAATCGGACATGACCAGCCTCGGTGGACGCATCCGCACCCTGGCGCGCGCAGCCTGGGCGACACCCGCGGGTGCAACCGACGAGGCTTGCCTGGCGCGCATGTCGCTGCAACACCCGGCGGGCCTGCGCGAACACCTGCTGCGGCGCCTGGTCGTCGCCGCGCTGCGGCGCCCGCCCCCACCGGCATGAGTGTTGCGGGGCCACTGGGCCAGCTGACGCTGCACGCCATCGTCGCGCTGCCGCTGCTGGCAGCGGCGCTGCTGCTGTCGCTCGGCAACAGCCGGCGCGATACCGCGGCCGTGATCGCGGGCGTTACGACCGCTGCGGCACTGGCCCTGCTGCTGACCCAGGGCGGCGCCGTGTTTGCCGGCGGCGTGCCGCAGACGGACATCCCGTGGCTGCCCTGGAACGACGCCGCACTGGGGTTCCGCGTCGACGGCCTGGCATTGCTGTTCGCCGGCCTGGTGCTTGGCATCGGCCTGCTGGTAGTCCTCTACGCGCGCTACTACCTCGGCGCCGAGGAGCCGATCGCGCGCTTCTACGCTCTGTTCATGCTCTTCATGGGTGCCATGCTCGGAGTGGTGCTGGCCGGCAACCTGCTGCTGCTGGTGGTGTTCTGGGAACTCACCAGCCTCGCATCATTCCTGCTGATCGGCTTCTGGCAGGATCGCGCGGACGCACGCCAGGGCGCGCGGATGGCGCTGACCGTCACGGGGCTGGGAGGCCTGGCGCTGCTCGCCGGCGTGCTGCTGCTGGGCCGCATCGCCGGCAGCTTCGATCTCGACGTGGTGCTGGCCTCGGGCGACCTGATCCGCGCGCATCCGCTCTACACGCCGATGCTGCTGCTGGTGCTGCTCGGCGCATTCACGAAGTCGGCGCAGTTCCCGTTCCACTTCTGGCTGCCGCACGCCATGGCGGCGCCCACGCCGGTCAGCGCCTACCTGCATTCCGCGACGCTGGTGAAGGCCGGCGTCTTCCTGCTGGCGCGGCTGCATCCGGCGATCGCCGGTTCGGAACTGTGGTTCCACGTCGTCACCATCGTCGGGCTGCTGACGCTGCTGGTCGGCGCCTACGTGGCCGTGTTCCAGCACGACCTCAAGGGACTCCTCGCCTATTCCACGATCAGCCATCTTGGACTCATCACGCTGCTGTTCGGCCTCGACACACCACTCGCTTCGGTCGCCGGTGTGTTCCACATCGTGAATCACGCCACGTTCAAGGCCTCGCTGTTCATGGCCGCGGGCATCATCGATCACGAATCCGGGTCACGCGACATGCGGCAGCTGAACGGACTGTGGCGCTACATGCCCGTGACCGCGGGGCTGGCCATCGTTGCGGCCTCGGCCATGGCGGGCGTGCCGCTGCTGAACGGCTTCCTGTCGAAGGAGATGTTCTTTGCCGAGACGCTCAAGCTCGATTCCCATGCGTGGCTGATGCTGGTCGTGCCGATCGGCGCAACCCTCGCCGCCGCGTTCTCGGTGGCGTATTCCACGCGCTTCATTCACGACGTGTTCTGGAACGGCGAGCCGCGTGGCCTGCCACGCAAGCCACACGACCCGCCCGCGTGGATGCTGGTGCCGGTCGGCGTGCTGGCGCTGCTGTGCCTGCTGGTCGGCATGTTGCCGGGCCCGACGATCGGCACGCTGCTCGACGTCGGTGCGCGCGCCGTCGTTGGCGCCGCGTTGCCCTACTACTCGCTCTCGACCTGGCATGGCCTGAACCTGCCGCTGGCGATGAGCGTGCTGGCGCTGGCCGTTGGCGCCGCGTTCTATTTTTCACTGCAGAAGCTGTTCAACCTGCATGACAGCGTGCACCTGGAGCGCGGCGGCAAGGAGATTTACGACGCAGCCCTGGACAGCCTGCGTGCCGCGGCACGAGGCGCCAGCGCCGCGCTGATGAATGGCAGCCTGCAGCGCTACGCGGCGGTAACGCTGGTGTTCGCGGCGGCGGCACTCGGGCTGCCGCTCTGGTCGGACGGGGCACAGCTTGCAGGTCCGTTACCGGTCGCGCCGGTCCCCGCACTGGCGTGGCTGGTGGCGTTGCTCGGGTGCGGCGCTGCCTGCGGCGTGGTGCTGATGCATCGCCAACGATTCGTGGCGCTGGTGTGGCTGGGGCTCACGGGCCTGTGCGTCAGCCTGACCTTCGCGCTGCTGTCGGCGCCCGACCTTGCGCTGACGCAGCTGCTGGTCGAAGTGGCCTCGGTGCTGCTGATGATGCTGGCGCTGCACTGGTTGCCAGCCACCTCGCCGGCCGAGTCATCGGCCGGACGCCGGCTGCGCGATGCGCTGATCGCCGGCGCGCTCGGCCTTGCGGTGGCCGCCGCGGTCTTCGCGGTGCTGACGCGGCCGGCGGACGCGGGCCTCGCGAACTGGCTGCTCGCCAACTCAGTGCCGGGTGCAGCCGGCAACAATGCGGTCAACGTCATCATCGTCGACTTCCGCGGCTTCGACACGCTCGGCGAGATCACCGTGCTGGGCATCGCCGCGCTGATCGTCGCCGCGCTGCTGGCGGGGCCGCGCGATCCGGCGCCGGGCTCAGCCGCGCCACCCGCGGGGGACGGTCGTGCGCCGCTGCTGGCAATCGTCGGGCCGCTGATCCTGCCGCTGGCGGCGGTCGTCGCCATCTGGTTCTTCCTGCGCGGCCACAATCTTCCGGGCGGCGGCTTCATCGCCGGACTGACGCTGGCGCTCGGCCTGCTCGTACCCTATCTCGGGCGCGGTGCCGACTGGGTCGAGGCGCGGCACGCGGGCCGCTACGAACCGTGGGTCGGCTGGGGCCTGCTGTGCGCCGCAGCCACGGGCATCGGCAGCTTCATGCTCGGCTATCCGTTCCTCACCAGCACCTACCTGTCGCCCGCGCTGCCGTGGATCGGCAAGCTGCCGATTGCCACGGCGATGTTCTTCGATCTCGGCGTGTTCCTGGTGGTCACCGGCGCAACGATGCTGATGCTGACGACGATCGGACACCTCGGCCGGTCGCGCGGCGTGCCGACGGCTCGCGGCGCGGAGTCGGGCTGATGGCAGCGCTGCTCGCCATCGGCATCGGCCTGCTGACGGCTACCGGCGCCTACCTCGTGCTGCGCGCGCGGGCCTTCGCGGTGATCCTCGGACTGACCCTGCTGTCGTATGCCGTGAACCTGTTCATATTCGTGATGGGCAGGGTCGCGATCGATCGCGTGCCGATCGTCCGGCCCGGGCTCGAGACCACGGTGCAGAGCTACAGCGATCCGCTGCCGCAGGCGCTGGTGCTGACCGCCATCGTCATCAGCTTCGCCCTGACCGCGGTGCTGCTGGTGATCGCCGTCCGTGCGCACGCGCAGTCGCGGTCCGATCACGTCGACGGCGGCGCCCCATGAACTGGGTGCTGCAGCAGCTGCCGATCCTGCCCATCGTGATCCCGCTGTGTGCCGGTGCGCTGCTGGTGCTGCTCGGAGGTCGCTCGCCACGCCTGGCAAACCTGCTCGCGTTCGCAGCGCTCGCCGCCACCTTCGCCTGCGCGCTGGCCCTGGTGCTGCGGGCCGACGAGGGCGGCGTGCTCGCCTACCGGCTCGGTAACTGGGCGCCGCCCTACGGGATTGCGCTGGCCGTGGATCGGCTCGGTGGGCTGATGCTGATGGTGGTGTCCGTGGTGGCGCTCGCCTGCCAGCTGGCGGCCGGGGACCGCGAGATGCCTCGGCGGCCGCTGTTCGCGGCGCTGCTGCAGTTCCAGGTGATGGGCCTGAATGGCGCGTTCCTCACGACCGACCTCTTCAACCTGTTCGTGTTCTTCGAAGTGCTGCTGATCGCATCCTACGCCCTGCTGCTGCAAGGCAACGGTCGCGAGGCGGTTCGCGCCAGCCTGCACTACGTGGTCATCAACCTCATCGGGTCGGCGCTGTTCCTGCTGGCCGTCAGCCTGCTGTACGGCGTGCTTGGCACGCTGAACCTCGCAGACCTGTCGCAGCGGATCGCGCAGGTGGCCGCCAGCGACCGGGCGCTCGTGACCAGCGCGGTGCTGCTGCTGGTGGTGGTGTTCGGCATCAAGTCTGCGCTGCTGCCACTGGGCTTCTGGCTGCCCCGGACCTATCGAGCCGCATCGATGCCGGTCGCGGCGATGTTCGCAGTGATGACCAAGGTGGGCGTCTATTCACTGCTGCGCCTGACGGTGTTGCTGCCGGCAGCGGACGCCAGCGACGACGCCAGCGCACTCGCAATGACGGTCAGGCAACTGCTGCTGTGGGGCGGCGTTGCCACGCTGCTGTTCGGCGCGTTGCTGGTACTTGCCGCGCGCGATCTGCGCGCGCTCACCTGCGCGCTGGTTGCTTCGTCTGCCGGCACCCTGCTGCTGCTGCTGGGCGTCGGCACGCCCGCGACGCTGCAGGCGGTGCTGCTCTACCTGCCGCACACCACCTTCGCAACGGCGGCGATGTTCCTGATTACAGGCCTCGTCGTCGGAGTGCGCGGCGCCGAGGCGGCCGACCAGCTGATCGCAAGCGCCGGTACCGAAAGGCGCGCGCTGCTGGGTACCGCCTTCGCGGCGGCGGCGGTGTCGCTTGCCGGCCTGCCACCGCTGTCGGGCTTCGTCGCCAAGCTGTTCGTACTCGACAGCACGCGCGACGCCGGTGAGTGGGGCTGGATCTGGGCGGCGGTGCTGGCCGGCAGTCTCGCAGCACTCGTCGCTTTGGCGCGTGCCGGCAGCGTGCTGTTCTGGAAGCCGGCCGCAGGCACGACGCCCGACGAATCCCGGCACCACGGGCCCGGAGTTGCGGCTGCACCATCATCGGCCCCGGCTTCGATCGGCACGATCACCGGGCTCGCCTGGTTGCTGTCCTGCGGCCTGGTGATCGCCGTCGCGGCCACGCCGATCGCGCGCTTCGCCGACCACGCCGCACGCGAACTCACCGACCCGCGCCTGTACGTCGAGAGCGTACTGCCAGCCGCGGAGGCGCGGCCGTGAAGCTGCTGCTGCCACATCCCTGGGTCAGCGCAGCGATTGCCGCCACCTGGCTGCTGCTCAACCAGACCCTGCACCCTGCGCACCTGGCACTGGCCGCACTGCTGGCGCTGCTCGTGCCGGTGATCTGGCGCGGACTGTTGCCGCAGGACGTGCGGCTGCGCCGGCCCGGCATCGCGCTGCTGCTGCTTGGCAGACTGTTCTACGACGTTGTCGTGTCCAACCTGCAGGTCGCGCGACGCATCCTCGGGCCCGAGGCTGCGATCCGCCCGCGCTTCGTCTGGGTGCCACTCGACACGCGCAATCCCTACGCCGTGGCCGCGCTCGCCGCGATAATCACGATGACGCCCGGCACCCTGTCGGCCGATGTGACGGCAGACCAGGGCTGGCTGCTGGTGCACGCATTCGACGTCGATGACGAGCAGGAACTGATCCGCCAGATCAAGAGCCGTTACGAACAGCCGTTGTCGCAGGTGCTGCCATGAGTACGGTGCTGCTCGCGGGGACCAGCATCGCGCTGGGGCTGCTCACGCTCGCGATGCTGCTGTGCGCCGTGCGCCTCGCGCGCGGACCGACCGCGTCCGATCGCATCCTGGCGCTCGACACCCTCTACATCAACAGCCTGGCGATCCTGATGACGATGGGCATCCGCTTCGCCGAGCCCACCTTCTTCGACGCGGCGCTGCTGATCGCGCTGCTGGGCTTCATCGGCACCGTGGCGCTCGCCAAGTACCGGTTGCGGGGAGACATCATTGAATAGCCCGGCCACGACTGGCGGCAGCCTGCCGCTGCTGGACCTGCTGATCGCGACGCTGCTGGTCGTCGGTGCGACGTTCGCGCTGCTCGGCTCGATCGGCCTCGCGCGCTTCAGCGACTTCTACAAGCGCCTGCACGGGCCCACCAAGGCCACGACGCTCGGCGTCGGCTGCACGCTGATCGCCTCCGGCCTGTTCTTCACGCAACACGACGGCAGCTTCAGTGCACGCGAGGTGCTGATCGCCGTGCTCTTGTTCATCACGGCGCCCGTAAGCGCGCAGATCCTGGTGAAGTCGGCGTTCAACGAAAACCCGAAAGGCCGCCCCCCCGCGCCGCCGTCAGTTCGGGATTTCCTGAAGATCCCGCCGGAAAAAACGCACCCGAGCAAGTGACGCAGCGCCGCGGCTGGCGTCGAGCGCCGTGCTAGCATTTCCCTCCTTCGGACAAGGGGTGACATGGACGTCCTGCTCTTTCCGTGGGCCCAGTACTGGTGGGCCTACGTTGCATTTGTCGTATTCATCGTAGCGGTACTGTCGTTCGATCTCGGCGTCTTCAGCCGCAACGCGCACGAAGTGCCGCTGCGCGAGGCGGCCATCCGCAGCATCGTGTTCATCGGCCTCGCGCTCGCGTTCAACGTGGCGCTGTACTACTACATGCTGCACAGCCTGCCGCTGCGGCCGGACCTGGCGGGGCTGGATCACGCGAAGCTGGCCGAAGACACGGCGCTCGAGTTCCTCGCGGGCTACGTCGTCGAGTACGCGCTGGCGGTCGACAATGTGTTCGTGTTCGTGGCGGTATTCGCGTATTTCGCAGTGCCGGTGCAGTATCAGCAGAAGGTGCTGTTCTACGGCATTCTCGGCGCGATCCTGTTCCGCGCGCTGTTCATCTCGCTCGGCGCCATCCTGATGCAGTATCAGTGGGTCGTGATCGTGTTCGGCGCGTTCCTGATCCTCACGGGAGTGAAGATCCTGTTCCTGCCGGAGAAGCCGCTGGAGCCGGAGAAGAATCCGGCGATCCGGCTGGTCCGGCGCCTGCTGCCGGTGACGCCGCAGTTCCATGCGGACAAGTTCTGGGTGACGATCGACGGGAAGACGTGGGTAACGCCGCTGTTCGTTGCACTCGCCTTCATCGAGTTCAGCGACATCATTTTCGCGATCGACTCCGTGCCCGCCATCTTCGCGCTGACCAACGAGCCGCTCATCGTCTTCACCTCGAACGTATTCGCGATCATGGGCCTGCGTTCGCTGTTCTTCGTGCTGCAGCACATGGTCAAGGCATTCCAGTTCCTCAAGTACGGCCTGGGCGTCATCCTGGTGTTCGTCGGCCTGAAGATGGTCTGGCTCAACGAGGCATTCGGCGGCAAGTTCCCGATCTCGTGGTCGCTGTCGATAATCGGCGCGATCCTGGGCGTTTCGATCCTGGTATCGATCGCCTACAACCGCAACGTCAACGGGAAAGCAGCAGGACCGCAATGATCGTACCGACGATGGGTACGATCACAGTGAGCGCGCCGACCGCCGGATAGGCGCGCGCATGCGACTCTTTGCAGATCGCGCGACGGGGCGTTCACGGCACGCGCTTCAGCCAGGCTGACAGCGCCTCGCGCGCGACGGGCTCATCCAGCGTCGGCGCATGGCCCCGGCGCGGAACAGTGACCTGCTGCAGGTCCGGCTTGCGCTGCGCCATCTTCGCGACCGTGGCCGCCGACAGGATGTCCGATGTTTCGCCACGCAGCACGAGCAACGGCAGAGACTGCAGCGCGCCGAACAGCATCCACAGATCCGGCGCCGGCCCGCTGACCCGCCGCGCGGCATCGCCGATCTTCGGATCCATGTCGAGCACCGGGCGGCCCGCTTCGTCCTCGCGATAGGTCAGCCGCGCGAAGCGCAGCCAGTCCGCATCCGTGAACTCCGGCAGCGCCACGCCGTTGACCAGCCGAGCCTGCGACACAGCCTCTTCCCAGCTCGTCACCGCTGGCAGCAGCCCTACATAGCCCGCGATTCGCGCCAGCCCCGCCGGATCCACTTCGGGACCGATGTCGTTGAGCGCAACCCCCGCGAGGCGCTGTGAGGCCGTCAGACCCATGATCATCGCGATCAGGCCGCCCAGCGAGGTGCCGATCAGCATGACGCGCGGCACCTGCAGCGCATCGAGCAGCTGCACCACGTCCTGGGCGTAGGTGAGCGGCTGGTAGTTCTGCCAGTTGGGGTCGCGATCGGAGCGGCCGCGGCCGCGCAGGTCGGGCGTCAGCACCCGGCGCCCGGCGGACAGCCAGACTGCAACCGACTCGAAGTCCTTGCTGTTGCGCGTCAGTCCCGGCAGGCAGAGGACTGGCGTGGCCGCGGCATGTACCGCGCCGTAGTCCCGGCAGTACATCCGCAGGCCGTCGCGCAGCGGTACGAAGTGTTCGGCGAATTCAGCGACAGGTGTGTTCACGGGGCAGCAGCATATTCGGTACGCAGCTCGCGCTTCAGCACTTTGCCGTTCGGGTTCCGCGGCAGGGACATGCGCAAGGACACAACGCACGCTTCCCGCAGCAGGCGCCGCGCGCGACCGACATAATTCTGTCTCCATCTGGCTCCATTGCCGACCCCCGCCCGACTCGATAGCGTGATCGACGCTTGTGAGTCACGTGGAGGAGCCCGGAACATGAATCGATCCCTATTGCTGGGAATTACGGTCGGCGTAGTCGTTGCCGCAACCGCCGGCGCCATCGCGCAGCGGGCCATCGGCGAGCGCCGCAACGCGTATGCGGAAGTCATCACGAGCAATCCCGCATTCGTCACGCAACGGGTTGCGCGTGAGGTCTGCCGCGACCAGCTGGTCACGCGCAGGAAACAGCCGCAGGACGAACATCGGATCGCAGGCACCGCCATCGGTGCGCTGGTCGGCGGCGTGGTCGGCGCGCAGATCGGCGACGGCGACGGGCGTGCGATCGCCACCGTTGCAGGTGCCGCCGCCGGCGGCTACGCGGGCAATCGCATCCAGAAGTCCGCCCAGGACAAGCGGACCGTGAGTTCGACCGAGAAGCGCTGCACGACCGTCATGCGGGACGAAAAACGGCAGGTCGGCTACGACATTCGTTACCGCTTCGGCGAAACGATCTCGAGCGTGCGGCTGGAACACAATCCCGGCATCGGCGCGCGCCTGCCGGTGCGCGATGGCCGGGTGGTACTCACCGCGCAAACAACCGCGAAGGATCCCGAAAGGACTTGAACTCGAGCGCATTGCCCGAGGGGTCGTAGAGAAAGAACGTCGCCTGCTCGCCCACCTGTCCGGCGAAACGGATGCCCGGTTCGATGGTGAACCGGGCATTCGCCGCGCGCAGTCGCTGCGCCAGGTCCTGCCACTGCTGCCATTCCAGCACCACGCCAAAATGAGGCACGGGAACGTCGTGCCCGTCGACTTCGTTGGTGTGGGGAGCGGCAGAACGCGCGGTCCGTGACGGATCGAGATGCGCGACGAGCTGGTGTCAGAAGAAATCGCAGTCGACCCACGCGTCGGCGCTGCGTCCTTCCACGCAACCAAACAGCCCGCCGTAAAAGCGCCGCGCGGCCGCGAGATCGTGCACCGGCACGGCCAGGTGGAAAGGCTGCAACGCGGTCGTCACGGGCAACTCAGCTTCCCCGCTTGAGCAGCGCCGGCAGCAGGCGCTGGAACTGCTGCGGCATCAACCGCTTCAGCCACCACAGTCGGCGGTAGAACGGAGGATAGACCCAGTGCGTGCGGCGACGCGACACCGCATTCAGCAGCGCCTCGGCGACCTCGGCCGCTTCGAGGTTCGAGCCCGAGATCAGACGCTGCGCGCCGTCCAGCGTGCGCTGCGGGCCGCGCGCGCTCTCGATCAGCCGCGTGCGAAAGAATCCGGGCATCGCAGCCATGACGTGCAGCCCGTACTGCCCGTACTCCTGCATCAGGGACTCGCTCAGCGCGACCACGGCGGCCTTGGACGCGTTGTAGGCCGACATATGCGTACCGGTGCAGAAGCTCGCCGCGCTTGCGACATTGACGATGGCGCCACGCCCCGCCTTTGCCATGTGGGGAACGACGGCCCGGCAGCTGTTAGCCACGCCATGCACGTTGACGTCGAAGGCCCACTGCCAGTCCGCAACCTGGCTGGAATGAAATGGCCCGGCGACAGCGACGCCCGCGCAGTGCAGCGCAAGGTCCAGGCCGCCGAGCCCCGCCACGCCATCGTCGATCAGCGCGCGCAGCGCCGGTTCGTCCCGCACGTCGCAGGGCGCGGCAACGACGGCCGCGCCATCGCGGGCCAGGCTCTGAGCCACCAGCCCGAGGCGCACTTCATCGGCATCCGTCAGCAACAGGCGCCAACCCTCGCGGGCCAGGATCTCTGCGCAGGCGAGGCCCAGGCCGCTGGCCGCGCCAGTGACGAACGCGCGGCGGGCCGGGAATCGCTGTGAAAGGTTGCGGCTGGCGCTGGTCATGACGCCAGCGTAGCAGCCCCGGCCGCGCCGTAGGCTGGTCGCGACCGGACTGCGGCTTTACGCCCTGCCGGGAGCATGGCAGGTTCGGATCCCCAGACCGTTGTGCTGCCGCATGGAGTACATGATGCCCGCGCCCACCGAGTTCACCGATGACACCCGCCTGCCTGAATCGCCGGCGGTGTCTCGCCGCCGCTTCCTGGCGGCTTCGGCCGGCCTCTCGACCGCAGCCCTGATCGCCGCGGACCTGAAGATCGCGGCGGCCCAGCAGGCACAGGGCGCTGGCGCTGCAGGCGCGCCGGCGGGCCCGCCCCCAAGCGCGACAGGGGGACCGCCGCCCGGTGTGACAGGCGGTCCGCCTCCCGGCGTAACGGGCGGCCCACCGCCCGGCGTTGGCGCGGCGGCGGCGCCTCAGACGCGTCTCGAACCCGGTGCAGGGCCGAAGTGGGAGTTCGGTCCTTTCGAGGATCTGCGCGACTACGTCCGCGAACTCGACCGCCGTGGCCTGCTGCTGCGGGTAAAGGACGTCGACCAGGACCAGTACGAAGCCAGCGCGCTGATGTACCGGCTCGTCGACCGCTTTGGCATGTATCTGGCGCCCACGCTCTACATCGAGAACATCAAGATCGACGGCAAGTGGCACAAGGGCCCGATCATCAGCAACCATTGCGGCCACTGGGACACGGAGTGCCTCACGTTCGGCATCGAACCGGTCAAGGACGACCACTTCGCCACCTATTACAAGGCCCTCGCGCGCGTCGACGAGTACCTGAGACTCGGCCGCGGCGGCGCCTTCCCGATCGCGAAGTTCCAGGAGGTCAGCGCGCAGCAGGCGCCCTGCAAGGAGGTCGTACTGACTGGCGACGACATCGACATCACGAAGTTCGCCTACTTCCAGTCCAATCCGGCCGACGGCGGTCGCTACGTCAACACCGGTTCGGTATTCACCAACGACAAGGAGCTGGGCAAGAACTTCGGCACCTACCGCTGCCAGATCAAGGGCCCGAAGATGCTCGGCGTAAACCCGGAGCCGGGCCAGGGTGCGTATCTGGCCTTCATGAAGGCCAAGGAGCGCGGCGAGAAGCGCGTCAAGGTGTCGATCGCGCTCGGGCAGGATCCGATCACCTGGGTCGTCTCCAGCTCCAAGCTCAATCGCGCCCGGGCGGACGAGCTCGAGGTCGTCTCGGCCGTGCGCGGCAAGCCACTGCGCGTGGTGAAGAGCGAGACCAACGATCACCTGGTCCCTGCCACTTCCGAGATGGTGATCGAGGGCGAAGTCGTGCTCGATGAGCCGATGAAGCCTGAAGGGCCGTTTGGCGAAATGTACGGCTATCTCGGGCGCAAGAAGCAGGAGAACTTCTGGATGAACATCACGGCGATCACGCATCGCCGCAATCCCTGGATCGTCAACGTGTTCACCGGTGTGACGCGCGGCTTTCCGACCGCGCCGCTGGAACAGCTCGCGCTGGCCACCTTCAAGCGCTTCGTGCCGAGCGTCAAGATGCTGCACTCCCCGGTCGAGGCCACCGGCTTCACGTTCGTCAGTTTCAAGAAGACCAGGCCCGGCGAGGCGCTGGAAATCGGTAAGCGGGTCGCCGAAATCGTCGGCATCGCGAAGGTCGTCGTCATGGTCGACGATGATCTCGAAGTGCTCGATCGCGTGCAGATGATGCATGCGATGGGCTCGCGCTGGCAGCCGCAGCCCGCCACCGCAATCATCGCGCGCTCACGCGGCATGCCGCTGGATCCTTCGCTGAAGGATGCGCCGTACACGTCCAAGGTGGTCATCGACGCCACGCGGCAGTGGCCGGAAGAAGGCGGCCCCACTGAGTACCAGCCGCTCAATCGCGCCACGCTGGTGGCCGGCGCGCCCGATTCGTTCAAACGCGTCGACGCCAACTGGGCGCGGCTGGTCGGCAAGTACCGCCCGCCGGGCGCATGAGTTCCAGCGCGTGAGCATCCCAGGGCAGTTTTTCGTTGCCTCCAAGGCGCCGTGGTTCGACATCACCGACACGCTGCCGCAGTTTGCCGAAGGCGCGACTTAGCACCGGGTTTCCGGCAGTCGCGACGCCTGGCGCGCGGCTGCTGGTGCTCGGCTCGCTGCCGGGCCGCGCGTCGCTCGACGCGCTGCAGTACTACGCCCAGCCGCGCAATGCGTTCTGGCGAATCATGGGCGCGCAGTTCGGCGCCGGCCCCGAGCTGCCATACCGCGAGCGATTGCAACGCCTGTCCGACGCCGGCGTCGCGCTCTGGGATGTCTGCCATTCTGCACGGCGGCCGGGCAGCCTGGATGCCGACATCGACCTGCGCAGCGTGACGCCGAACGATTTCGCCAGCCTGTTCCAGCGCTGTCGCGGAATCGAGCGCGTGGGGCTGAATGGCGCCGCGGCCGCGCGGCTCTATGCGCAGCTCGTGCTGCCTGCGTTGCCGCCACGCTGGCAACACCTGCCGCGAGTGGCCCTGCCCTCGACCAGTCCGGCGCATGCGGCGATGCCGCTGGCGGAAAAACAGGCGCGCTGGTCCGCGTTCCTGGAAATCGACTGAGGCAGTCTGCCCGCGAACGCGGGTGCGAGCGCGAGCGGCAGCAGAATTGGTCGCGCCCGCGTCCCCAGCGCGGAGCACCGAAGCTTCGAAATCGTACGGAGTAACCCCCCTCCAGGAACAAAGCTCACGGGGCCGAGCCTCTGGGGTGGCACGGGCGCGTGGTCGGAATACTACCCGCAGCCGATGACGGGCAGATTGCGACTGTCCGCCGATGTGACGCGGCCCGCGCTATCGCGGCAAGCATCGCGTCAGGGGTTGACGTCAGTCGGCCATGCGTGGTTGCGACGTCAGGCGCACCCAGACGGCGAACACCAGCAACAGCGCGTTGGCCGCCGCCATGATGATGAATGGCCCACCCGGCCGCCATTGATCGAACGCGTAGCCGCCCAGCGCGGAGATCGCCAGAATTCCGAGCGCGCCAAAGAATCCCACCATGCCGATCACCGCGCCGCGGATCGGCCCGGGTGCCTCCTGACCAATCAGCACCTGCGAGGCGAGGATTCCACTGGCCTGCCCGATACCGAGCAGCGCGCCGGCGCCGAATGCCGCGGTTTGCGTCGGATCCGGCGTGAAGCCCATCCACCCGTACCCCGCCACCGACAGCACCGTCGCAATGATCACCATGGTCGCGCGATCGATCTTGTCGGCGAGCCAGCCGAAGAACGGCGCCCAGAGCATCGCCGATGCCTGCACCACGGCAAACAGGATGCCCTGCTTCTGCAGCGCCTCGCCCGGCGTGTAACCGTCGGCGACCGCCGCGATCGATACCCACAGCGTCAGGAACAGCGCCACGATCACCAGGTCGGCACGCGCGGCGAACGAGCATACGTACGCGAGCGCAATGCGGCGGCTCCGGCCTGCAGCGAGGCCCTGCCTGAGCAACGTCAGCAGCGGCAGCCGTTCCTGCACCTGTTCCGGACGGCCGGGCTTCAGCCCGAACATGATCGCAGCGCTGACCAGACAGACTGCGGCACCGGCAGTGAGGTAAGCGGCGCGCCCCGCGTCGACTTCGCTGAAGCCCGCCTCGATGAACCACTGCGGCAACCGCACCAGCACGGTAAGAAACAGGAAGGCGCCGACCGCGTTGAGAAAGAACGAGATGCCGGTCAGCTTGCCGCGATCCTCGTCCACCGGATAATCCGCCAGCACTGTCGCCAGCATGCCGCCCAGCGCCGCGACGCCCACGGCCAGGATCAGCCGGTAGATCGTCAACTGGCCGATGTCGTTGGCGAACGGAAAGGCCGCGTAGGCCAGCGCCGTGACCAGGAAGCCAAGAATGTAGACGACGCGGCGACCCACCCGATCCGACCACGCACCGATCATGCCGATCACCAGCAGGCCGACCATCTCCTGCCAGAACTGCAGGTTGCCTGACACCACGCCCGTCTGGTCCGACGGCACGCCGATGTTCACCTTGAGGATGAAAGGCTGCAGCGCCGACGCATACGTGAACATGCCGATGCTGACGAAGGCGGCCCACAGATAGGCCGCGACATGGCCGGGTTTGACGCCGGGCGCCAGCCGAACGGGGCCGAACTTGTGCCCGGAATGCGCTGCTGCCATGTGATCCGTCCCCGCGTGCTTCTTGGAGTTGTGCGCCTATTGCGCTGGGCATGGAGCCTAATGTCAACTCAAACAGGCCCCGCCGTGCGACTGACGCTCGCCGACGCCTTGCGCTATCGTCCGGCCCATGAAGCCGCGAACGAACCTCCTGGCATGCGGGGCGAGCCTCGCCCTGCTGGCCGCGTGCAGCACCTCTGCGCCGCCACGTCCTGCCGCTGCGTCGATGGCCGCGCCGGATGACACAGCCCTCAGCCAGTTCTGCGCGCAGGCGCAGGCGCGGATCTCCGACGTGAAGCCGCGCGCGATCAACACCGTGCACACCGACTACGACGCGTTCGTGAAGTCCAAGCCGGCGATCCGTCCGCTGGAGACCCAGCAGTACGCCTGGTACACCCGTGGCGCGGCGCCGCGGCTGCGGATGATCTCCTGCAAGATGAAGACCGCCGACCACATTCGCGCCGAGTACGGCGCCGAACAGTCCGGCGACGAGGGCAGTTGCAGCCGCCTGCTGCAGGACACGCTGGCCACGGTGCGCGCCGCGTTCACGGACCGCGAGCGCCGGCGACTGAAGTTCGACGGCGGCACCCGGGTCGTGATCGATGAGGATGCCCTCAACAGCATGGGCCCGATCTGGCTGGAGCCCTATGCGATCGCCTACGCCGGCTCCGATGGGGCGCTGCACCTGCAGTCCAAGGGCATGCGCAACGACTGGCTCGACCCGCGCCTGGCGAACACGCCGCCGCAGTTCAAGGGCACGCGCTACTGTCATCTGATCGCGCCGGGTTACCTGCGCGCGCTGCTGCTGGGCGAGGTGCCGCCCGAGATTCCGCCGCCTCCCGCCATCCGGGCGCAGCCCGCGAACCAGGCTCAGCCGAGCACTCAGAACCGATAGGTGTAGTTGAACTTCAGCGTCGTCTCGGCGATGAACGGTTGCAGGTTGCCGTCCAGGTCCTCGCGCCAGTCATAGTTGACGACGAGATAGGCAACCTGGCCCTGGGCTGGCCACCAGCGCAGTCGGCTGTTGACGCCAAGACGGCCCGAGACGTTGTCGTACTGCATCACGTTGAGCCAGGCCCAGCGCACGTTGAAGGCCACGTTGGCCGTCAGCGAGTAGACGCGCGCGGTGAACTCGCGCTCGGGCGTTTCGATACGGTTGGTCTGGTACTGCGCGTTCATGAACAGGTGCTTGCCCGGCCGCCACTGCAGGCCGACACGCGTGTCCAGGCGCTCGCCGGCATAGAAGTCGCCGGCCTCGAGATCGAAGTTCCAGGCGAAGCGTCGCGAGCCCGACATCTGCCCATACAGCCGCGCGCGATCGAATTCATAGATCCCGGGCCGCACCACCAGCCCGCCAGGCAGCGGAAACGGCCGGCGCAGTATCTCGGTTTCGCGCCGCAGATCGAGTCCGATCGTATCGCCGGGCTGGGTGTCGAACAGGAACGGCGTCAGCGTGATCTCGCGCGATTCGAGCCGCTCGCTCATGTCGCCGACTTCCCGCGCCTCGACGCCGCCCTGCCAGCTGCGCAGCAGGCCGCCCGACTCGAAGCGGTAGCGATACCGCGCACGGCCGTCGAGCTGCTGGATGCCGGTGCGATTGACGAAGCCCAGTGCCGGCCGGAACTGCTCCTGGATCGAGGTCGCGCCCGCGAACAGGTCCCAGACATCGTTCGGGTACGCCACGGAGGCGCCCCAGGCACTGTTGCGGCCCTCGAAGCCGCCGGTGCGCGAGCGCATGACCCAGGCGCGGCCCTCGACCAGCTTGCCGTCGAACAGGTTGCGATCGCGCAGGTTCAGGTCGCTCCCCACCACCAGGTTCGTGCGCTCCGACGTCGGGTCGCCATAGGTGATGATGCCGCCCAGCGTCGACTGCTCGAGGAAACTCAGATAGCCGCGCGCCACGAACAGGTCCTGCGCGTCCAGGCTGGCGAACTCTTCCTGCCGCACAGCCAGCGCGCCCAGCGACAGCCGGCCGATCTTGCCGGTCAGCTTGCCGCCGCCCTGCAGGTCGATCGGCTGCCCGGTCGACGACAGGCCAATCGTCCGCGAGAAGAACGGCCGGCCGTTCTCCTTCAGCCCGCCAAACTCGAAGACTTCGACGTCCTCGAGGAAGAAGTCCCGCTTCTCGGGAAAGAACAACGAGAACCGCGTGAGGTTGACCTGGCGATCGTCGACGTCGGTCGCGGAGAAGTCCGTGTTCAGGGTCATCGATGCGGTCAGCGACGGCGTGATGCGATAGAACGCGTCCAGCGACGGTTTGCCGATCATCGTCGAGGTGTTCGCGGTGAATCGCTGCCGCTGCGACAGCGCGAACGACGGCACGACATCCAGCCCGCGCCCCTGCTTCAGGCCCTGCATGCCGCGCATCTCGCCGGTCACGTCCATCGTGATTCGGCGCTGATAGTGCGACCACGCGATCTCCTCGCGGTTGCGGCGGATTGCGCGCAGCAGGTTGATGCCCCAGGCGTCGTTCTTCGGATCGAACGACAGCGTCTTGAACGGAATCGCGATCTCGGCGGTCCAGCCGCCGGAAGTGACTTCAGCGCGTCCTTCCCAGATGCCGTCCCAGTCCATGTTGAACGCCACGCCGCCGAGCAGCAGTCCGTCGCGCTGCACGCCATTGGGGTTGACGTAGAAGAGATAGCCGGTGCGACGGTTGTTGTAGGTGTCGAGCAGGATCTGGATGTGGTCGTCGTTGACGACCGCGCCACCCTGCACCAGCTGGTTGCGCTTGATGCCTTGCGCGTCGGAATCCGTGAAGCGCGCGGCGATGTACAGATTGTCGTCGTCGATCGCCACCAGGAACTCGGTGGGCTGGGTCGGCGCGGCCCCATCGCCGGGGCTGTACTGCGTGGCGTCGGCGAGGCGCGCCGCCTGCTGCCAGGCCGCATCGTCGAGCCGGCCGTCGATGCGAATGCCGCCCTCGATGCGGGGAACCTGAAATGCCTTCAGCGTGAACCCGCCGGCAGCAGGTGCGGCCTGCTCCACGACTTCATCGGCCGGCACTTCGGTCTGCGACATTGCAGCCGAAGACGCACAGCCAAGGGCCAGGCAGAGCGCGAGCCTCGCAATTTCAATAGCGCTGGAGATTCGCACGCGGG
>JANPDV010000367.1:0-8781 GCA_031431655.1 Gammaproteobacteria bacterium | reverse complement strand
CTACCTGTTCGTGGCGCTCGAGACGAGTCGCCAGGTGGCGGTGGTCGATGCGCACGGCCGCTGGGAGATGTTCCGCGTCGATGTCGGCCGCGCGCCGCAGGGCCTGGCGCTCTCACCGGACGGGCTGAAGCTCTACGTCAGCAATTTCATGGATCGCACCGTCGGCGTGTTCGACCTCGAGCCGCTGCTGGTGCGCGGCATCGCCGACGTCCCGGCGATCGCGACGCTGCGTACGCTCGGCAGCGAGCGGCTGACGGCCAGCGTATTCGCCGGCAAGCAGTTGTTCTACGACGCCCGCGACACCCGGCTCGCCCGCGACGGCTACATGAGCTGCGCGTCCTGCCACAACGATGGCGGCCACGACGGCCGTACCTGGGACCTGACCGGCTTCGGCGAGGGCCTGCGCAACACGATCAGCCTGCGCGGTCGCGCCGCCGGCCAGGGCTTCCTGCACTGGAGCAACAACTTCGACGAGGTGCAGGATTTCGAGGGCCAGATCCGCGGCCTCGCGGGGGGCACGGGCCTGATGGGCGACGCCGTGTTCTTCGCCGGCACGCGCAGCCAGCCGCTCGGCGACCGCAAGACCGGGCAGAGCACCGACCTCGATGCGCTGGCCGCCTATGTCGCCTCGCTGAACCGCTTCGACGACAGCCCGTATCGCCCCGGTTCGACGACGCTGACGACCGCGGCCAGCGAAGGGCAGGCGCTGTTCCGCAGCCTCAACTGCGCCGCCTGCCACGCCGGCACCGCGTTCAGCGCCAGCGGCGCCAACACGCTGCTGAATGTCGGCACGCTGAAACCGACCAGCGGCCAGCGGCTCGGCGCGCCGCTCGCCGGCATCGATCCACCGACGCTGCGTGACGTCTGGGCCACCGCGCCCTACCTGCACGACGGCTCGGCCGCGACACTCTCGGAGGCGGTGCGCGCCCATTCGGGCTCGGCCACGCTGGTCGCCGCCGACATCGACCGGCTAGTCGCCTACCTGCAGCAGATCGGCCGCGAGGAAACGGCCGCGCCGCAGAACGGCGGCACGGGCACGGGCCTGGTGGGTCGGTACTACAACGGCACCGCGCTGGCCGGCGCGCCGCTCGCGACGCGCACCGAGATCGTCGATTTCAGCTGGGGCAGCGCCGCGCCCGCGCCCGGCGTGCCGGCCGACCGGTTCTCGGTCCGCTGGAGCGGCACGGTCCAGGCGCCGGCCAGCGGCAGCTACCGATTCCAGACCGTCTCCGACGACGGTGTCCGGCTGTGGATCAACGGCGTCCAGATGATCAACAACTGGACCAACCATGGCTCGACGACCGACACGAGCGCGACGATCAACCTGCAGGCCGGGGTGAAGTATGAAGTGCGACTCGAGTACTACGAGAACACGGGCAGTACCGTCATGCGACTGCGCTGGCAGCCTCCGGGCACGACCACGTTCGTCACGGTGCCGGCGAACCGCCTGTATGCCAATTAGCGCATCGTCGTCGGTCGCCGGCGTGCCGGGCGCGCGGCGCGCGGGCGCGGCTGCCGCGATGCTCGCGATGCTTTCGCTGTCGCTGCTGTCGTCGCCGGCCCAGGCCGCCGAGCGGGTGCTGCGCGTCGATCCCGCCCGCCCGATCGCGCCGTTCACGCTGATCGATCAGGACGGGCATCCGTTCCGCTCCGAAAAGGCACTGCCCGGACAGGTGACGCTGGTGTTCTTCGGCTTCGCGCACTGCCCCGACGTCTGCCCGACGACCCTGCTGAAGCTGCAGAACCTGCTGGCCTCGGATCCCGCGTTGGCCAAGGTTCGCGTCATGATGATCAGCGTCGATGGCGAGCGCGATACCCCCGCGGCGATGAAGGCCTTCCTCGCGCCGATCTCGCCGCGATTCATCGGCTTGACCGGTACGCCCGCGCAGGTGCGGCCCGTGGCGCGGGCGTTCTCGGCGGCCTTCTTCCGCCAGCCGGCGGCGACGGCGGGCGGCGACTACATCGTGGACCACTCGGCCCAGGTGTATCTCGTGGATCGCTCGGGCCGGTTGAGCGAGCTGTTCTTCAATGCGCCCGAGGCAGACATGCGCGACGCCTTGCGCGTCGCGCTGCGCTGATCGGCGCGCCGCAGCCTTCTTCGTGGTGGTTGGCGGTCTTCGCGAGCACCGTGCCACGCGGGCCGACGCCCACGGTGTAGACGCGGTTGGCGCGCGCGATCGGCGGCGTCGCGTCCACGGCTGGAAGCCCTGGATCGGGAATTTGTGCATGCAGATCAGGTCCTGCTTGCCGCCCCCGAGCCGCTCGCCGCCCCACTGATCGGGAGCGGTCTTTTCCAGATGCGCGAGGATTCTGGCGATGACCTCCGGCTCCTCGATGCTCGCGATGATCGCAAGCTTGCCACCGCAGCGCGCACAACCCTCGATCTCGATCCCAAACGTCCGCTTCAGGCGCCGCACCCAGTGCATCGCCACATGGCGCGGCGGCGCGGCGTCGGTGGCTTGGCCGCATCGGCAGCCGGTAGCGACTGCCGCGCACCCATTCCCCGGTGTGCCGGCGTCACCACTGCGCGCAGTTTACTGTTCGGTGCGAGTACACCGTGATACCGCGTCAGGTGCATCCGCGATCGCGGCACCAGCGCTTCAAGTCTTGCCATCAGATCCAGCGGCGTCAGCAACGATGTGCGTGGTGCCGTCGCGGTACGGGGTCTTGAGTTGGTAGCGCACCTGCCCGGATGAGGTCATGGCCAAGCGTTCGGCGGCCACCGGCGGGCGGCTCACATAGCGGCAGCGACGGCGAGCATCCGTGGGTGAGTGGTAGGGTCGGGCTGCTTGGCGTGACCGGGCTGTTCTGCCAGCATTCGCGTTAAGGTGGGGTGAACACTCCGGCGTCGTCGGGCCACGCCTTGGCAGGAACCGCATGCACCAGCCCACCGATTTCACGGCGATCTTGGCTCACTGGGAGGCGGAACAACCCGACGCGATCGCCATCAGCTTCGGCACCACGCAGCGCACCTGGGCCGAACTGGCCGGCCGCGTGCGGCGCAATGCCGCGGCCCAGCGCGCCGCCGGGCTGGCGCCGGGCGACCGCGTCGCCGTGCTCGACCTCAACCATCCGGCGTGCCTGGAATTGACCCTGGCCTGCGCGCAGGCTGGCACGGCCAACGCGGTCGTCAACTTCCGCCTGGCTCCGCCCGAGATCGTCTACGTGATCAACGACGCCAGGGCCCGGCTACTGTTCGTCGGTCCGGAGTTCGCCGGCCTGGTGGAGCAACTGCGCGACCAACTTCCGTACGTCGAACGCGTGATCCGTATCGGCGGCGACCGCGACGACTACGAGGCCTGGCTGGCCGCGTGCGAGCCCGACCCGCGGGCGCATGCCGCTGCACCTGGCGACTGCTTCGTGCAGCTGTACACGTCGGGTACCACCGGCTTTCCGAAGGGCGCGATGCTCACCCACCGCGGCATGCTGGCCCATGCGCGCAACATGTCGGCCAGCCAGGACTTCGGGCGCGGCTCGCGCGTGCAGGTCGCGATGCCGCTGTTTCACGTGGGCGGCACTAGCTATGCGCTGATCGCGGTGGTTGCGGGCGCACGGATGTTCATGATGCGCCTGCCCGATCCGGCGGCCGCGCTGGCGATGCTCGAGGCCGAGAAGATCACCCACACCTTCTATGTGCCGGCGCTGATGGCGGTCATGAACGGCGTGCCCGACGCCGCCGACCGCGACTACTCGGCGCTGAGGGCGCTGTCCTACGGCGCCTCGCCAATGCCGCTGCCGGTGATGCGCGCATCGCTGCAGATCTTCCCGGGCGTGATGCAGCAGGTGTACGGCATGACCGAACAGAGCGGCGTGGTTAGCCTCCTCGGCCCCGAGGACCATGTCGACCCCGCGGTGGCGCACCGGCTCGTGTCGGCCGGCAAGCCGATCTCCGGCGTCGAGATTGAGATCCGCGACCCGGCCAGCGGCCTGTCCGTGCCCACCGGGCAGGCGGGCGAGATCTGGGTACGCAGCGAGCAGGTCATGGGCGGCTACTGGGGCAAGCCGGAAGCGACCGCCTCAGCCATCACCGCCGACGGCTGGCTGCGCTCCGGCGATGGCGGCCACCTCGATGCCGACGGCTACCTGTACGTCACCGACCGCATCAAGGACATGATCATCAGCGGCGCCGAGAACATCTACCCGGCCGAGATCGAGCGCGTGCTGGCCGAGCACCCGGCGATCCAGGACGTGGCCGTGATCGGCGTGCCCGATGATCGCTGGGGAGAGGTGCCGAAGGCGGTCGTGGTCGTGAAGCCCGGCGCTACGATCGAGGCCGGGCAGGTGCAGGCCTGGTGTCGCGAGCGGCTGGCGCCGTTCAAGTGCCCGAAGTCCGTCGACGTGCTGGCCGAGCTGCCGCGCAATCCCACCGGCAAGGTCCTCAAGAAGGACCTGCGCAAGCCCTACTGGGAAGGGCGCGACCGGCAGGTCGTGTAATGCAAGGGGACAGATCTATTTTTCCGGAAGAGAAATAGATCTGCCCCCTCTTCGCTGCTCGATCCACGCGAGCCAGGCGTCGAACCCCTGGTTGGTCTCGGCGGAGACCTGCAACACGTCGACGCGCGGGTTGACCCGGCGCGCGTTGGCGATCAGCGCCTGCACGTCGAAGCGCTGGTAGGGCAGCAGGTCGACCTTGCTGACCAGCACCATAGCTGCCGCCGCGAACATGTTCGGGTACTTCAGCGGCTTGTCCTCGCCCTCGGTCACCGACGCGAGGACGACCTCGTGCGCCTCGCCGACGTCGAAGCCCGCCGGGCAGACGAGATCGCCGACGTTCTCGATGAAGAGCACTCCGCCCTCAGGCATCGGCAGCGTCTCGAGGCTGCGCACGATCTGCCTCGCGTCGAGGTGGCAGCCCTTGCCGGTGTTGACCTGCAGCGAGCGGGGACGCATAAGTCACCGTGAGTGACTCTTGCCGACGAAAGATAAACCTTGAGTCGAGTTTGGCCCGCTTCTTCCCAGAATCCCCACGCTGCATTTGCCCGCGCGCCAGCACACAATGAAGCGCAGCGACCGCTCACTCCCACTCAATGGTCTCGCAGTATCGCAACTCCGCGCAGCCGCTGAAGTAATCAAAGCCGCTGGGTAGTATTACCGTCACGACGACCGACAAAAGATCTCGCTTGGAGCCGATAGAGCGCGATTGATACCGAAAACTGTTGGTCACCAGGGGCCAGCTTCCGGCATAGCGGCCAGGTTCAACATCTCTCTTGCCCATCGAACCTCGCGAGTCGTCGGCCGCAGCATCGTCCGAATCCGCAGTGCAACCAGCTCCGATTGCCCGAGCGCGTGGCCGGCCTCGGTCGCGAGGCGGTAGGCCGTCTGCACGTCGAGCGAGGTCAACTCGTAGCCCCTGCCCTCGCAGATCCAGTGCAATGCCGCGAGCGCGACCTCTGCGGCAAACGATGGGTTTTTCCCAACGCTGTCTCTGGCGGCCCGAATCAGCGTCTTCGGATCGCAGGGCGATTTCCATGCGAGCTGCGTCGCCAGCTCGAATCGCTTGAGCGTCTTCGCCGTAGCGAACCACTTGCCCTCCTCGCCAGGCGTGGTCACGATGAGGTCCGACAGCAACCGGTCCGGATCGATCTCAGGATATTTCTTCGACACCAAGCGGTAAGTCGCGAGGTACGTCGTGGCGCGGTTCGCCTCCACCGCATATCTCTGGTAGGCCTCGGTGCGCCGATCTGCCTCCAACAGAACGCTCTCTGCGAAACGCGCGAGGCCCGTCATCGGCGTCCAGGCGTCCACGGAGTTCGCCATGAACGCGATGGCCCCGTCGATCTCGCCTCTTGCCACCTTGCACCGACCGACCCACAGCAGGTCATGCCACATCGGACGTGGGTCACCGCCAATGAGGGCGATCAACTCGTCGTGTCGACCCGCTGCAAACAACACGCTGTAGCAGGCGGACTCGGCGCGGGTGAATGCGTGCTGGCCGCGACGCCGATCTGCGTGGACGTGTCGCACGAGATCGATAAGTCGATCTGCCCATCGCGAAGCGACGTCCGGCGTCGCGCACAAGTCACCCCAGCGCTCGTCGAGCAGCTCGAGATAGGGCGGATCATCGTTCTGGATCGCCTCGAACAACTGCTCGAGCCACCCCTCGCGCATCGCCTCATCGGCGGGTGCTTGTGCAATCACAGGAACGAGCGCGTCGACGGCAGCTCGCGCTGCACTGCCCAAAGCGCCTGATGAACTATCCACCTGCTCCAGCGCCGGCGACAGCTTCACGAGGAACCGGACAGCACCGTCCGCAGCGTGCAGCGGATCGTGGCGAGCGACAGCACGGATTTCCGCCAGCACCTCGGCAATCCTCTCGCTGGCCAGTCGACTGGCGCGCCAACCGAAGCCGCCGCGACGGAAGCGCTTGGTGAAAGCCCAGTCCCCGGCCTTGCCCATCACGTCGCCGGATACAGCTTCGGAAACCACCGCTCGACAACGTCGATGGGGAATCCCAGCCGCAAGGGTGCCTTGTGCGAACCCGAGACGAGCAACCGCTTTTCGAGCAGTGCGGATATCACGCGACGCGCCGTGCGTTCACTCGTATCGATCAGGCCGGGCACACGCCCTCGCTCCAGCTCCCCGGAGAGCAATGCCTCGCGAAGGACCACGAAGCTGCGCTTGGGGAGTCGCTCCGCGCTTTCCTCGTCACGCACGTACAGCTCCATGCGCCGCTGAAGCTCGGAAGGATCGAGCAGCTCCCGCATGTAGCGAATCTGGTCGAGGCAGGTCTCAAGGAAGAATCCGCAGAAGTCGCTCAAGGCCTCCTGCGACAAGGTGCCCCGCCCATCGAGATCGTTTCTGCGTGGCTCATCGGCGGCCATCAGCAGGCGCTTGTATTCGCCAGAGTTGCGGGCCAGGCCGCGCGAAACGGACCACAATGCTGAGCCGATCCCAATGTCGAGCAGCATGGCGTGCGACATCAGACGCGCGACGCGGCCGTTGCCATCGAGGAACGGATGGATCCACAGAAAGCGATGGTGAGCCGCGGCCGCGGCGATGACCTGCCGCGGCTTCGTCAGTCGGGTCGCCTCGTAAGCCTCCTCGAATCTGCGCATGAGCGCCGGTAGATCCTCCGGCGCCGGCGCCACGTGCCGGCCAACGGCGACCGTACGCGAGCGCAACTGCCCCGGAACAACAGGAACGCGCTCCCCGGTGTCTGGATTCACGACGACGAGAAGACTCTCGGGCAGCCGCTTGCAGAATTCCCGATGCGTCCACTCGATGAAGGCACGCCCGACGGGCGGACGCGGCAGGTCGCCGGCTCGCTCATCGATCACCTGCTGCACTTCGATGTGAGCCCGCGCCTCGATCTGCAGGTCGCGGCGATACGGGTCACTGGAATAGTCGGCAGCCAGGGCGCGGTCGATGTCCCGCGGGTGGGTGTTGTGCCCCTCGATCAGGTTCGAGTAGTAGCAGTTCATCGACCGGACCAGTTCGGCGACCGACAGTCGAACCACCGGGTGCAGCTGGGCGGAAAGCTCGCTGGCCTCGCGGGCCAGGTCGAAGGCCAGGTTTTCGAGCACGGCCGCGCCCTCGGCGGGCATATACGGCTCGGCGGCGGCGGGGGTCACGGCACGAATGCCAGGATGTGTATTTTGGCCGGTTCCATGGCCGGAATATTAATACTATAAACAGTCACTTGTCATCATTAATAGTAAGCTTAGTGGCCGGTCTTTTGGCCGCTTCTGCAGCCCGAGCGAGGTTTATCAAGCAGGGGTTTAAGTCACTCTCGGTGACTATTTCGAACCGACCGCAAACCAATCACCCGGTTTGAAGCCTTTTCCCGGGAACCGCCGAGTCCGCCTCAAGGGCCCCGCTCTCGGCACGCCGCTGTTCGCGCCTTCGCAGTGACGGGTCGATGCCCATGGCGAGCAATCGCCGCGCCGCGCGATGGCGCGACTGCGCCTGGGCCGTCGGGACGTCCGGATAGGTGTCCAGCGAAAGCGTCTTCCGCTTGCCGCCGTATCGGTAGTGGTAATGCCAATACCGCCCGCCTTGGGGCCGGATGAGCAGGTGGTGCATTGGCGATTGTCGATCGTCGTCCCAGCAGGTCGGCGCGCCGGAGTCGGCCAGCGCGGCGGCCCACAACTCCTTCAGCGAACAGGTCGGTCCGTTCGTGTTCATCGGCAGCGAATACTGCTGCTTGCGAATGCGATGAGCGAGTTCGATGCCCGCCAACGTGATCGCCGCCGAGCGGAAGCTCTTCAATCCCAGCATCGGCGCGCACCGCTGCTTGATAACCCGGTGGTCCTGCTCGACCACGTTGTTGAGATAACGGCGCGCTCGCACAACCACGCTCCGCCAACGGCCATCCTCGTCGCCCAGCAATCGCAAGCCGCGATGCGTGGCGCTGTTCCCATCGACGTTGATCTTCTCCGGCCACGGCACGCCATCCTGGTTGACCGCCGTGCGGAAAAACGCCTGCGCCGCCTCCATGCTCCGATCACTGCAAAGCAGAGACGCCACGGACTTCCCGCGTCGATCCACCGCCCGATACAGGTAGTGCCGGCCACCGCGAACCGCCACGACCGTTTCGTCCATGCGCCAGGATGATCCCGGCGATCGTGCGTAGCGCGACCAGCGCCGCTCGTACTCCGGAACGTAGTGCAGAACCCAGCGCATGATCGTCGTGTGGGAGACGACGATCCCCTGCTCCGCCATCATCGCGACCAGATCTCGATAGCTCAGCCGATAGGTGATGTACCAGCGAACGCATAGCTCGATGGTCTCTGACGAGAAGCGACGACGCAGCTAGATTGGATCGCGCGCGGCACGTTTTGG
>JANPDV010000366.1:0-6626 GCA_031431655.1 Gammaproteobacteria bacterium | reverse complement strand
CCTGCGACACGCGGCCGCCAACCGTCAGGCGCATGCGGTCGGTGACGTCGAGCGTGGCCTGGCCGAACGCCGCGACGCCGGTCAGCCGGTTGCGGGCGATGTCGGCGAGCGGGAAGCTGCCGACGACAAAGTCGCCCGAGTTCGTCACGCGATACGCGTAGAGGCCTGCGAGCCACTGCCAGCGGCCGCCCGGGGCGCCGTTGAGCCGCAGTTCCTGCGTGACCTGGTCGTACTTCGCCGTGAGCAGCGCCGGGATGTTCTCGAGCCAGTAGTTGCCGGACCAGTCGAGGTGGAAGTAGGCGGGGACCCACGTGAGCGTGTTCGCACCGAGCTTCCAGCTGAGCTCCGCGCCGGTCACCAGGTTCTCGTAGTCCTGCGGCGAGGCGGTCGGCGCGGTCCGCGAGATGCGGTCGTCCCACGCGTCGCCGGTATCGAAGGCCGCCGGGTCGCCACCGAACGTGCCGCCGTTGTAGCCGCGGCGCACCAGGTTCGGCGAGCGGCCGTCCTTGTTTGCATAGTGGGTCCACCAGTAGAGCCCGAAGCGCTCCGACGGCGACCACGTCGCCGACAGCCGCGTCGCCCAGTCTTCACGGGAGTCCGCGCCGCTCTTCTGGAAGCCGTCGTGCTCGATGTAGTCCACCGCCGCGCGCACCGCGAGCGCATCGGTCAGCGGCGCGTTCTGCACCAGCGTGCCGTGGATAAGCGCGTAGTTGCCTAACTCGAGCACGCCCGCGGTCGTGAGTTCGCGCGTCGGCCTGTTGAACGTGACGTGCACCGCGCCGCCGAGCGAGCTGCGGCCATACAGCGTGCCCTGGGGGCCAGGCAGCAGCTCGAGCTGCGCGAGGTCGAAAAACCCCACGCTCGTGCCCTCGCGCGGAATGTAGACGCCGTTGAACTGGAATGAGGTCGGCGGCTCGATGTTGGGCAGGTCGAGCGTCGAACCAACGCCGCGCACGTAGATCTCGGTGGACGCGTTCTCCGCCTGGAAGCGCACTGAAGGCACGAGGTTCTGCGCGCCTCGCGCGTCAAGCACGCCGGCGGCGACGAGGGCGTCGCCTGTGATCGCCGTCACGGCCGCGGATGCGGACTGCTGGGTCTCCGCGGTCTTCCTCGAGGTGATCGTGATCTCCGCGAGCGCGGTGGTAACCGCCTCGCCCGCGCGGACGAGGCCGGCGAGCAGCGAGGCGGAAATCAGCGTTGTGAGTGAAATGGCCTGGGGGCGGAAAAGGAACATGCGGCGCGACCTGGGTCCTGGACCTCGTGATCAAGATCCGCGAGAGGTTTACGCGATCCCCTCGCGAGCCGCAACGGTCCGGCGGACACGGGGCAACTTCGCGCGTCCCTCGACAGCGCCGCAAGTGGCCGGCAACCCCGCGGAATCAGGCGGCGCGCAACAGCTCCGCCTGGGTCTCTTGCGCCCGGTACAGCCGCAGCCATACGCGGTCGAGCTCGGCATCGTCCGCGTCCGGGTTCGACAGCAGCAGCTCGTACTCCTGCTGTGCATGAACGGCCGCGACCAGGGCGATGCACCAGAGTTGATCGGGCGTCGGCTCGGAGTCCGGTTCCGGGTCGGCGGGCGTGTCGCCGCTGGCGACGGGCATATTTCTGGTTTCCATGTTTTATGTTCATCCTCTCGGTGTTGCGATGCTGTGACGTGCCTCGCAGACGCGCGCCCCTTGCATCGATCCAGCACGGGCCGGGATTTCAGCCGGGCACCCCCAGCGGTAGTTCGGTGGTGTTCTTCGTCTCCTCGATCACGATCCGCGAATCGATCGACTGCACGCCCGGGACCTGCGCGAGCTTCTTCTGCACGAAGTTGTTGTACTCATCGATAGTCCGGGTGGCGACCAGCAGAATGAAGTCGATGTCGCCCATCAGCACGCAGCACTGGATCACTTCCGGGAAGCTCACCACGCGCTGCTTGAACTTGGGCAGCGACTGCCAGCCATGGCTGGTCAACTTGACGTGCACGAACACCAGCACGTCGAGGCCCAGCTTCTCGCGCGACAGCAGCGCGACCCGCCGCTTGATGAACCCATCGGACTCCAGGCGACTGACCCGGCGCCAGCAGGGCGACTGCGACAGCCCGACCTGTGCGGCGAGATCCACCGTCGATAAAGTGGCGTCTTTTTGCAGTGCATCAAGTATGTTGAAGTCAACCTGATCCAGTTTCATGGATAAACTATGCAGCATGGTCCCAACGAAGAATACCCTATTCACCGCAGCGCCGGTACCGGTTGCCGATCCACTCACGCCATTCGCGCCCTGCGCCTTAAGCTTCGCGCCATGACAGCCCAATCGCGCCTGCACGTACCCGATGTTCCCGCGCGGCCGGGGGAGACGCCGGACTTCAGCTACGTCCGGCTTTCGCCGGCAGGTGCCGTGGCGCGCCCGCCCATCGACGTCGGGGTCCGCGAAACCTCGGAGCTCGCCGAGACACTGGTGCGGGTCATCGATCCCGAGCATCGCGCGGTGGGCCCCTGGAACCCGCAGCTCTCACCCCAGGTCCTGCGTGGCGGGCTGCGCCAGATGCTGCTGACCCGCCTGTTCGACGACCGTATGCAGCGCACCCAGCGGCAGGGTCGCATCACCTTCTATGTGCGCTCCTATGGCGAGGAAGCGGTGTCGGTGGCGGCGGCGATGGCGCTGTCCGACCAGGACATGGTGTTCCCGTCGTACCGCAACCAGGGCATTTTCCTGTATCGGGGTGTATCGCTGACGGAACTGATGTGCCAGCTGCTCTCCAACTCGCGTGACATGTGCAAGGGCCGGCAGCTGCCGGTCATGTACCACTCCGCGCGCCACAACATCTTCTCGATCTCGGGCAACCTCGCCACGCAGTTCCCGCAGGCGGTCGGCTGGGCGATGGCCGCGGCGATCAAGGGCGAGGACGCGGTTGCGGCAGCGTGGATCGGCGAGGGCAGCACGGCCGAGGCGGACTTCCACCAGGCGCTGGTCTTTGCCAAGGTCTATCGGGCGCCGGCGGTGCTCAACATCGTCAACAACCAGTGGGCGATCTCGACGTTCCAGGGATTCGCCGGCGGCGAACAGCGTTCGTTCGCGGCGCGCGGGCCGGGCATCGGCATCGCCGGGCTGCGCATCGACGGCAACGACTTCCTGGCCGTGCATGCGGCCACGAGCTGGGCTGCAGCGCGCGCGCGCGCCGGGCACGGCGCCACGCTGATCGAGCACGTCACCTACCGCGCCGGCGCCCACTCCACCAGCGACGATCCCACCCGCTACCGGCCGCGCGAGGACTTCGACTTCTGGCCGCTGGGCGATCCGGTCGAGCGCCTCAAACAGCACCTGATGGTGCTCGGCGAATGGACTGAAGAGCAGCATGCGGCGCTTACCGCGGAGATCGAAGCCCAGATAGCGGCGAGCTGGAAAGAGGCGCTGACACACGGCACGATGAGCGATGCGCCCAAGCTCGATCGCGGCCTGATGTTCGAAGACGTGTTCAAGGTCATGCCCCAGCACCTGCGCCGCCAGCGCGAGCAGCTCGATGCCGAGCTGTCCTGAGACCGTGGCCTGACGGATTCGCGACCTATGCCGAAAATGAACATGGTCCAGGCGCTGAACTCCGCGCTGGACGTCTGCCTGGCGCGGGATCCGTCGGTGGTCGTGCTGGGCGAGGACGTGGGCTACTTCGGGGGCGTGTTCCGCGTCACTGACTCGCTGCAGAAGAACTACGGCACGCACCGCGTGATCGACACGCCGATCGCCGAAGGGGGCATCGTGGGCGCTGCGATCGGCATGGCCGTCAACGGCCTGCGGCCGGTCGCCGAGATCCAGTTCGCCGACTACATCTATCCGGCCTTCGACCAGATCGTCAGCCAGCTGGCGCGACTGCGCTATCGCAGCGCGGCGGAGTTCACCGCGCCGGTCACCATCCGCACGCCCTGCGGCGGCGGCATCCGCGGCGGCCAGACGCACTCGCAGAGCCCGGAGGCGATGTTCGCGCACGTCAGCGGCATCAAGGTGGTGATGCCATCGAATCCGTACGATGCCAAGGGTCTGCTGATCGCGGCGATCGAAGACGACGACCCGGTGGTGTTCTTCGAGCCCAAGCGCATCTACAACGGCCCCTTCGACGGCGACCCGCACAAGCCGGCGATCGGCTGGGCCGACCACCCGCAGGGCGAGGTGCCGGTCGGTCACTACACCGTGCCGATCGGCAAGGCCACGCTGGTGCGCGCCGGCACGGCCGCCACCATCATCACCTATGGCACGATGGTGCATGTCTGCGAAGCAGCGGCGCGCGAGATGGGCGTCGATGCGGAGATCATCGACGTGCGTTCCATGGTGCCGCTCGACCTCGACACCCTCGTGGCGTCGGTGTCGAGGACCGGACGCTGCCTGATCGCGCACGAGGCCACGCGCTTCGGCGGTTTCGGTGCAGAACTGTCCGCGTCGATCCAGGAAGCCTGCTTCTGGGACCTGCAGGCGCCGATCGCGCGGGTGGCCGGCTGGGACACGCCCTATCCGCACGCTTTCGAGTGGGAGTACTTTCCGGGCAAGAAGCGCGTGCAGATGGCGCTGCGCGCGCTGCTGGACGCGACCTGAGGCGGGGGACGACGCGCGTATGCCAAGGCTGGTCTTCAAGCTGCCGGATCTGGGCGAGGGCACCGTCACGGCGGAGATCGTCGCGTGGCGCGTCAAGCCGGGCGATGTCGTAACCGAGGATCAGCCCTTCGCGGAGATGTCGACCGAGAAGGCCGTAGTCGAACTGCCTGCGCCGGTCGCGGGCCGCGTGGTGTCGCTTGCCGGCAAGGCCGGCGACAGCATCGCGGTAGGCGCAGAACTGGCGGTGTTCGAGACCGATGCACTGGCGTCGCTCGAGCCTGCCGCCGCATCGCCCGCGACTGCGGCGCACGGTGTGACCGCCGGTGCTGTCGCGTCGCCAGACTCCCGCCACTTGAGCCGCGACGGCAATGGCAACGGCACGAGCGCCGCCAGCGGCGAGCGTCCGCGCGCGTCACCGGCAACGCGCCGCCGCGCGCATGAAGCCGGTGTCGATCTGACAGGCGTCGCGGGCACCGGGCCTGGCGGTCGCATCCAGTCCGGCGATCTCGATGCTGCGATGGCGGCCAGGACAGCGGGAACGCCTGTCGCCCGCGTGCAGCCGGCCGATGGTGCCGGATCGCAGCACGCGGGCGTGCACGAGATCGAAGTGTTCGGCGTGCGCCGACTCATTGCGCAGCGCATGAGCGAGGCGAAGCGCACGATTCCGCATTTCGCCTATGTCGAGGAAGTGGACATCACGGCGCTGGAGGCGCTGCGCCAGCAGCTCAATGCTCAACTGGCGCCGGGCACGCCGGCGCTGACCTACCTGCCGCTGGTGGTCATCGCGCTGGTGCGGACACTGCGGCACTTTCCGCAGTGCAATGCGCACTACGATGCCGCCCGCAATGTGCTGCGTCGGTTCGACGCCGTGCACGCCGGCATCGCAACGCAGACGGCCGATGGCCTGAAGGTGCCGGTGGTGCGCGATGCCCAGGCGCTCGACCTCGCGGGACTTGCCGCGGAGATCCGGCGCGTCGCCGCTGCGGCACGCGGCAACACCGCACGCCGCGACGAGCTCACGGGCTCGACGATCACCGTAACCAGCCTCGGCAAGCTGGGCGGCATCGTCTCCACGCCGATCCTCAATTCGCCCGAGGTCGCGATCATCGGCCTCAACAAGGCGGTGGAGCGCCCGGTGGTTTACCGCGGCAGCGTCGCCGTGCGGCTGATGATGAATCTTTCGTCCTCGTTCGATCATCGCTTCGTCGACGGCTTCGACGCCGCCGCGATGATCCAGGACCTGAAGCAGCGGCTGGAGCAGCCAGCCGCGCTGGCGGTTGCTGCCGTGTCCGACACTCGCATTGCCGCGCCGCTTGGTATTCAATCGTAAGGTCCCTGGACAAAGCCCCCGCAACACGGAGCCCGCTGCCGATGCCGACGACGACCGCCCAGAACGCCCCATTCGGAAGTGTGCTGACCGACAAGATGGTGATCGCGGAGTATCGCGACGGCGCATGGGGCGACTCGGAGGTCCGTGTCACGGGCGCGCTGCCGATGCACCCGGCGATCCACGCGCTGCACTATGGCAGCAGCTGCTTCGAAGGCTTCAAGGCCTATCGTCACGCGGACGGTCAGGTGCGTGTGTTCCGACTCGACCGCCACGTCGCGCGCATGGGCCAGAGCGCCCGGTCATTGGTGCTGCCGGAGCCCGATGCGGCGCACCTGACCAAGATGGTGCTGACGCTGGTCGACCGCTGCCGCGAGGATGTGCCGGAGGCGCCCGGTGCGTTGTATCTGCGGCCGCTGCTGTTCGGCACCATGGAAAACATTGGCGCGGCTGCCACGCCGTCGACCAGCGCGATGCTGATCGTGCTGGCGAGTCCGGTGTGGGACTACTTTGCCGGCGGCATGAAGCCGCTGAAGATCCTGGTGGACGAAAAGAACCAGCGCTGCGCGCCGCATCTCGGCATGGTCAAGACCGGCGGCAACTATGCGGCTGCGATGGGTCCGACGCTGGCCGCGCGCCGCGAACACGGCGTCGACCAGGTACTGTTCTGTCCGGGCGGCGAGGTGCAGGAGACCGGCGCGGCCAATTTCCTGCTGATCCGCAAGGGCCACGT
>JANPDV010000365.1:0-3893 GCA_031431655.1 Gammaproteobacteria bacterium | reverse complement strand
CGTGTAGGCACCGAAGCGCGCGCCCTCGATGGTGCGGTCGTAACCGTCGCTCTGCAGGCCGGCATCGGCGCGCAAGCCCAGCTGCCAGCCCGCAGGCCGCCACGGGATGCGCGCAGCCAGCGACGCGGCGCCGCTGTGGCGGGGTGAGCGCTGGGTTGAGTTGCCGTCGATGTAGGGCACGAGCTGCGGCGTCACGAGCCCTGGCGTCCGGGATGGGCCTATGGTGCAGAAGCTCGACGTCGTGGTGGCGCCGCCGAGGCCGCAGAAGACGCGTGAGCCCACGTCTTCACTGCCGGCACGGAAGCGCGGGTCCGTGATGCTGTACGCGAGGTTCAGCGTGACAGTGTTGCCCAGCGCAATGCCGGCCGCCAGCTCGATGCCGCGCGTGGTGATGCCGACGGTGTTGCGCGTGATCAGCGTGCCGATGCCGGGCGTAGTGGCGAAGCCGATGATCTGGGTGTTGCGCCAGTCGATGTAGTACGCGGTCAGCGCGACGCTGCGCAGCCGCTCGGCTTCCGGTGCATTGCGCCGCAGGCCCCACTCATAGGTCCGGTTGGACTCGGGGCGGAACTGCTGTTCCCCGGGGTCGAGACCGACGGTGGTGTTGGTGCCGCCGGAGCGCGAGCCTTTCGCGGCCGAGGCCCAGGAGTGCCACTGCGGCGCCAGCCGCCACATCGCGCTGGCGCGCGGCGTGAAGTCACGGAAGCGCTGCGCGGGGATCGCGCGGCCCAGGCCCGGGCCGAAGTTCGAGACCACGCCGTCGAGCTGCTCGCGTTCGAAGTTCAGCCGTGCCTCGGCACGCAGCTGCACGTCCTCCGACACCCGGTAGTCGAACGCGCCGAATGCGGCCCAGGAGAAGTTCTCCCGGCGATTCAGCGTCTGCACCACCTGCTGTTCACGTGGATCCGCCGCGACCCGCGCGCGATTGAACTGCGAGATCGGGCCCACCGCGGCGGGTGCCGCAGGCAGCAGCGCGGTCCATTGCTCGTTCGCGCGCAGCGCGCGGCCATCGGCGCCGAGCGCGCTTTGCGCGCGCTGCCGCGTGCCGTACGCAACCGCGCCGAGCAACCAGTCGTGGCGCTCCGCGACTCGGCCCGTGGCACGCAGCTCCTGCGACCACTGGTCGACGCGGCTGTCCCCGCGGCTCAGGACATCCACGGCGTCGATGCGGTCGAGCACGCGCGGGATGCCGGGCGTCGTCGTGCAGGTGGCGCCCGTGCGGCAGACGCCGAGCGGCTGGCCCGCGGAGCTGCTGTCTAAGTCGCGGATCACGACGGCGTCGGCCCGGTAGAAGCTGCTGTCGGAGACGATGCGAACGGCGCCGAGCGTGCCACCGACGCGCAGCAGCACCTGGCCCACGTCCTGGCGACTGTCGGGCAGGTCAGCGGACACATCGAAGCGGCGGCTGACCGGCCACTCGCCGCAGCGGTAACTCCACAGGCCGGTTGCCGCATCGCGCGCGCCGCAGTCGTAGCCGCGCGGGTCGAGGATGGCGACGGCCGGATGCCCGAGCCGGGCCTCACCGTAGCGCAGCGATGCGCGCACGAACCAGCGATCCTCCGTGGCGTCGCCGCGTGCCAGCGTCAGCACGCCACCGCTGCGCCGCTTGCTGCCGAGCGGCTCGCCACTTGCCGCGTTGTCGTGCGTGCCGTCGGCATCGCGGTAGCCGACGGCGACGCGGGCGCGCCAGGCGCTGCGGCCCAGCGGGCCGGAAGCAAAGGCCTCACCGCCACGCAGGGAATAGGACCCGGCCTCCAGCCGCGCGCCGCTCTCGAACTCATCGCCGGGCTCGTTGGGAACATAGTGGATGGCGCCCGCGAACGTGTTCTGGCCGAACAGCGCGCTCTGCGGGCCGCGCACCACTTCGATCCGCTGCAGGTCGAGCGGGTCGACGTCCAGCGCGGTGCGGCTCGCCTGGTACACGCCATCGACGAACACGCCGACGTTGTCGCCAGCCAGGCTGGGCTGGGACTGTCCGCGGATCACCGGTGCGGCGTTGTTGCCACCCCACTGGGACTCGAACGCCAGGCCGGGCACGCGTGACGACAGCGCGCCAAGGCCGTCGACTCCGCCGGTGACGATCTGGCGCGCGTCGATGACCTCGATGGCCAACGGCACCTGCGCAAAGCGCTCGCCGGACTTGCGCGCCGTGACGACGACCTCCTCGAGCTCGCCCTGGGCGCAGGCCCAGGGCCCGGCCAGCGCGAGCGCCACCGCTCCGCTGACCGTCATCGCCCGCTGGATGCGTGGAGTTGCCATGAATCACCCGCGCCGGGGCACCTGGCCGCTGGCGCGCATCGCCTCGAGACGGGCGCGCTGCTGCGCGGCGTGTTCACGGACGCGGTCGCGCAGCGCGAGGAATCGCGGGTCGTCGCGCACTGGCGCCCAGATGGGCTCGCGATCGAAGAAGTACCACCAGTGACGGTAGTCACGGTCCTTGTCGAGCGAGTCCGCGAGCTCCTGCAGCGCGCGCTCGCGGTCCCCGAGCAGCATGTACGCCAGCGCGCGCGGCCGATGATGCAGCCCGTAGCGCTCGTTGGTATTCATCCAGGCGATCAGCTCGCGCAGCTCGGCCTCCGCCCCGGCGCGATCCCCCTGCGCAAGCTTCAGGTGGGCAAGCAACAGTCGCGCGCGGTAGTTGACTACGCCGATCGTCGACTCGGCACCCCGAATCTCCACGAACGCTTGCCGCAGCCGGCGTTCCTCGCCGGAGCCGCGTCCCTTGCGTAGCGCGGCGTCCCGCAGCGCTTCGGCCATGCCCCACATTTCGACCATCCCGAACGTGCTGAATTCGATGCCTGCCGCCGCGCGCGCCGCCGCCACCGGGTCGCCCGCATACTGGGCCCGGATCGTCGCGGTTGAGGCGGCACTCAGCGGCGTACCCTCGGCCCCCGCGCGCGCGGCCGCGGGCGCGGTGTCGTCGAGATAGAAGGCCGCGGCCGTGTGGCGACCCCAGGGATTCTCGGGATCGCTGGCGATCGCGCGCTCAATGATCTCGATGCCTTCCGCGGCCTCGCCCGCGAGCTGCCAGCGATACTTCGCATAGCGCTGCAGGGCGGGATAGAACACCGGGTCGCGCTCCAGCACCGCCAGCATCTCGCGCTCGACGCCGGCTCCCACGGCGTCCAAGGTGCGCATCGCCGAGCGGAACAGCCCGCGCGGCGAGAGAGGATCGATCAGCAGCGCGCGCGCCAGCCAGCGCGTCGCCTCCTCGCGCCGCTGCACCCGGTCCAGAAACTCCGAGAACGCCACCATGCCGGCGGAGTTGCTCGGTTCGAGTTCGAGCCCGCGCATGAAATCCGCCGCGCGCTCCTCGGTACTCGCGTCAGACCATCGCGCGCGCGCCAGATAGGCCGACCCGGAGCGCGCATCGGCGGCAAAGGCGGCATCGATCAGCGGTGCGTAGCGGCGCCGGGCCGCGACCAGGCCTTCCCGGCGCAGCGCTGCCGCCTGCATGCGCGCGTCGTACAGCGCGGCCTGCGCGGCCGCGAACTGCGGATCGAGACGGACGGCGCGTTCGAACTGTGTGGCTGCGGCCTCGGCTTCGACGATGGTGTAGCGGCCGCCGAGTACCCGACCACGCAGGTAGGCCATGTTGGCTTCGACGTTGGGGCTGTAGTCGCGCGCCAGCGCGCCGCGCTGCAGGCCCGCCAGCCGCGCCGCCAGCACGTCGGTGACGCCGTTCGCGATCTCGTCCTGCAGGCGATACAGCTCGTCGAGGGGACGTTCGAAGCGGCCGGACCAGACCTGCGCGTCGGTGCGGGCGTCGATCAACCGCGCCGTCACGAGGATGCGGTTGCCCTGGCGCTGCGTGCTGCCCTGCACCAGCCAGGCCGCGCCGAGCTTCTGTCCCAGCTCACGCGCACCGGAGGATTCGCGGCCCGCCTTGAACG
>JANPDV010000364.1:0-3901 GCA_031431655.1 Gammaproteobacteria bacterium | reverse complement strand
ATCTGGGCGCGCAGCGCCGGCGCCGTGCCGGCCCGTCCGGCAACGAGCGGCGCTGCCGCGGGCGTTGCGGCGCAGGCTGATCGAGGCTTCGCGGCGGGCCCGCGCCGCAGCGCGCCGCGCAGCAGTTCCGCAAGCGGTCTTGCCGCGGGACGCGGTTCGATGATGCGCCAGGCGATCGAGATCCTGGTGCACCGGCCGCCGCTGGCGCGCTTCGTCGAAGGCGAGCACGCCGTCGGTCTCGAACTGCTCGACCAGCGCGGCGCCGACCTGTTGCGGGAGCTGATCGCCGAGCTGCGCGCCGCGCCGGCGGCGCGCACCGATGTGTTGCTGGAACGCTGGCGCGAGCGAGCTGAATTCGACGCACTGAAGAAGCTCGCGGAGCATCGATCGCTGTTCGCCGACGACGTTGCGGCACGCACCGAGTTGCTGTCGGCGCTGGAGCGGCTGCGCAGCGAGGCGCTGGACCGGCGGATCGGCGAGCTGATCGACCCGGGGCGGGAACTGGGTGCGGCGGAGCAGGACGAGCTGCGCAACCTGCTGGCCGCCCGCCACAATCGCCCGGCGTGACCAACCGGTGTGCCGCAGCGCCGTTGCTGGCTTGCCCGCCGGCGAGACTTCTAATTTAAAATCAATTAGTTAAGGCCAGCGACTCCGATTGGCGGATGACTCTTCCGAACGCGGGAATTCTGGCGCGGAAGGGTGGGTCTGAGTATCATTGTCGGTTCTCTGCAATCCTCCTGCCTTCCCGAGTCGCAAGCCTTGGGGGCGGGCGCCCTGCACGCCAGCGAGACCCATAAAGCCAATGACACGCAAAGCCAAGACTGCGGCCGCTGCATCGTCCCACAAGAAGCCGGCCAAGGCCGAGGCGCCGAAGCGCGCTGCAGCCAAGGCGCACGCGGGCGCGCACAAGGCGGCGGCGCCGAAATCCGCAGCGCATGCAAAGCCGACCGCTGCGCTTCACAAGCAGGCCGCGCGGCTCGCGCCAAGAGCAGCGACACTGGCCAAGGGTCCGCTGGCCAAGGGTCCGCTGGCCAAAGCTACGCCGGCCAAAGCCAAGGCGACTGCGCCGGCGCCGAGCAAGGCGGCGGCAAGCGTGAAGCCTGCGGTACCTGCCAAACCGCACGTCGCGGCTGGCAAAGTCACTGCTGTCGTTGCGAAGACCATCCAGGTCGGCAAGCCCGCCATGGCGGCCAAGGTCGCGACCAAGCCGGTCGCCGCGAAGCAGTCGGCACCCGTCGCAGCAGGCGCCGCTCCGGTCAAGACGCACGCGGCGCAGGGCGCCGCAGCGGGCAAGACGCCGCCGCCCGCAGCCGCGGCCGCTGTGCAGCCCAAGGTCGCCGGCAAGCCGGGTCGCGCACCCAAGCCGGGCGCGGCGGAAGCAGCCGAGGGCAAGAAGCCGCTGAACCTCCCGGGCCGTGCGATCGGCATGCCGGAGGACCGCCAGTCGCAGCTCAAGCAGCTGATTGCGCTGGGCAAGGAACAGACCTACCTCACCTACTCGCAGGTCAACGACTACCTGCCGAGCGAGATCGTCGATCCGGAACAGATCGAAGAGATCGTCAACACCATCAACGACATGGGCATTCCGGTGCACGAGAAGGCACCGGACACCGAGTCGCTGCTGGCCGCCGAGCCGGCCGCGCCGTCGGACGAGGAAGCGATCGAAGAAGCCGCCGCAGCGCTGGCGGCGCTGGACGCCGAACTCGGCCGCACCACCGACCCGGTGCGCATGTACATGCGCGAGATGGGCACGGTCGAGCTGCTGACCCGCGAAGGCGAGATCCGCATTGCCAAGCGCATCGAGGAAGGCCTCGACAACGTGCGCGGGCAGGTCGGCCTGTTCCCCGGCACCTACGACCTTCTGCTGCGCAGCTACGAGACCGTCAAGGGCGGCCAGGGCCGCCTGGTCGACGTCATCGTCGGCTTCATCGACCCGAATGCTCCGGACGTCATTGCGCAGCCGCAGAACCCCACCAAGCTGCTCGAAGTCGCTGCGCCGGTAGCCGCCGCAGCGGGCGCCGAGGCCGAGACGGAAGAAGAAGGCGACGGCGGCGACGACACCGAAGAAGCCATCGACACCGGTCCGGATCCCGAGGAGGCCGCGCGCCGCTTCGCGTCGATCGCCAAGCTGCACGGCCAGTGGCTCAGCGCCATCGAGAAGATCGGCACGCAGGATCCGAAGACGCTGAAGCTGCGCAACAAGCTCTCGGACGAGTTCATGGAGCTGAAGCTTGCGCCGAAGATGTTCGAGGCGCTGATCGCGAACCTGCGCACCACGGTCAACGAGATCCGCCTACTCGAGCGCGAGATCATGATCCTCGCGGTGCGCGACGCCGGCATGCCGCGCAAGGAATTCATCGCGACGTTCCCGAAGAACGAAACCAGCGGTCGCTGGCTTGCACGGCACATGAAGTCGGGCAAGAAGTGGTCGCTGCCGCTGGCCAAGGTGCAGGAAGGCATCGAGCGCCGCCAGGGCCGCCTTGGCGAGCTCGAAGTCGCGCGTCGCCTGTCGATCTCCGAGATCAAGGAGATCAACAAGCAGGTGTCGATCGGCGAGGCGCAGGCGCGCCGCGCCAAGAAGGAGATGGTCGAGGCCAACCTGCGCCTCGTGATCTCCATCGCCAAGAAGTACACCAACCGCGGCCTGCAGTTCCTCGATCTCATCCAGGAAGGCAACATCGGCCTGATGAAGGCCGTCGACAAGTTCGAATACCGCCGCGGCTACAAGTTCTCGACCTACGCAACCTGGTGGATCCGCCAGGCCATCACGCGTTCGATCGCCGACCAGGCACGCACCATCCGCATCCCGGTGCACATGATCGAGACCATCAACAAGCTGAACCGCATTTCGCGCCAGATGCTGCAGGAGATGGGCCGCGAGCCGACGCCGGACGAACTCGCGGTTCGCATGGAGATGCCCGAGGACAAGGTCCGCAAGGTGCTGAAGATCGCCAAGGAGCCCATCTCGATGGAGACTCCGATCGGCGACGACGAGGATTCACACCTCGGCGACTTCATCGAAGACCAGAGCGTCTCCTCGCCGATCGACCAGGCCACGATGGAGAGCCTGCGCGAGACCACGCACTCGGTGCTCGCCCAGCTGACGCCGCGCGAAGCCAAGGTGCTGCGCATGCGCTTCGGCATCGACCTGAACACCGACCACACGCTGGAAGAAGTCGGCAAGCAGTTCGACGTCACCCGCGAGCGCATCCGCCAGATAGAAGCGAAGGCGCTGCGCAAGCTCCGCCATCCGAGCCGCAGCGAGCAGCTGCGCTCGTTCCTCATGGACGACTGAGCAGGGACGATTGAGCCGGGACGACTGACGCACGGGGACGTAAGCCGCGCGATGCAGTGGCCGCATCGGGTTATCAGCGAAACGCATTGCGGCTGCATGCACGCCCCCGAATACTGAGGGCATGCGCTACTTCACGTGGAATACGGCCGAACCCTCCCCGACCCCGCCCAGCGACCTGCCGCTGGATCCGGCGCGGCGCCGATTGCTGGCCACCGCGCCCGTCGGCGTGCTTGCCGCTGCAGCGCCGCTCGGCAACCTTGCCGAGGCCGCGGCGGGTCAGCACGACTCCGAGTTCCTGTCCTTCGCAGATGAAGATGCGCGCTTCAAGGCGCACTTCCGCTTCGAACGCGACCTGCGCGACGAGGGCCAGGCGCTCTCCTGGTATCACTTCACGCTGTTCGCCATGGCCCCGGAGACGCGGCCGGTACCGGTGGTGCGCTTCGAGGGCATGGAGTACTCGTACTTCCGTCGCCTCGGCAGGCTCACCTGGCGGATCCACGCGCACAACCTGTCCTTTCCGCGCGATCTGAACACCGGCGAGTTCACGTCGACGGCGAAGAACCCGCTGACGGGCGAGACCGTTGCCGTATCGCCGATGGTGCTGCT
>JANPDV010000363.1:0-5095 GCA_031431655.1 Gammaproteobacteria bacterium | reverse complement strand
GCTATCACGTGCGGCACACAGTGCTGCGCCCCGCCGCGACCCCCGATCAGCTCCTCGCGCACGTCGCCAAGTCGCACCAGCAACTGCTGGATCGAAATCATCCGCTGTTCCAGGCCGAATTCATCGAAGGGCTGCGCGGTCGGCGGTTCGCGCTCTACCTGAAGATGCATCACGCGCTCGTCGACGGTGCATCCGGAATCATGCGGGTGCTCGCGAGCCTGGGTGAAACGGCCGATGCGTCGCTGCCGCCGCCGTTCTTCGCCACCGACGTCGGCCGCGACGCGCCCGCCGCCCCGCGCACCTGGGCCGCGACCGCGGCGCGGCTCAACGAACTCGCAGTGGAACAACTCGCTGCAGGCCGCGATTTCTCGCTCGGCGTGCTGCGCGGCCGCCGCGCGCCGGATGCGCGCGATGGCCCCGGCAGCGTGCCTTTCACGGCGCCCCGAACGCCGATGAACGCACCGCTGCAGCCACCGCGCTCGCTCGCGCTGCTGTCGCTGCCGCTCGATGCGATGCAGGCCGCGGGTCGTGCCTTCGGCGGTACGCTCAACGACGTGGCGGTCACGGTGGTCGACGCCGCGCTGCACCGCTACCTCGCGCGACGCGGTGCCGCCCCGACGGAGCCACTGGTCGCGATGTGTCCCGTGTCACTGCGGGACGCAGGTGACCGCGAGGCCACGACCAAAGTGTCGGCCATCTTCATCGCGCTCGGCACACCGCCGATGACGATCGGCGCACGCATGCAGCACGTCATCGCTGCGGCGGGACGGGCCAAGGAGGAAGTGCGCCGGATGTCGAAGGAGGCCGCGACGATGTACGCCGGCGCGGTCTTCACGGTGGCTGCACTGGTGGACCTGACGCACGCCGGATCCCTGGTTCGCCCGGTCGCGAATCTCGTCCTTTCGAACGTGCCCGGTTCGCGCACGGAACGATTCCTGGGGCCCGCAAAGGTCCTCGGCATGTACCCGCTGTCGGCGCTCGGCGCCGGTATCGGACTGAACGTGACCCTGCTGTCGCGCGCCGGTTCGATGGACTTCGGGTTCGTCGCGAACGGCGCGTCCATGCGTGACCTCGGCGAGCTCGCCACGGACACGCACGCCGCGTTCGCCGACCTGCGGCGGGCCGCGATCAGCCGTCGCGGTGGCCGCGCGCGCACCACGCGACCCGTTCGTCAGTGCTGATCGCCGCGCAACCTCTCGTTAGCGAGCGCGAGATTGTTCTGCGCATCTTCGTACCAGATCGGGGACGCGGTAAGGGCCCTCGAGAAGTACTCCCTGGCATCGCGATACTCTTTCTCTCTAAGCAAGAGAGTTCCGATCTCATTGTAGGCTTGCGCGGCATCCATGACCGTGATGAGGCTTTCGAACGCGGCCGCGTTATCACCGCGGCGCAACTGCAATTCGCCCAGATATCTGATGGTATCGCGCCGCCGGGAAACGGCCAGTGCGGCGCGCAGGTCGGCCTCGGCACGCACCAGGTCGTTCATGCGCAGCATCGCGCAACCGCGATGCGTCAGCACGGCGGCCAGGTCGGCGCCCGGCGCCTGCAGCGCCCTGTCGAAGAACCGCACTGCCTGGGCATAGTCAGTCCTGGCGAGGTAGACCTGTCCCATGCCAGCCAGGGTACGAGCGCGCTGCAGGTCGGCGGTCATGACCGCGGCGTAGATCAAGCCTGCCGCATCGATCTTGCCGTGCTGCAGATAGAGATTACCGAGGCGCTCGGCGATTCGCAGGTCGCTCGGGTCGGCCGAGCGCGCCATCTCGAAGGCCTTCTCCGCCAGGGCGCCGTTGTTGCGGCCCTCTTCGATAGCACCGATCTTCGCGAGCGTCGCCGCCACGGGCCCGGTCTTCTGCATCGACGAAACATAGAAGTACACGGCTCGATCCAGTTGTCCGGCCTGCCAGGCCGCATCGCCGCGCTGAACCAGCGCCGCGACCGCCTGCGCATCCGGCGCAGCCGCCGACGCACTCGCCTCTGTGCCGCGGCCCGTGCCCGCGTTCGCCGTTGTAGACGCAAAACCGCCCACCTGGGCGGCGAACGCCGCGAGCCAGAGCGCAGCAACTGCCGTGTTAGTTGGGAGAAGCACCGAAAGCCTCCGCAAGTCGAATCACCGCCGGACCGACGGCGACGACGAAAAATGAAGGGAACAGGCAAAGCACCAGCGGGAATATGAGCTTGGTGCCGATCTTCGCCGCAGCCTCCTCGGCTCGCTGCATTCGACGATCACGAAAGTCCTCGGAATAGACCCGCAATGCGTCGGCGATGCCAGTGCCGAAGCGCAAGGTCTGCGCCAGCAGGCTGACAAGGCCGCGAATGTCATCGAGACCCGTGCGCGTCGCGAGCCCGCGCAATGCAGTTTCCCGGTCCACGCCGGCGCGCATCTGTGCGGTGACCTGCGCGATCTCTACACCTAGTTCGGGATGGCTCACCTCCAGCTCATCGGCGACCCGCTGCAGGGCTTGCGCGAGACCCAGCCCGGATTCCACGCATACCGTCAGCAAGTCCAGTGCGTCCGGAAAGCCGTTGCGCAGCAATTTGTGCCGGTGCGTAACTCTGCGGTCCAGCCACATGCTGGGTGCCACCATGCCGAGCCAACACAGTGCTATTGCGATAAACGCGATCCGGCCCGTGCTGACATTCGGCAGAAAATACCCGATCAGCAGCCAGGTACAGAGGAGCACGATCGCCAGCCCCAGCTTTACCGCGTAGAATGTGCTGACAGCAGACGTTCCGCGGTATCCGGCGAACTGCAGTCGCTGTTGCGTAGTTACACGCTCCTCGCCCTGCGGCAGCACGAAGCGCTCAATCGGCTTCAATGCCAGCGCAATGCGGTCCCCGAAGTTGGAGCTTGTCCGCACATCGCGGTCATCAGCAATACCTTCCAGACGCCGGCGCGCAGGATCGAAGCTGCGGCCCAACACCAGTGCGAACCCCCAGAACAGCAGCAGAGCAGCGACCGCCGCCGCCACCGTGACGACAGTCGCCATGGAGTCCCGCGAGCCGAAAGTCTGCTGCAACAGTTCCAGCACTACCCTAGACCTCGATCCGGATTATTCGCCGAATCCACACGATTCCCAGTAGAGCCAGGACGCACGAAGCGTAGATCAGTTTGTGACCGATTGAATGCGTAAGCAGGACCGGCAGGTACTGCGGCGAGGCGACCGACAGGATCGCAACCAGCGCCATCGGCACCAGCGACAGTACCCAGGCGGAGATACGCCCTTCTGCGGAGAGCGTCAGCAACTTCCGATCAAATCGGAATCTGGCGCGCACAACCTTGGCTATTTGTTCGAGGATTTCCGCAAGATTACCGCCACTCTCACGCTGAACCAGAACGGAGGTGACCAACGCCATCACGCTCACGCTCGGCACGCGCCTGAGGAGGCCCAACAAGGCACGACGCACGTCATTGCCATAGTTCAGATCCGAGAACGTCAACTCGAACTCCCGGGCGATCGGCTGCTCCATGTCGTCGGCGACGAGCTTTATCGAAGAATTGAACGGGTGCCCGGCGCGCAGCGCGCGCTTGATGACGTCTATGGCATCGGGAATCTGCTCTTCGATCCTGGCAAGGCGCCGTTGCCGCCGCAGCGCAATCCGCACATAGGGCAAGGCTGCAGCCACGACACCAATAAGCAGGCCTGCGATCCAGCTGCGCAGCAGCAGTCCGCCGATCAGTCCGCCAATGACCCCAGCGGCCGCGCAGCTGATCACCACTCGGTACGCTGGTGTCGAAGCGCCCGATTGCTCGATGATTTCTGCCAGCCGCTCCATCAAAGGGAACTCTTCGAGGCGCCGCTCGAACGGCGACAGGGCCGTAAGGTACTTTTCGCGCAGTATCGACCCAATATCCTGCTGCGAATCAGCGCCAATGCGTTCCAGGCGACGGCGCAGGGTGCGACGCATCCGGGCATCGCGGCTCGCCCCGCTGGTGACACCCAACATCAGCACCAGCACCGCGGCAAACACCACAGCGACAAAACCGATTACCGGGGCTGCGTTCATCCGGGATATCCGCTAACGCCGACCGGCCGGCATGGCAAACACACTCACCGGCAGATCGATGCCCCGCATGGCGACGCTGCGGTGGAAGGCCGGCACAACCCCAGTCGACTCCAGGCTACCGAGAATGTTCCGGGAGGCGTCCACGCCGGTCCGCCGGAACGTGAAGATCTCGGACATCGTAATGATGTCCCCTTCCATGCCGCTGATCTCCTGGACGCTGACGACCCGACGACGACCATCCTCGCCACGCTGAACCTGGATGACCACGTTGATTGCCGAGGCAATCTGCGCGCGGAGCGCATGCATGGGGAAGGCAATACCCGTCATCGACACCATCGTCTCGATGCGACCCAGCGCATCACGTGGCGTGTTCGCGTGCACCGTCGTCAACGATCCATCATGGCCCGTATTCATGGCCTGCAGCATGTCGAGCGCTTCGCCACCGCGGACCTCACCCACGATGATGCGGTCGGGGCGCATGCGCAGGCTGTTGCGCACCAGTTCACGCTGTGGCACGTCACCCTTGCCCTCGATGTTGGGCGGCCGCGTTTCGAGCCGCACGACGTGCGGCTGCTGCAGCTGCAGCTCAGCGGAGTCCTCTATGGTAACGATGCGTTCGGTGGACGGGATGAATGCCGACAGCACGTTGAGCAGCGTCGTCTTGCCTGCCCCGGTACCGCCCGAGATCAGGACGTTCAGCCGCCCGAGCACAACCGCGCGTAGGACCTGCACAAGGGGTTCGGTAAGCGTGCCCAGCTTCAGGAGGTCGACAATCGCCAGGCGCTCGACCGCGAAACGCCGGATCGAGAGCATGGGACCATCGATCGCCAGCGGCGGAATGATCGCATTGACGCGGGAGCCGTCCGCGAGACGGGCATCGACCATCGGCGACGATTCGTCGACGCGACGCCCAACCGCGGAGACGATGCGATCGATGACGCTCATCAAATGGGCGTCGTCCTGGAACACGACCGTTGTCTGCTCGAGCTTTCCGCGTCGTTCGATGAACACCGAGTTGGCCCCGTTGACCAGAATGTCCGATATGGTCGGATCGTTCAGCAGGGGCTCCAGCGGCCCGAGGCCCAGGACT
>JANPDV010000362.1:0-17780 GCA_031431655.1 Gammaproteobacteria bacterium | reverse complement strand
CTCGCTATACCCTCAGCGCTCTGGATTGGAAGCCGGCCGCAGTTCCTCATTACCGCAACCGGTGAGAAGCGCGAAGTGATACTCGACGACGGCAGTATCGTTCGGCTCCTACCCGAGTCTCATCTGAGGGTCGAATACGATCGCAGCGTGCGGCGAGTACGGCTTTCGGAGGGGCAGGCGCTATTTCGGGTGGCCAAGGACTCGCACCGGCCCTTCGTCGTCGAGGCCGGACAGGTCTCCGTGCGGGCGGTGGGCACGGCCTTCTCGGTTCAGCGAATCGACGGCGCTGAGATCGTGACGGTGCATGAAGGACGGGTTGTCGTCGACACGGACCAACCGACAGCGGCTGCGCCCGGTACCTCGGCACCGCGCAGAGTTGCGCTACATGCCAATCAGCAACTCACCGTATCCTCGCGCGGTGAGATCGCCCCTGTGAAGAAGCTGGCCGGGGTCGTTGCGCCCGCGCCCGAAGCATTCGACTGGTACAGCCGTAACATCGTCTTCAGTGACGTACCGGTATCCGAGGTGGTGGCCGACTTCAATAGGCGCAATCATACGAAGATCCGCCTACGCGACCCAGAGGTCGCTGCGAGACGCGTTACTGGCAACTTTGCCGATGACGACCCACGGTCGTTCGCCTCATTCCTGAGCACGATTCCCGGTGTCGCGGTTCGGTTCAGTGACACCGAGATCACCGTCGATTCGAGTATGAGCTTAGAACCTTCAGAGTCGCCATAGCGGCGGCAGAAGGCGCGGATCGCTGCCTCCGCATTATTAGTCAGGGGGTCCAAGTTTGCGCCTGACCCGGTCTTTAGTCTCAAGAACGCTGCCGCAATCGACAGCGAAAATCGGGAGACTGTTCATGAGAGTGATCTGCTCTGGTCTGGTCCTCGCGCTGCTCGGCTCGGGATCCTCTGCGCAGGCGGACGATTCGGCCCACTCTTTCAAGTTCAACATCCCGCGACAACTCGCCGGTCCCGCGCTGCAAGCATTCTCGCAAACGACGGGGCTTCAGGTGGGATTGCTAGTCGACGAAGTCAAGGCCTCCGAGCTCAACGCCGTCGCCGGCGAATTGGACGCCGCGCGAGCGCTTGCACTGATGCTCGAGGGCAGTGGGTACACGTACCGGTTCGTAAATGCCAGAACCGTGGCGATTTATCGAGCGCACGCCGTACAGCGTGTGCCGGCTCCCGTAGTCCCCGCGACTGCGACTCCCGGGCCAGACAAACGAACAACTCCCGCACCGACGGTTCGCCGCGGTGTCGCGGCCTTCTTGGTCGCTCTGGTCTCCTCGTTCTCCGCTCTTGCCTCTGCCCAAGACAGTGGTGGTGCGGCGGATCCGGTCGCATCGGGTGAACTGGTGGAAGTCATCGTGAGCGCACGCAGGCGCGACGAGAATCTGCAGGACGTACCCCTGAGTATCGCCGCCATCACGGGCCAGAGCCTGGTGGAGCGGGGTCTCGGTGACCTATCAAGAGTCGCGGCGGTGACGCCGGGACTCGACTACTTCGACTTCGGCGGAGGCTTCAACTCGGCACCGATCATCCGGGGCCTGTCGCAGATCAACTCGCTGGTCGGTGAGGCCAACGTCGGGGTATTCCTTGATGGCGTCTATATCGCGGACCGATCGGGTGTGAACCTCGCGTTCCTCGACTTGCAGCGCGTGGAGGTAGTGAAGGGCCCGCAAAGCGCGCTCTATGGCCGCAACACCTTCGCCGGCGCGATCAACTATGTCACGGAGAAGCCATCGGACGAATTCGCCGCCAAGGGACGAGTTACGGTTGGCGGCGACAACAAGGTCTCAGCCATCGGCACGATTAACGGCGCCTTCGGAGAAAGTGGGCTGACTGGTCGGCTGACCCTTGGATATGATCGGTTCGACGGCAGTAACGTAGACCGGGTCCACGATCAAACGATCGGCGGCGGTCGGAACACCGCTGGGCAAGGCTGGCTGAGTTGGAAGCCGATCGACTCGCTGGAGATTCTTGCGGGTGCCTACGTGGCGGACTTCCGTTACGAACCGGTCGCGGCGGCAAGCCAGCAACTGATTACCGGAAACAATTGCGCCCCCTCCGGCCCTACTTTCCGCGCGTACTGCGGCACGCTGCTCGATGGCAGCCGGCTCGCTCCCCAGACCGCGGGGCTTGGTGTGGAGACGGCCGGCGATGGCCGAACCCGATTCTGGAATCTTCGGACACGGTGGAGTCCCGAAGTCGCTCAGGTGGATTGGGTGATTGCCGGTGAGCGTGTCTCGGCATTTCGTGATCGGGAATTCAACGCCCTCGCCGCGGGTCTGCCGTACCGGCTCAGCCCGGGGCCTGGAACACTCCAGGCCAACTTCCTGCTCGGCGGCGATTCGGCCAGCAAGAACTGGAGCACCGAACTGCGCGTCGCGTCGAACAGCGAAGGACGTGTCAAGTGGGCGGCGGGCGCCTACTACTACGACTTCAGCATCGATTCCGCGACCTTGTTCGCCGTCGGCCCCGCGATCCTGCCACCCGGCCAGGCAATCACTGCACCGCCGCTCAACGTTCTGCTGAATGGCAGCGTTTCGCGCACGGGAGCGCCCGGGCCGCTCAAGAACCGCTCGGTCCAAGGCAACGCGCAGTGGTCGGCATTCGCGTCAGGCGACCTCGAGATCCTCACTGGTCTGACGCTAGGGCTGCAGGCGCGGTATACCGATGAACGGAAGACCAGCGACACGATCAGTATCGGCACCTTGAACAACGCCGACCCCGATGGTCCCGGGCTCTCGGGCAACTTCCGCTACACCGACTGGCGCGTCAGCCTGGACTACAAGCTCAGGCCTCGCGTGCTCGCGTACGCGTCGGCGGCCCGCGGGACCCACGCCGGAGGATTCAATTCAAATGCCACCGTCGCCCAGGACCGCCTGTACGCGCCGGAAAAGAACATCACCTATGAAGTGGGATTGAAGACCTCTTGGTTCGATTCACGCTTGAAAGTCAATGCCGCGGCATACTCAATTCGCTGGAGTGACCTGCAGCTCACCGGATTCAACTCGGATCCTGCGAATCCTTCACCGCTGATCAAGAACTTCGCAAGCGCCGACAATGATGGGCTTGAGCTCGAGATCAATGCTGCGCCTTTCGCCGGTCTGAATATCTCCGTGAGCGGTTCGGTTTCGAACGCGAAGTTCGGCGACGATGTGTATAGCTTCGGCGACGCCGCAAACTGCGCGCTGATACCCTCATGTGCGCCCCGAGTCGTTTCGCTCGTCGGCCCGCAGGGAACTCCCCGATCCGTCATGCGCCTCGGCGGGTTGAAGTTGCCGCGCCAGTCCCCTGTCCAGACAGGCGCGTCCATCGACTACAGTCGTCCGCTGCCCGGGACGATCTGGAGCCTGATCGCTGGTGCGGACTACAGCTCCAAGTCATCTCAACGCACCGACAACAACAACTTTGCCGTCCTCGGCGACCGACAGCTGCTTAATCTCAGGATCGGTGGCAGGTCCGACCGGCTGACGCTCCAGGCGTATGTCGACAACGCGCTCGATGATCTGACGCCGGTTCTCTCCTACGGCGGACAGCTGCGCTTCAACGACTTCTCGAACGAAGTTGTGGTGATCCTGCCGCAAGGACGTACCTATGGCCTGACGTTCATGGCGCGGTACTGAGCGCAGGCCGTCGAGCCCCGAAAGCGTGGGCTAGTCGTCACACCAGAATTTCGATGGATGGACTCCGCATGAATCGTCGCTCGTGGACCGCTGCTTTGGCGTCCGTATTGCTGTCCTTGATGACCGGCGAGCGAGCGTGCGCTGCGGATGAGGGCACCGCGCTTGCGAAGAACCTTCCGCGAGAGGTCGTGCTCGAACGCTATGTTTCGCCGGGCTCTACGTTCGCGTATCTCAACGGTACGATGGTGCACTACAAGGAGGAGGGTCGTGGTCCTGCCGTGCTGCTCATTCACGGGTCGTTGCAGGATCTGCAGGACTGGGACGGCTGGGCCGATAGCCTAAAGCAGGATTTTCGCGTCATCCGACTCGATCTGCCGTCATTGGGCCTGACCGGGCGTGTGCGCTCCGGCGACTACTCAATAGACAATACGATGCGCTTGGTAGATGCGTTGATGGATCGGCTCGGCGAGCGACGCTTTGCGCTGGTCGGAACCTCCTTCGGAGGCATCGTGGCATTTCGCTATGCCGCCTCCCGTCCTGATCGCGCGGCCTCGCTCGTTCTCATGAACTCCGCGGGCGTCGAGTGGGGAAACGCCAACATCCTGCCTCCTCAGAAGAGGCGCTATGACGAGACGTTGTCGGACTCCGTTTCGCGGGCACAAGTGACGACGTTACTCCGTGCAGTGTTCGCCGACCCGTCGAAGGTGGCGGAAACTCGTGTCGATCGGATGCTCGATACCCTGCGTCAGGAGGGGCGTGCCGAGGAGGGCGCCGCGGTGATCGCCGCGTATCAGCGCGGCGATCCCGCCAAAGTCCTCGCTCAGGTCACGGCGCCCACCCTGGTTCTGTGGGGCGCGCAGAACCGCGCGCTCGCACCTAACGTCGCAGACGAATTCGTAAGGCTGCTGACGCACGCGCGCGTCGTCGAAAAGGTTCTGATTCCCGGCGTTTCGCACTGGCCTCATCTAGAGGATCCGGCGGGCTCGGTACGGCCGGCGCACGACTTTATGCGCCGACAGGTCGATGCGTCGACCCGCGCGTGGACGCGCTGAAGTGCTCATGCGCAGCGTGCTTCTAACGGCGATGGCTGCAGCACTCGGGATCGCGCATGCCGCGGACTCCACGATCCCTCTGAGCTCGCGGTACGTGCCAGGTGCCGAGGGCGTGCCCATCAACGTGGTCGAGAGCGGACCTGATGAGGCGCCGACCTTGATCCTCCTGCACGGCTTCGGTCAAAGCCACCTCAGCTGGACGTTTCAGCTGCAGTCGTCTCTGGCCAGGAACTATCACCTGGTTGCGCTGGATCTGCGCGGGCACGGAAATTCCGGCAAGCCCTGGCAGGAGTCCTCGTACGTTGCGCCCTGTGTGTGGGCCGAGGATGTACGCCGAGTCATCGCCGCGTCAGCCAAAGGCCCAGTCTGGCTCGTCGGATGGTCATTCGGTACGTGGGTGGCTGTCGACTACCTGACGTGCTTTGGTCATCAGGGATTGGCGGGCGTGGTACTGGTAGGCGGGCTCGGCGGACTCGTGCCGCCGAAGGCACCTGAGGACGCGGAAGCGCGACGCCAGTTTCGGGAGCGCTCGGAACAGAAACTAAGTGGCGTTCTCATGGACAACTTCGCCGTCAGCGAAGAAGTCGAGCGGCTGCTGATTCATGGGCAGGTGCCGGAGGTGTGGCGGGCTCGCGTGACAGCGACGAACGTCCTGCTTCCGCCGTATGCCCGGGCGCTTGCTCTCAAGCGCTCTTTCGATCATCAAGGCGACATTGGCGCTCTCAGCCTTCCGGTACTGCTGGTCGCCGCCGAATACGACATCGTCGCACCGGTCGCGCAGGTCAAGTCGCTGGCGATCCGATTGCCACGCGCTTCGTTTCAAGTCATCGAGGGCGCAGGCCACACGATGATGGCCGAGCAGCCCGACACGTTTAATCGGATTATCCTGGAGTTCCTGCGGAACACACGTGCGGACGATCCGAAGCACGATCCGCCTCAGCACTGACGAGCGGCGACAGCGCCCGGTCCCGTTGAGCTGCACCATGCGACAGACGAGCGGAACGTAAGTATCAACGCTGCAAGGCGGAGTAGGCACGCATGACAAGGCTGACACGACGTGGCTTCATGGTAGCTGGGGGGGTGAGCCTCGGCGCCTCGGCGACCCACAGGACGTGGGGCGCTGCGAAACGGGCGGACGTGCTCGTGCTGGGCGCTGGAATCTCCGGTCTCTTTGCGGCTCGCGCCCTCGAGGACGCCGGCCACCAGGTCACCGTCCTCGAAGGAAGCAGTCGAATCGGCGGGCGCTGTTGGACGGCAAACAATGTATCGGGGCGGCCCGAGATTGGCGCTTCCCAGGTTCATCCGGCGTACACACGCGTCCTCGCCACCGCGCGACAGCTCGGGGTCGATGTTGTTTCGCCCGGGGAATTCGCGGTGGACCAGATCAACATTCCGGGCGCGAGCATCAGCATTCAGGGTCGGCCGGTATCGTCTGTTCCCTGGGTCCAGGCAGGAGACAACGCGCTCGCGAACTCCGAGCGGGCGTGGCTTCCGATGCAGATCATCTCGGAGTACTGCGCAACCGCGAATCCGTTGAAGGGCCTCGACGACTGGCTGAAGCCTGAGTTCGAGGAGCTAGATGCCTTGCCGCTCGAGCAGTTCCTCCGCTCGCGTGGCGCGTCAACCGAGGCGCTTCGCCTCGCCAACATTTTTACGACGGCGGATACGCTCGCCTTGGGTAACACGCTCGAGACGCTGCGTAAGGAGTTCGCGTTCCGCTGGTACGCGGCGCGAGGTAGATTCCTTAACGTTAAGGGCGGGACGAGCGTCTTGACCGACGCGATGGCCCGGTCGCTCAAGCGTACGCCGGAGCAAGGGCGCGAGGTCACGCGCATAAAGCCGAGTGACTCGGGAGTCACGGTAGCGTGCCGCGACGGCTCGACGTGGAGCGGACAGGCCGCGATCTGCACGTTTCCTTTCTCGACACTTCGTGATGTCGCCGTCGAGGGACCGGTTCCGGACGTGCAGCGTCAGGCATGGCGGCGCCTCCGGTATCAGAAGGCGTTCATCGTATACCTCGAGGTCTTGGAGCCATTCTGGAAGGAAGATGGATTGCCTCCGACGACCTGGAGCGACGGGCCGACGGAGTATGGCGTACTCGTCAATCCAGACGTCAAACCGCCAGGCATCATGATGTTTCACGTCAACGGTGACGGCGTAGAGCGCTTCCGCGGCATGGATTCGACCAGAGCCGGTGAGTTCGTGCTTCACGAGTTCGAGCGTATCCGGCCGGCGGCGCGCGGCAAGGTAAGGCTCGCCCACGTCCACGACTGGACGAATTATCGGTTCTGCAAAGGCCACATTGCCTACTTCATGCCCGGCGACATCGGGCGCTTCGCCAATGCGATGGGCCGGCCCGTTGGCCGTCTGTATTTCGCCGGCGAGCATCTTGGCCGCCAGCACCTGGGCCTAGAAGCTGCATGTGAATCGGCGCAAGACGCCGTGATGACAATCAAGGCGACCCTGACATGATTCGTACCCGGCCTGTTTGCGACTTGAGTGGCCGAAGGGCCTTGCGATGGTCAGCGGCGGCGATCGTCACCGTCGTGTTCGCTGGCCCAGTGGCTCACGCGGCGGATGACGCATCGGGAATGCACCTGCGCGATGGCTCCGTGACTTCATTTCGAGACTGCCAGGATTGCCCCCAAATGGTCATCGTGGCGCCTGGCTCGTTCACGATGGGTCACGAAGGGGGGGAGGCGGACCGCTATGAAGGCCCTCCCCATCCGGTGCGGATCGACCGGTCGTTTGCAATGGGTCGTTATGAAGTGACCAATGCAGAGTTCGCGGACTTCGTCGCCGAGGGTGGTGCGGAGCCCAGTGGCCCTTGCGCGTTCTTCGACGGCGAAACGGGATTCATGGATCCCAAGCGGAACTGGCGCGACCCGGGATACGGCCGCGAACCCAGACCCGATGAGCCTGTGGTGTGCGTCTCGTGGCTCGATGCTCAGCGGTTCCTTGCCTGGCTCACGAAGAAGTCCGGGCGCGTCTATCGATTGCCGACCGAGGCGGAATGGGAATACGCCGCGAGGACTTCTCCGACCCGAGATGTCCCATGGGGAACTGATGAGGGAGCGGCTTGTCGCGTCGCTAACGTCCTGGATCGCTCCTACGCAGAGTCTCGTCAGGCGCCCGTCCCGACAGCATCCTGTTCGGATGGCTACCCCCTGCTTGCGCCGGTCGGATCATTTCCTGCAGATCCCAAGGGTATCCACGACCTGGTAGGCAATGTCTGGGAATGGGTGCAGGACTGCTATGTGGTGCCGTACTCGGTCGGAAAGAACACCGGGAAGGCCGTAGAGGTCGACCGAGAGTGTGCCTACCGTTCCGTTCGCGGTGGAAGCTGGCTCACACGCCCAGATCGGCTACGCGTCACATGGCGCGGTCGAGATCCAGCCGATGCACATAGCTGGGTCTTCGGATTTCGCGTGGCCCGCGACCTGAACTAAGGCCCGCGCGGTAGACATGTTGCCGGTCGACACAGGCATCGTGAAGTCGGACGGCTTCACGCCGGAGCTGTACTGCACGAACTGCGGTGACGAACAACGCTGGCGAACGGGCAGGCGTTTATCTATCTGTTCGATTTTGGTGACACATCGCCGGAGCCGAACTTCTTTCCCAACAACGGAGCCATCGCCCAGCCGCTGGATGCACGGAAGATGGCGAGTTGGCCTATTCTGTCAGCCTCACGCCCAAGCGCTTCCCGCACGAATCCAATAGGCCCTTCGTCGAGCAGCCGGATTTGGCGAGAATGGCCGCGGGCGGCAGGTTCGCGGTCACCATCAGGTCGGTTACGCGAACGGGCCCGGGCACGGGAGGTGGTCGCACGCCCCGCCGGCCTGATTCCGGTCTAAACCGGTATATAAGCCGGTATGCCTCGCATTGACTCGATGCACATTACTCCCCAGCTCCTGGCGCTGCTGTCTGAGCTGGACGAGTTCAAGGGCGCCTGGCGGGCGCTGGGAACGCTCGCGCCCGACCGCCTGAACGCCCTGCGGCATATCGCCACCGTCGAAAGCACCGGCTCGTCCACCCGCATCGAAGGCAGCGCGCTGACAGACCGCGAGGTGGAGCGCCTGCTGGGGCGGCTCGATATCCAGGCGTTCGCCACCCGGGATGAGCAGGAAGTGGCGGGCTACGCCGAAGTCATGGAGACGGTGTTCCAATCGTGGGCGGACATTCGCCTGACCGAGAATCACGTCAAGCAGTTTCACCGCGACCTGCTTCGCCACAGCAACAAGGACGAGCGCCACCGCGGCGCATACAAGACGCTGCGCAACGATGTCGGTGCGTTCGATGAAACCGGCAGGATGAGCGGCGTCGTGTTCGAGACAGCGACACCTTTCGATACGCCGCGCCGCATGGCAGAGCCCTTCGCCTGGCTCGATGAGGCGCGAGGCGACGCGCAGTGGCATCCGCTCCTGACCACCGCGGTCTTCGTCGTGGTGTTCCTGGCGATTCATCCGTTCCAGGACGGCAACGGCCGTCTGAGCCGGATACTCACCACTCTGCTCCTGCTGCAAGCGGGCTACACGTACGTTCCCTACAGTTCGCTCGAGAGCGTCATCGAAAGCAGCAAGGAAGCCTACTACCTCGCGTTGCGCCAGACCCAGGGAACGCTGAACAGCGATACCCCGGATTGGCAGCCGTGGCTGCTGTATTTCCTGCGCGCCCTGCAACAGCAGAAGCGCAAGCTCGCCGGGAAGGTCGAGCGGGAGCGGGCGGCAGTCGCGCTCACCGATCTCGCAACAAAGATTCTGGAATACGCCAGGGCGCATGGTCGGGTCACCACGCGGGACATGGTCCGCGAGCACAGTGCAAGTTCCAATACGCTCAAGTCGACATTCGGACGCCTGGTCGAAAAGGGACTGCTCGCGCGCCATGGTGGGGGTCGATCGATTTGGTATGCGTTGCCGTAGGCGTACGCCAGAAGATGCGAGGCGGCGAAGGCTGTCGAGTCTTCGTGATCTATCGCGGCATGGCGCCACGAAACGAGATGTTCTGGCGGTCAATCTGACCGCAAATGCGCCGATGGGTCCGTCGCATGCACTGCGGAATCAGGCGCTTGCAAACTTCGGGAATGTTTGAGTGGGAGCGACTCGAAGCTGCCCGCACTCACAGCGTCTCCCTGGCCGGGCCGCTAGATCTTGACGATCTTGAGAATGCGCCTCAGCCCGCTGAAGTCGGCAGGGTTGCGGTTGTAGAGAGGCAAGCCGTTCGCCGCCGCCGTCGAGGCGATGAGCAGATCGGCGAGGCGAGCGCGACTGGATCGCCCGGCGGCGAGTTCAGCCAGTGTCACGGCGGTGATCGCGGATTCATCGGGAAGCAGTGAGGCGTCGATGAGGTCGTGATCGATCACGACCGAGGTGTCCAGAACGCCCTGCGTGGGCTCAGCCATTGGCGTGCGGGTCTACGACCGCATCCAGGTCAGCGCGGAATCGCCCGGCATCGCGGCGGCGCGCCGAGCAGGCAGGTGCCGAGACCGCACGCGGTGCGCCAGGACCCTCCCCAGGCGCTCGCGTGGCGCACGAGGGGCTCGACCTCGCCGTTGGGTGAGGGGCGCGCTACTGCGGCACGTACGCCGTCAGATCGAGCAGCGTATTGGCGCCGGGAACGACCAGCGGCCCCCCGAGCCGCAACGTCGTCGAGGCCGGCTTGTCCCCGGGGAACCAGCGTGCCCACTCCTCGATTGACTCCGCGAACCACTGGAAGTCCGAGTGGTAGCAGACTCGGCGGCAGATCTGGTCCGCCGTCGTGCCGGCGGCCTCACAGATCGCACTGATGTTCTTCATCATGTAGCGCATCTGCGCCTGGCCCGGCGAGCCGTACCACGGGAACTCGGGATGGCGCACCATGCCCTCGGCCAGGGTGCCGCCGGGGCCGAACGCCATCTGCGTGCTCAGGAACAGGATGTCGCCCGCGCGAACGGCCTGCGGCTCGTGGCCGAGTGGCTCCGGAGCCGCCGCCGTCGCCACGGTCTGGATCGGGATCCGGGAATCGTTCGCGAGCAGCGTCAGCGCGATCTGTACGCGAGCGCCGCGCGTGCCCAGCCCGAGGTTCGGTATCACGACGCGGGCGGGCGGATTGGAGCGGAACCAGCGGCGCCAGACGCGATCGACTGCGGGGAAGTCGCGGGCATGCCCGATGTGCACCTCCGCCTTCACGGCTCGCGCGAGTGACGAGCCCGCGAGCGCCGCGAGGCGCTCGAGCTTCGCGAGTGCGGCGTCGGCCTGGGCCTCAACGCCCGCACCGCTCCAGTCGTCGACCTGGCCCCTGGACGCATCGACGCCGTGCTGAGCCGCGAGGAACACCCAGTCGCCGCGCCGCAGGGCCGGCGAGTGGCCGTACGGCGCGGACGGCTCGCCGAGCCACTCGTTCGTTGCGCCGTCGACCCGGCAGATCATCTCGACCTCGATCTCGGTGCCGAGGCACAGCAGCTCGCGCACTCCCGCCTCCGACGACGGTGGAACGTGGTTCGCCAGCACTTCACGGCGCGAGCGCAGGTAAGGCGCGAGCTCGACGCCCGTGTCGAGCACGCCGCTTTCGCGCGCCTCCGGCGTCGGCCGCTCGGAGACGAGCCACTGCCACATGCGGACCATGTCGCGCTCGGGCGAGGCGCCGGCAGCAATCATCGTGTTGAAGAGGTTCTTGAGCACGTACCTCGACTGCACGGCCAGTGGCTCATCGAGATAGCGCGGCGCATGCTTGACCTCGGGCGCGAGCCCGGTCTTGAAGTCGCTTGCTATCGTGCCTGCGACGAACAGCCAGTCGCCCGCGCGGATCGCGGGGCTGTAGGGCATCAGCGGCTTCGGGACACCGGACTCGAGGCCGGGCCAGATCGACTCGCGCGGGTGCGCATTGGGCGACGATGAGCGCGCTGATGCGCTCGCCGATGCAGGAGTGCTGGGCTTTGTCATGGTTGATCTCCCCGTCAGGTGTTTCAGGAGGCGGCCCGGAGCGGGCCCAGGAATTCGATGAGTCGCGCGGCGAAGGCGGCCGATTGCTGCAACGGCGCGGCGTGACGCGCGTCCGGAATCGTCCAGAGTTCGCTGCCGCGGATCGTCGACTGGAACCAGCGGGCCGCGTCGTGAAAGGGCGGCAGATCACCGTCGCCGATCGCGATCAGCGTAGGCGCGCGGATCCGCGCGACGTGATCGCGCAGGTCCGCCGCGCCGAGCGCCTCGCAGGCGAGCGCGTAGCCTTCGCCATCGCAGGCGGCGAGCGTTTCGCGCACGTAGCGGAGCTTCGGGCCGTTCGCGGCGACGAAAGCCGGAGTGAACCAGATTACGAGCTTGTCGTCGATGAGCGGCCCGACACCGCGGCTGCGCGCGATCGCGGCGCGCTCGACCCACGTGTCCTTCAACGCCGCTGTGTACTGCGGTGTCGTATCGGCGAGCACGAGCCCGGCCACGCGCGCCGGATAGCGCCCCGCGAACGCCTGCGCGACGCAGCCGCCGAGCGACATCCCGACGATGTGCGCCCGTGCGATGCCCTCCCGGTCGAGCACGGCGGCGAGATGATCGGCGAGGTCGTCGATCGAGTAGGAACCGATGGGCTCGGGCGCGGGGCCGTGACCGGGCAGGTCGTAGGTCAAGGCCCGGAACTGCGGCTGGAGGCGCGCCACGACGTCGTCCCACAGGTGGTGGTCCACGCCGAGGCAGTGCAGCAGCACGACCGCCGGACCCTGGCCGGCCGAATGTACCTTCGTCGCGAGTTTCGTCAGATCCGTCATGCGTGTCATTCCGATCCGCTGTCGCGTCGTGTAGTCGAGGTCTTGTTCAGAAGCGCACGCGGTCGCGCCCCTTGAGTTGCAGGATGCGGCGTGCCGCGTCGGGTGTTGCCACTTCGAGCCCGAGGTGCTCGATGAGCGCGCGCACGTGCGCGACCTGCTCGGCCGAGGAACGCGCGAGCTGGCCCGGCCCGGCCCAGAGGGAGTCCTCGAGTCCAACGCGCACGTTGCCGCCCATCGCTATGGCTTGGGCCGCGACCGGCAACTGGTGGCGCCCCGCCCCGAGCACCGACCACTGGTAGTCGCTGCCGAACAAACGGTCGGCGGTCCGGCGCATGTGCGCAACGTCCTCCGGATGTGCCCCGATGCCGCCGAGGATCCCGAACACGGACTGCACGAACAGGGGCGGCTCGACCAGCCCGCGGTCCAGGAAGTGCCGCAGGTTGTACAGATGCGCGATGTCGTAGCACTCGAACTCGAAGCGCGTGCCCGTCTCGGCGCAGGCGGCGAGAATCGTCTCGATGTCCTTGAACGTATTTCGGAACACGACGTCGCGCGTGCTCTCGAGGTACGGCGCCTCCCAGTCGTGGCGGAATTCGCGGTATTTCTCGAGCAGCGGATAGAGCCCGAAGTTGATCGACCCCATGTTCAGCGAGGCGACTTCCGGCGCGAAGAAGGCCGCGGGACGCAGCCGTTCCTCGACGCGCATGAACGGGCTGCCGCCCGTCGTGAGATTGATCACGGCGTCCGTGCGGCTCGCGAGTTCCGGCAGGAAGCGCGCGAACGCCTCCGGAGTCTGATCCGGACGGCCCGTCTGCGGATCACGCGCATGCAGGTGCAGGATCGCCGCACCGGCTTCCACCGCGGCCAGACCATCCGCGACGATCTGATCGGGCGTGACTGGCAGATGCGGCGACATCGACGGCGTGTGGATCGCTCCGGTCACCGCGCAGGTGATGATGACCTTGCGCTTCATGGATCCGGCTTCCTTCACGACAGGCCGTCCCAGGCCGCTGCGAGGTCCGCGTCGGGGTCGGGGCGCAATTCGAGGTCGTGGCCGCGCTGATAACGGCCGCCTGCAAACAGCAGCGGCCGGCCCGCCGTATGGGCGAAGTGCTCGACGAGGCCCACATGGATCACGTGATCGCCGCCCGGGTAGCGCGTGGACGCCGAGCACTCGAACGTCGCCACGGCACCGGTCAGCAACGGCGCGCCGCCGAGGCCGTACCGCACGCCGAGTCCGGTGAACTTGTCCGGCGACTGCCGCCCGAAACGCCGCGCGAGGTCGAGCTGATCCAGGCCGAGCACGTTGACTGCAAAAAAAGTCGCTAAACCGAACACGTCGGCGGTCGCGGCACGCACAGACTGGCTCCAGAGGATCAGGCGCGGCTCGAGCGACACGGCGGCAAAGGAGTTCACGGTCAGGCCGTGTGGCGTCCCGTCGGGCGCGCGCGTCGTGACCACGGTGACGCCGGTTGCGAACGTGCTGAGTGCGTTGCGGAACTCGCGCCCGGTGTCTTCCGAAAGCGGCATCGCACGCTCACGCGCTTGCCGGCCGCGAACCCGCGGCTCCCGCCGAACCGCCCGAAGTCGCAGCGAGGATACCGAGCGCTGCGTTGACGCGCGGCATCACTTCGCGCGCCATCAGCTGCATCGAGCGCTTGCCGAGTGCGGGATCGACCCAGTCGTGGCCGGCGTAGAGGAGCGTGCCGAAGTCGCCAATCTCGTCGCGAAATTCGACGAGCCGCCGCGCCACTCCCTCCGGGTTTCCGCAGATCACGAGGCGATCGAGCACGTAGTCGAGCGTGACGTCGGAGTCCGGCATGGCGAGATCGTGCTTGAACAGATCTGCGCGGCCGCCGATGAGGAGCTTGCGCATGAGCTGGCGGAAGTAGAGCCTGTAGGGGCTGTCCTCGCCGTACACGTATTGGCGCGCCGTCCGCTCGTCATCGGCAACGAATACGCTCTTCGCGACGCGCCAGTCCGCTGGCGACACCGGGTAGCCGCCCTTGATGCGTCCCTGCGCATAGAGCGGCCAGTGGGTCGCCACCCACTTCGGCTGCAGGAAGTTCGCCGAAATAGGCGTCCAGCCCCGCTCTGCCGCGGAAGCGACGCCCTTCGAGTACGGCGCCACGACGGTGACGACGATCGGTGGATGCGGCACCTGCAGCGGCTTGATGATCACGCCCTGGCCGATGTCCGCCATGAGCGTCTGTTTCGTGGTGACGTTCCAGAACCGGCCGGACAGGTTGTAGGGCGGCTCTCCGGACCAGATCCCCAGGATCTGGTCGATGCACTCGAGGAACATTGCCGTGCGGTCGGCATCGAGATTGCCGAAGACCTCCATGTCCGAACGCAGCCCGCCCGGACTCACGCCGAACAACAGCCGGCCGCCCAGCAGGTGATCGAGCATTGCAATTTGGGCCGCGATCGCGGCGGGGTGCCCGTTGGGCAGGTTCACGGTCCCCGTGCCGAGGCGCATCCGGGACGTCGCGTAGGCGAGGCTCGCGAGGAAGACGATCGACGAGGTCACCGGCTCGGCGCGGTCGCTGACGTGTTCGCCGACGAATGCTTCGACGTAGCCGCACTCTTCGGCGAGCAGGATCGCTTCCCGGTCCTCCGCGTAGCTCAGGGACAGGTCCTTCTGCGCGGGGTGCAACGGCATCGTGAAGAATCCGAGTTGCATCGGCAGTCGCGTCCGTCCCGGGCAATCATTGAGACCCGGCGCGATCATAGGCAGGGGCCCACCGAGCGTCCAATGCAGCGTAGACATATGGGCATTCTCGCTGCGCGCATGCGGACCGCGGCGACTGCTCGTCGTGCGCTCTGCCGCAGATACTGCCCGCAACCCGGAGGCAGGGTGATACGAGGCGCCTATGACCTGATGCCTATTCTCGATAACACGTCCGGCAGGCGTGTGCTGAGGTAGGTGGGGGATATCGGGCGCTGATGCGCGACGGACGCGCGCGGTGAGTCCGCGCACCACATCCGCCTCAACTGCGATCCGCCTGCCTCGAGGATTTCATGAATCCAGTCGTACCTCTCTCGCCCGCGGCCACCATCGGCGTCATCAACCCGCGAACGGGCCTGGTGGACTATCGTTTTCGCCCACCGTCGAGCGCGGAACTGGCCGGCACGTGCGCTCGACTGCGATCGGCCCAGCGAGCGTGGCACGGGGCCGGCGTCGAGGCGCGTGCCGCCGCGTTGATCCGCTGGGCCGGGGAAATCGACCGCGATCGCGAAGCCATCACTGCGGCCGAATGCATCGACACCGGCCGCTACCGCCTCTCACTCGAAAGCCCCGCGGGCCTGGTCGCCACGTTGCGTGCCTGGGCCGCCAGGGCGCCGGCAGCCATGGCAACCGCGGCTCTCGAGGGGGCCTCCAGTTCCGCAGCCACGATCCGCTTCCGCACCAACCTCGTGCCATTCGAACTGGTCGGCGTCATCAGTCCGTGGAACTTCCCGCTCGCGATGTCGCTCGTCGATGCGGTTCCCGCACTGCTTGCCGGCTGCGCGGTCATCATCAAGCCCAGCGAGGTGGCACCGCGCTTCGTCGAGCCTCTCCGCCGGACCCTCGAGCGAGTACCGGAACTGGCCTCTGTCCTGCAGTACGTCGTCGGCGGCCCCGATACGGGCCGCGCGCTGATCGACGAGGTGGACGCCGTCTGCTTCACCGGCAGCGTGGCCACGGGACGTCTCGTGGCGGAGCAATGCGGTCGACGGCTGATACCGGCGTTCCTGGAGCTCGGCGGCAAGGATCCCGCGATCATCACGGCGGATGCCGACCTGGAGCGCGCAGCAGAGGCCGTGGTGCGCGGCGCCATCTTTGCCACTGGCCAGATGTGCTTCTCCATTGAGCGGGTGTACGTCCAGGCAGCCGTGCACGACGAGTTCGTGCATCGCCTGGTCGCGAAGTGCGAAGCCATCGAACTGAATTACCCGGATATGCACAAGGGGCATATCGGGCCTTTCATCCTGCCCCGACAGGCCGCCATCGTGGATGCACAGATCGACGACGCCATCGCCCGCGGCGCACGGTTGATAACCGGGGGCAAGTCGCAACAGCTCGGTGGGGGTCTGTACATGAGACCCACGGTGCTGACCGAAGTCACGCACGAGATGGAGATCATGCGGGAGGAGACCTTCGGTCCGGTGATCCCCGTGATGCGCTATGAGACTGTCGATGATGCCGTGCAGCTGGCGAACGATTCGATTTTTGGCCTCTCTGCCGCTGTGATCGCGAAGACGGACCATGCCGCTGCCGCGATCGGGGAGCGCCTGCACGCGGGCGGCGTCAGTCTGCAGGACACGACACTGAACGGTGCCGTGCTGCGTGATGCGGAAAAGACTTCCTTCAAGTACTCGGGCGTCGGTCCGTCGCGGATCGGGCCCCGGGCGCTCACCCGTTTCCTGCGGCAACAGGCACTGATCACCAATGTGGGCGCCTGCACGGCGCTGCAGAGCCTCGGGGAGCGCAGCCCGTCCCCGTGAGTGCGACGCGCGTGCACGGTCAATACTGAATCCCTCCGTCGCGCCATGCGCCGGCGAAAGCAGCTCGCGCCCGGGTCAACCTTTAAATTTAACCACCCGCCGTGGCGGCGGTGATTCAACTTGCGACAGCATCGATAACTTACCTCTATCCAACGAGACGGGCACGGCGCGCCCTTTCGAGTTGTAGTTTCACCGCGACACCCGCGGGCAGCATCTATGCGCTCGGCAGGAGGGGAGGCATGTGCAGTTCGGATAAATGCACAGCAACGGGGCCTCACACTGAGCCTCAAGACAGCGGGACAGCCGCGTCGCGATCTGGTTTGGACACGAAGCTTTTCACCACACGTCCGTCAGCTCGAGGACGTCTTTAGTCTAGGGGGATCTCACCGTGGGACTTTTTGACAACACCCGGCCGGCCAACGAGAGCGGCATCATGAGAATGAGCGTGCCGATCGCTGCGGCACTCGTTGCGGCATTCGGATCGTCGCAACCCGCCATCGCGCAGGGGACTGCGGCCCAGTCGAAGCTCGAGCTGGAGGAGGTCACAGTGACCGCGCGCAAGCGCGAGGAGTCCCTTCTCGAGGTGCCGATCTCCATCTCGGCTGTGTCCGCCGAAGCCATCGCCGCGTACAACATCAGGGACCTGAACGACCTGCAGCGAGTCACGCCAGGTTTCTCGATGAGCGAGACGCTCGGCTTCCGCCGGGCCCGCGACACGTTCACCCTGGTCATGCGCGGCCTGAACATCGGCAACTCCTCGACCCTGTCGTCTGCGGCGACGATCTTCATGGACGGCGCACCTCTGGTCGGCGGTCGACCGAGCAGCTTCCACGATGTCGAGCGCATCGAAGTATTGAAGGGACCGCAAACCGCC
>JANPDV010000361.1:0-12416 GCA_031431655.1 Gammaproteobacteria bacterium | reverse complement strand
GCCGGTCCGTGCGCGCACCATCCCCAGCAGTACACCGACCAGGAACAGGCTGAGGAAGGCGTCGACGATGTTGGACGGGTTGCCCAGTGCCTGGAACCAGCCGCCGATCATCTCGATGCCGCTGCCCGGACCGACCTGTTCCGGCGGTATGCGGTACTTGCCGAGAAAGTGTGCGACCGCATAGAGCGCCGACGTCAGCAGGATCGCAGCACGCGCACCGGACTCGCGTGCGATACCGGTGAACATCGCACCGCGCATGAAGGTCTCTTCGATCAGCGCCACAGCCAGCCCCGACAGCGCGCCCTTCAGCGCCAGCGTCGCCCAGGTCTGTGCGGAGAGCGTCACGCCATCGCGCAGGTTGCGCATGTCGAACGCCACCATCGCCAGCACCACCGGCAGCATCGTCGCCACGCCCAGCAGCAGGCCGAGTCCCGCTTCGCGCAGGAACTCGCGCCGTGGCAGGCCGTAGCCCAGGCTGGTCCGGTCCGCCAGCGCCATGCGCCGCGCGAGCAGCACGAAGCCCAGCAGCAGGAACACCATGCCGACGCGGCTGGCGAAGCGGTGAAACGGGAAGCCGAAAAACGGGAACAGCCAGGTCCACAGCGGGTAGGCCAGCAGTGCCACGGCGGCGAAGCCGATGCCGAACAGACCCAGGAAAGCGAGGAAGATGCGCACGGGTCATCTGCCTTGTCTGGCGTCGGGCTCAGGACGCTGCCCGGTCAGCAGCGACGGACGATTGCGGACGCGCGTCACGACGAGTCCCTCGGCTTGCAGCAGTGCGATCAACCCGCGGGGCCCCACGAGGTGCAGCGTGCCGACCAGCAGCAGCGTGTCACCGTCGGCGTCCAGCAGCGCGCGAACCTGCGGCACCCAATTGCGGTTGCGGCGGTAGACCAGCGCGTCATACAGGCCGGGAGACCGCCGGTACTCGCGCAACAGCAGCCGCTCCAGTTTCCGCAGATCGCCGCGGCGCCAGGCGCTTGTCAGTGGATCGAACTCCAGCTCGCCGCTGTTGATGTCGGCAACGGCCTGTTGCAGCAGCAGGCGTTGATCGCGGGGCGTGAGGCTGTCGAACAGGCCGAGCTGATACTCCAGCGTCTCCAGCCCAGTTATGCCCTTGCCGTCGCGCTGCGCGCGGCTCTTGATCTGCTCCTCGACGCCCAGCTGCGGATCCAGGCCCTGCTGCGTCAGCGCCGAAACCGACAACAGCAGTGCCAGCGCCCACGGCTCCAGCCGGTTCAGCGACTCGCAGGGCACCGAGACGTGCGCGCAGGCCTGCAGCAGCCGCTGCCAGTCGCGCGGACCGAGCTGCGCCGGCAGGTCCGGTGCGTCGGTCGCGATCATGCCGTAGCGGGCGGTGAACTGAGTCGCGGCGCCGGCGTCGAGATCGTCCAGATCGATCTCCATGACGATGCGCTGCGCCGCGTCGTAGGCAGCCAGCACCGTCGCCGGCAGCGGCGACTGGGCGGCATCGAGCAGGTGCACCGAGCCGACGATGTGCACCGTGCCGCGCGTTCCGCGCAGCACCCACACGACCGCGTCGTCGGTCGCCGGCTTCGCCGCGTCGCTCCCCTTGGCAACACGCGCTGTGGCCGTAGTCGGCAACAACAGCAGCGCCACGCAGGCGAGTTGCGAGAGCGCAAGACCAGCCCGGCGGATCAGCCGACCCATCGGACCTCCGTATCGATCCGGCCATCGGCGTGCAGTTCGAGCACTCGATAGCCCGGTGGGCGATCGTCCGCCGCAAATTCGTCGACGCGCGGCGCGAACTGAAAGCAGGTCGACGGCGTTGCCATCAGCCGCAATCCGTCGCGCTCGGTATCAAACGCCTGGTGAACATGGCCCCACAGCACCCCCCGCACTTGCGGGTGGCGACGCAGCACGGCAAGTAGTTCAGAGCCGTTGTCGATGCCGATGGCATCGATCCAGCGGCTGCCCATCGGCACGGGCTGGTGGTGGACGCAGACCAGCGTCGGACGCTCCGCCGCGCCGCGCAGCGCGCTGTCGAGCACGTCGAACTGTGCCGTGCCGAGGTGGCCGGCGTCGGAACCTGCGACGGCGCTGTCGAGCATCACGATGCGCCAGGCGCCGAAGTCGTGCCATTGCCCGGTGCGGAACGGCGCGCCCGCCAGCGCAGTCGTCCAGGTCCCAAGAGCGTCATGGTTGCCGGGCAGGCACAGCACGGGCTTGCCGAGCGGCGCGAGCTGCTCTCGCAGCTGCGCGTAGCCAGTGGCGTCGTCCTGGACCAGGTCGCCGGTGGCCAGGATCGCGTCTGCGGCGCTCAGGCTCGCGGCCGCGTGGCGCAGCACCCTGCCCAGCGACTCGGCGGTGCAGACACCGCGCAGCCGGGCGGTCGCATCGCCAAAAAGATGCGTGTCGGTCAGGTGAACCAGTCGCGTCGAGCGCATGGCACGATGCTAGCAGAGCGTGATAAAGGATCCGCGCGCCGCGGGCCCCGTCCCGGGCTCGCATCGTGCAGCCGCCGAACGGCGCCAGGAGTCCTGCCCATGTCGCAACAGACGCTGAGCCTCACCCCCGAGGTGCATCGCTACCTGCTCGACCACAGCCTGTGCGAGCCGGCCGTGCTGGCGCAGTTGCGCGCGACCACCGCGGCGATGCCCGAGGCCAACATGCAGCTCGCCCCGGAGCAGGGGCAGGTGCTGCAGTGGCTGTTGCGCGCCGGCGGCATCATCTGCGTCGACAATACCCTGTGGAGCGGCGACGTCGCGCGGCCGGAAGTCAACGATGCGAATACGCAGGCGATCCGCGCGTTCAACGATCACGTGCACCGCGATACCCGCGTCGATCTGTCCCTGGTGCCGATCGGCGATGGGCTGACGCTGCTGCGCAAGCGTGGCCAGCCGTTGCGCGATGCGATCGGCCGACGGCTTGCCACCAAAGCAAAGCCCGCGGCACCTTGCGGCACCGCGCTATGCGGGCCATGCTGATCCGCTCGCTACTCGTCCGCGCAAAGGTCAGATGCGCCGACCAACGCCGGAGCCAGTCGCTACGCGCGTCGGCCGCCAACGAACAGCAGTCCGCCGCCCAGCAGAACTGCGGCAACGCCGGCCCAGACCGGCACATTGACGTGCCGCTTGTCCTGGATCGACAACTCGAGCGGCCCGATCTTGGCCTCGTGAGTCTCTTGCGTGTAGCTGAAGCCGCCGTAAACGAGCGCCAGCGCGCCAGCCACGATCAGCGCCAGCGCCACCATCTTTGCCGTGTTCATGCCTGAGGCTGCTAGAGTCGCCGACCCTGGATCACGTTGAGCAGCACCACGACGATTGCGATGACGAGCAGCACGTGGATGAATCCGCCCATGGTGTACGAGGTCACGAGACCCAGAAGCCAGAGCACGACGAGGATGACTGCGATGGTGTAAAGCATGTTTTTTCTCCTTGTGACGGAGTCTCAGGATAGCGGGGATCCGCTGCCAGATTGACGACGAACGGAGTAGGTGGAATCTGACAGCCAGCACGCGAGCGCGGCTGCACCCGGACCTGCTATTCGCCGAGCAGCTCGCCAATCGGCTTCAAGTCATCGATTCGGTCGCATACTGCCTTGACGACCATCAGTACCGGCACGCCGAGCAGCAGCCCCCAGATGCCCCACAACCAGCCCCAGGCGAGCACACCGACGAAGATCACAACCGGGTTCATCCGGCTGGCACGGCTCGTCAGCCAGGGGGTGAGCAGTTGTCCGGAGACGGTGTGGATGACCAGCGACACGCCGCCGAGCAACAGCGCCATGCCGGGCGTTCCGAATTGCAGAAGCCCGACCAGCGCCAATCCGGCAGCAGTTGCTATCGATCCGAGGTAAGGCACGAGGTTGCATAGAGCCGCAACGAGACCCCACACGGCCGCGAGTTCCACGCCGATCCACAGCAGCGCGACCCAGGTCACCAGTCCGACCAGTACGCTGCTGAAGACCTGCACCAGCAGATAGCGCTGGATCTGCCCGGTGATCTCGTCGAGCGCCTGGATCGTGATCTTCTTCTTGCTGAAGCTGGGCCCGGCGATCGTGACCATCTTGCGGCGAAAACCGTCACCCGACGCCAGCAGGAAGAAAGTAATGAAGAACACTATGACCGCCTGACCGACGAAGCCGACCAGGCCAAGCGTGCTGCTCCAAAGATAGTCCTTGACGTTGAAGCGCCGCCGTTCGATCTGCACACGGGCGACGCCTCTGCCGGCCGATGGCGCAACGGATCCACTTTCTTCTGCTGCCTGTTCGATCTTCGCGGCTGCTCTCTGCACCTTCTGCATGGCGCCCGCGGGCGCCTTGCTGGCGGTACGCAACGACTCGCGCAGCTTCTGCGCAGCATCGGGCAGCGATTCCACCAGCGCAGCAGCGTCGTCGCTGAGCGAATAGGCCATCGATGCGAAGCCGGACACGCCGAGCAGCAGCAGTGCCGCCGCGCCGAGCGCACGCGGTACGTGCCAGCGCTGCAACCGGTCCACGACTGGCGATAACGCATAGCTGACCATCACTCCGAACAGCAGCGGAATGAACACGGCGGCAGCCCAGTGCAGCGCATAGACGCTCGCCAGCAACGCGATCACTGCCAGCGACGTACTGCGAACGTCGATCGGCATGTGCAGATGCACACGCGCGGGCTCGGCGGAGGGCTCCCCTCCCATGCGTATGTCTCCAGTGACGTCCGTAGAGTCTGCGTCATGGTACGGGCCTTGCCGGATTACCGACCCAGACCCAAACGGAATCTTCTGTCAGACACATCCCACAAGCGTTTGGTGCGCAGCGTCTCTGGACCAGGCACGGCGCTCACAGCAGCTATACGCGGCGAGTGTTCAATTCCGTCGCATGCGCAGACACGGGCAGTACGGACCTGATCATGAAGTAGTTTGGAATGCTCGCGGAGCAGGCTGAGCTTGACGCGGAGCTTGCTGCGGCCAGGCCGCGCAGGTCCGGCATCGGGGAAATCTCGCGGACCGCCAAGCGCTGATCGCCAAGGGGCAGGCTGCTGAGCTGCGCGACCGCAAGGCAGTCGAGCAGGGACCTGCGGAACGCAATCGCGTTTGCCCAAGGTGCGCAAGCGGATGCGGCGCGTAACCAGTTGGCCACGCGGGCGCTGCCACTGGCGCCGCGGCAGGGCAGGCTGCTCCAGGCGCTGCCGCCGCGCTGGCCGTCGCAATCAGCAGAGGCTTGGAAAGTTTACTATCCGCACTCGGCCCTTGAATCCGCTTCCGGGGCGTGGCCGATAAGGTTGAAGTGATGGTCAGCAAGCGCGAACCCGGTCACCCCGGAAATGAATCAGGCACCGGCGCCGCTGGCCCCGCCGTGGGCGACGCGGCCGTTGCCTGGGTTGCCGGCACGGCCGATTCGTTCGAGCCGGTGCTGCCCGCCGTCGCACGCGGCGAGGCTCGCGCGATCGAGCAATGCCTGCAGCGCTATGGCCCCGCCGTGGCCGCCCTCGCTCGGCGCCGCACGCAAGACGCCGCGGACGCCGAGGACGCGATTCAGGAGATCTTCCTCGATCTCTGGCGCAGCGCGGCTCGTTTCGACGCTGGCCGGTTCGTCGAACCGATGTTCGTGATGATGATCGCGCGTCGCCGGCTGATCGATCGACAACGCGCGCATCGCAATCGCCGCGATCGCGAGGTACCTATCGACGGCTTCGCCGACGATCTTGCCGACTCCGGGCAGTTACCCGAGCGGGTAACGGAAGCGCGGCTTGCACTCGAGGTCCTGAACGAGTTGCCACTCGCGCAGCGCCGTCTGCTGGATCTGTCCATCACTTTCGGTCTGTCGCACGCTGAAATCGCCGAGCGCGAGCGACTGCCCATCGGCACGGTCAAGACTGCGATCCGCCGGGGCCTCATCAGAGTCAGACAAGCGCTCGGAATCGCTTCGGGGGGAGGCGACTTATGACCATCGGTACCATGAACGATCTGGAGCGCGCCCGGCTGCTCGAACTGGCCGTCGATCGTGCGGTGGGAGTGCTGGCGCTCGACGAAGCGCTGGAACTCGAACGCCTGACCGGTCAGTACAACGTGCGCCTGGACGACAGTTTCGAACAGGCGGCCGCGGCTTTGACCCTTGCGTTGCAGCGCCCAGCAGAGCCGCTGCCGGAGCCGCTCAAGACACAGATCCTGCGCTCGGCAGACCGCTATTTCGCGCCGGCGCGCGCGCAGGTCGCCGGGCGCGCGTCCGCAGCAACTCCAGCGGCCGCGCCGGCCACGCTGGCGCGCGCACGTCGGCCGGTTACCGGAGCTTTTGCCGGATGGGCGCTGGCTGCGGGACTCGCAGTGATCCTGGTGTTTCGCGGCCCGTCTGCTCCGGATCCGGAGAGCCAGCCGGTGGCGCCTGCGGGCGCTCGTCAAGCGGGCACCTCGTCTACGGAGCCCACGACGGCGGCGGCAGACCGTCCTGCACCGGTGTCGGTTTCGCCCGACCGGGGCGCGACCCCGGCGCAGCCCGCCGAGCGCGCGGCCGCAGCGGGCGACGATCCGGTCGCGGCCCGGGCGCGGCTGCTCGCCAATGAGCGATTCCTTATGAGGCGCAACTGGGCGCCCGGCGCTGATCCGACCGGCATCGGCGTCAAGGGTGACGTGATCTGGGACGAGGAGCGTCAGACGGGCTACATGCGCTTTACCGGCCTGCGTCGCAACGATCCGAGCTTTGAGCAGTACCAGCTCTGGATCTTCGACGGCCGCCGTGACGCGCGCTATCCGATCGATGGGGGCGTGTTCGATGCGATCGGCCGCGGCGACGAAATCGTGGTGCCGATTCGCGCCAAGCTCCCGGTCGGTACGCCGTTGATGTTCGCCGTGACGCTCGAGCGGCCAGGGGGCGTCGTCGTGTCGGATCGCAGCCGCATCGTCGTCGTCGCTCGCGCGAGTTGAAGCGCTCGGCACCGAGCATGCGGGCTCGGCTTGCGCGGCGTTGAATCCGATTGCACCGCGCCCGCGATAAAGGGGGAGTCGGTCAACCAGTCAGGAGACACCCCAATGCTATGGAACAGCAACCGGCGGGCGAATCTCGTCGCACTCGCCTCTATCACCGCCTTTGGCCTCGCCGCTTGCGGCGACAGCGACTCCCCCAATCCGCTCGCGAATACGGCGGAATTGAGCGTCATTCACGCCTCCGCCGATGCGCCCGCAGTCGACGTTTCCCTCAATAGTCTGCCGTTCGGCAACGCGCTCGATTTCAAGGGCAATGTGCCTAACCAGCTCGTGTCCAGCGGCACGGCTGAATTGACGGTCCGCGGCGTGCTGCCCGGCTCGAGCCGTCCAGTGGTCATCGGACCTGCCAACCTGTCGCTCGCGCAGGGTTCACGCACCGCCGTGCTCGCGGTGAACCGCGTCGCCTCGCTCGAGCCGTTGATCGTGACGCGCGACGCCTCGGCCGTGCCGGCCGGGAGCACTCGACTGCAGGTCGTGCACGCCGCACCGAATGCGCCGCGCGTCGCCGTGTACGTCACGGCACCCAACGCCAATCTCGCCGCGAGCGCGCCTACGGGTACGTTCTCCTTCAAGGAAATCCTGGGCCCCGTCAACGTCCCCGCAGGCGATTACCAGATCCGGGTGACGCCGGCCGGCGCCCCGCAAACTGTCGTATTCGATTCAGGCACGGTGCGCCTCGATGCGGGCGCCGACCTGCTCATATCGGCCGTCCAGAACACGACGACGGGGACGTCACCGATTACGTTGCTGGCAACGTCGACCGCCGGCGGCACGATCAACCTGCTCGATCGCGCGGCGCCAGCGCGCGTGCGCGTCGTCCACGCGTCACCGGATACCCCCGCCGTGCGGGTGGTCGCGAATGACAACACGGCTGCACCGCTGGTGCCGACGCTGTCGTTCCCTCAGGCAACCCCGTTCGTGGAGGTGCCGGGCGCAACGTACAACGTCAAGGTGAGTCCGGCGAGCAATCCGGGTGTCATCGCCATCAATGCGAATGTGACGCTCGCGGCCGGCACGGAAAGCTCCGTCTATGCGGTCGGGCGCCTTGCGGCGATCGAACCGCTGGTGCTGCGAGACGATCGGCGTCGCGTTGCGACGCAGGCGCGAGTTCGGATCGTGCACGCCTCACCCTCGGCCGGCGGCGTCGATCTCTACGTCGTGGCTCCCGGCACCTCGATCGCTTCGGCCACCCCGGCGTTCAGCAACGTCCCGTTCAAGGCAGACACCGGATACGTCAATCTCGCGGCCGGGCGCTATGACGTCGTGGTGACGCCGACTGGCAGCAAGACCGCCGCGATTGGCCCCGCGACGATTCAGGTCGTCAACGGTGGCGTGTACACCTATGCCGCTCGTGATGCGGTGGGTAGCGGCACGCCGCTTGGGCTGATCCTGCTGGATGACGCGGCGCCCTGAACCCCAGCACACCTGATCGAACGCGCGCGGGCGGCGCCAGCAGGCGCCGCCCGTCGCGCGATGGAGGGGCCCGAGCGCCAGCGTCATCAGCTCACTGACGCAGATTGCAGTGAGTAGAGCCTTTGACAGTACTTTCCGCTCGGCACGACGCGATAGCCTTCCATCGAGGCCTGCAGCGCGTAGATGGACTCCGCCTCCGTCACCCAGGCCAGGGCAGAGGGTTCGCGCAGCGCCTGGTCGGGCAACGTGTCACCGCCTCCAACAAAAAAACCCGCGGCACCTTGCGGCACAGCGGGCTCTTGATTCGCGCTCAAGCCACGCGAATGCAGACAGGCAGTCGCCCTAGTAGCGGTACGCCTCCGGCTTGAACGGCCCCTGCTTCGACACGCCGATGTAGCGCGCCTGCTGGTCCGTCAGCTCGGTGAGTTGCGCGCTGAGCGTCTTCAGCTGCAGCCGGGCCACCTTTTCATCGAGATGCTTTGGCAGCACATACACGCCGACCGGGTAGTCCTTGGTGCGCGTGAACAGCTCGATCTGGGCGATCGTCTGGTTGGCGAACGACGAGGACATCACGTAGCTGGGGTGGCCGGTGCCGCAGCCCAGGTTCACGAGCCGGCCTTCGGCCAGCAGGATGATCCGCTTCTCGGGCTGGCCATTGGCCGCCGGGAAGATGATGTGGTCGACCTGCGGCTTGATGTTCTCCCACTTGTACTGCTTCAGCGACGCGCAATCGATCTCGTTGTCGAAGTGACCGATGTTGCAGACGATGGCGTTGTTCTTCATCTTCTTCATGTGATCGTGGTTGATCACATGGAAGTTGCCGGTGGCGCTGACGAAGATGTCGGCCTTGTCGGCCGCGTACTCCATCGTGACGACGCGATAGCCTTCCATCGCGGCCTGCAGCGCGCAGATGGGGTCGACTTCCGTCACCCAGACCTGGGCCGACAGCGCGCGCAGCGCCTGGGCCGAGCCCTTGCCGACGTCGCCATAGCCGCAGACCACGGCGACCTTGCCGGCGATCATCACGTCGGTGGCGCGCTTGATGGCGTCGACCAGCGACTCGCGGCAGCCGTAGAGGTTGTCGAACTTGGACTTGGTGACCGAGTCATTGACGTTGATGGCGGGGAAGGCGAGCTCGCCGTCCTTGGCCATCTGGTACAGGCGCTTGACGCCGGTGGTGGTCTCTTCCGTCACGCCCTTCACGTGCTTCAGGCGCGTGGAGTACCACTTCGGATCGCGCTTGAGCGTCTCCTTGATGGTGGCGAACAGATGCTCTTCTTCCTCGCTGCCCGGCTTGCCCAGCACCGAGATGTCCGACTCGGCCTTGGTGCCGAGGTGCAGCAGCAGGGTGGCGTCGCCGCCGTCGTCGAGGATCATGTTCGAGTAGCCGTTGTCGGGCCACTCGAAGATCCTGTGGGTGAACTCCCAGTACTCGCGCAGGTTCTCGCCCTTGTAGGCGTAGACCGGCGTGCCGCGCACCGCGATGGCGGCGGCCGCATGGTCCTGCGTCGAGAAGATGTTGCACGAGGCCCAGCGCACCTGTGCGCCGAGCGCCTGCAGTGTCTCGATCAGCACGGCCGTCTGGATGGTCATGTGCAGCGAGCCGGTGATGCGCGCGCCGCGCAGCGGCTGGGTGGGGGCGAATTCCTCGCGGATGGCCATGAGACCGGGCATCTCGGTCTCGGCAATCGTCATTTCCTTGCGGCCCCAATCGGCCAGCGACAGATCAGCGACCTTGAAGTCGTTGCCGGCCGGTACAGCCTTGGGCTTGGGTTGAATCACAGCGTTCATGCAGTCGTCTCCGTTAAGTTCAACAATCAGTTGAAGAGGTTAACGAGCGCCGTTGCCATGTTGTGAGGTGCCTCCCGAGCCTGGTGAACCTTCGGTGCCCGGACCTTGCGGTCCGAACTCCTTCGTTCGCTGCAGCGCCCCTCGGGCGCACCCCTTGAAAATAGAATCGTCGGTTGCTTCAGCCTCGCGCGCGCTTGATGCCGGCGTCGGCGGCGAGGGCCGCGGCCTTGTCGGTGCGTTCCCAGGAGAACTCTTTCTCCTCGCGGCCGAAGTGGCCGTAGGCGGCCGTCTTCTGGTAGATCGGTCGGACCAGATCCAGCATCTCGCGCAGGCCGTAGGGCGTGAGATCGAAGTGCCTGCGGACCAGCGCGGTCAGCTTGTCGCGCGCGATCTTTCCGGTGCCGAAGGTCTCGACCATGATCGAGGTGGGCTCGGCGACGCCGATGGCATAGGACACCTGCACCTCGCAGCGGTCCGCGAGACCGGCGGCCACGATGTTCTTGGCGACATAGCGCGCGGCATAGGCGGCCGAGCGATCGACCTTGGACGGGTCCTTGCCCGAGAACGCGCCGCCACCGTGGCGGGCAAAGCCGCCATAGGTGTCGACGATGATCTTGCGGCCGGTCAGGCCGCAGTCACCGACCGGACCGCCGATGACGAATCGACCGGTCGGGTTGATGTGGTACTTGGTGCCCTTGTGCAGCCATTTCCTGGGCAGCACCGGCTTCAGCACTTCTTCCATGACGGCTTCGCGCAGCTTCTTGGTGGAGATGTCGTCGCTGTGCTGGGTGGACAGCACGACGGCGTCGATCGCCACCGGCTTGTCGTTCTCGTAGCGCAGCGTGACCTGGCTCTTGGCGTCGGGGCGCAGCCAGGCCAGCTTGCCTTTCTTGCGAACCTGCGCCTGCTTCTCGACCAGGCGGTGCGCAATCGTGATGGCGGCCGGCATCAGCACGTCGGTCTCGTTGGTGGCGTAGCCGAACATCAGGCCCTGGTCGCCGGCGCCCTGCTTGCGCTCGTCCTTGCGGTCCACGCCCATCGCGATGTCCGGCGACTGCTTGCCGATGATGTTGAGCACGCCGCAGCTGGCGCCGTCGAAGCCCATCTCGGAGGAGTCGTAGCCGATGTCGAGCACGGTCCTGCGAACCAGCGCCTCGATGTCGATCCAGGCGCTGGTGGTGACCTCGCCGGCGACGATCACGACGCCGGTCTTGACGAGGGTTTCGCAGGCGACACGGGCGCGCTTGTCCTGCGCGATGATCGCATCCAGCACGGCGTCGGAGATCTGGTCGGCAACCTTGTCCGGGTGGCCTTCGGAAACGGATTCGGACGTGAACAGGTAGCCGTTCGACATGAGTTAGGCGACTCCAAGAGATAAGCGTCCATTATAGCGGGAGCATCGGTGCCGCGCCGCCCCCCGGCAACGGACGCGGTTCACAGAATCGCGTTGAACGGGGCCGGGCCCTGCGGGACAATGCGCGCCCCTCGCAGGCCCCCCCGGGTCCCGAAAGTACCCCATGCCCGAACGCCGCGACCTAGCCAACGCGATCCGCGCCCTCTCAATGGACGCCGTGCAGCGGGCGCTGTCCGGCCATCCCGGCGCTCCGATGGGCATGGCCGACATCGCCGAAGTGCTCTGGCGCGACGTGCTGGTGCATAACCCGGCCAACCCGTCCTGGGTCGACCGCGACCGCTTCGTGCTCTCCAACGGCCACGCGTCGATGCTGCTGTATTCGCTGCTGCACCTGACGGGCTACGACGTGAGCCTCGATGAGCTGCGCAATTTCCGGCAGCTCGGCGCGCGCACGGCGGGCCATCCGGAACGCGACCTGTCGATGGGTATCGAGACCACCACCGGCCCGCTGGGGCAGGGCCTGGCCACTGCCGTGGGCATGGCGCTGGCGGAGCGCCTGCTCGGCGCCGAGTTCAATCGCGACGGGCACACGATCGTTGACCACCGCACCTGGGTGTTCGCCGGTGACGGTTGCCTGATGGAGGGCATCTCCCACGAAGCCGCGTCGCTGGCCGGCACGCTCGGGCTGGGCAAGCTGATCGTCGTCTACGACGACAACGGCATCTCCATCGACGGCAAGGTGTCCGGCTGGTTTGCCGATGACACGCGCAAGCGCTTCGAGGCGTACGGCTGGCGTGTGATTGGTGAAGTCGACGGCAAAGAAATCGATGGTCAGGACGGCGACGCCGTCGCGCGCGCGTTGCGATCGGTGTTGGCCGAGGCGGCTGGCGCACCAACACTTTTGCTGTGCCGCACACAGATCGGCTTTGGTTCAC
>JANPDV010000360.1:0-2549 GCA_031431655.1 Gammaproteobacteria bacterium | reverse complement strand
GTCGACCGCGCGGCCGCCAGCATGAAACTCGAGAAGCGTCCGTTGCAGTACAACTGGCGCGTGCAGGACGACCGGCTGCTGATGTCGCGCATCGTGCATTTGTTCTACCCGAATGCGCTCGACCCCAAGGTGTGGGTGCGCGAATCCTCCGGCCCGATGGTGCAGGCCAGCGAATACACGTCCTGGAGCATGTCGCTCGACGACATGCAGAACCAGGCCCTGACCACCGTCGACGCCATCGGCAACTGGACGCGCGTGACGCCGTGGCTGCCGTGGATGCTGATGGGCACCGCGCCCGGCCATTGCCTGTACGAGGCGTTCATCTGCAAGGTGACGCGCTACGAGCAGTTGCCCGAGGACATCCGCAGCGTCGCCGAGAAGCGCTTTCCCCTGTATCTCAAGTCACCCGAGAAGTTCGTCGAGGGGTCTTCCTCGAGCCTCGAGAACTACGCACGGCAGAACAAGCCAGCCCCGCCGCGGACCTGACCGGCCGCCGGCAGGCTCGCTCAGCGGAACTTCTCGGGGCGCAGTACTGCCACCTGGTGGGAGAACAGGATCATCGCGTAGTTGTCGTAGTACTTGTCGCGCAGCCGCTGCATCAGCTGCTGGCTCAGTGGCTGGTCGCAGACGATTTCCACGCGGATGTTGCCGCTGTGCGCCCAGTTCGAGCTGCGCTTCCCGCGGCTGCCTCGACCGCGCGCATCGGTGATCGTGTAGCCGCTGACGCCCAGCGCGTCCAGCTCGCGAGTCAGGTCCTTCTCCAGCGCGCTTTCCGCGACCACGGTCACGAGCGTTCTGCGGTGGTGGGGCGTGGTGTCGCTGGCCATGGCATCAGCCTCGCAGCAGTTCGACCAGCCGCTGGTAGAGCGGAATGCCGAACAGGATGTTGAACGGGAAGGTGACGGCCAGCGCTGCCGTCAGCGACAGGGCCGGATTCGCCTCCGGCACCGCGGAGCGCATCGCCGCTGGCGCCGCGATATAGGACGCGCTGGCGGCCAGCGTCGCCAGCAGGATCGAACCGCCGGCAGACAGGCCCATCAGTGCGGCAAAGCCGATGCCGATCATGGCGAACGTCAGCGGCACCAGCACGGCGAAGGCCACCAGGAAGAACCCGTGGCGCCGGAAGCCACCGAGGTGATCCGAGGCGATCAGCCCCATCTCGAGCAGGAAGATCGCCAGCACCCCCTTGAACAGGTCGAAGAACAGCGGCGCCAGCGGCTTCAGCCCTTCCGGTCCGGCGATCCAGCCGATGACCAGCCCACCGATCAGCAACATGACACTGCGGCCGTAAACGACTTCCTGGGCGACATCGCCCCAGGGAGTTGCGGCGCTGATGCCCTTCGCGAGCACGATTCCGATGACGATGGCGGGGACCTCCAGGACCACCAGTACCAGCGGCATCTCGGCCTCGTAGGGAATGGCGGCATTGGTCAGGAAGGCCACCGCCACCGCAAAGGTGCCGACGCTGACTGAGCCGTAGTGCGCGGCAATGGCGGCCGAGTTGATCCGGTCGAGGCGACCGACCAGCCGCAGTAGCGCAAAGGCAACGAAAGTCAGCAGGACCCCCATCAACAGGGCCAGTCCGACCTTGGGAACCAGCCCGAGCAGCGGCTGTCTGGCGAGCTCGACCCCGCCTTTCATGCCGATCGAGAGCAGCAATAGCGTGCTGACGAACTCGTAGATGGCCGGCGGCAGCCTCAAATCCGCCTTGACCACGCCAGCAAGCAGGCCCAACAGGAAGAACAGGACGATTGGGTCGAGGGAACCAGTCATGCGGCGGCGGACACTACACCTTATATAGACACGCGGATATATGAGCGCCGGCAGCCCCGGGTGGGTCCATGACCCCAGTGCGCCCCGGCGCCGAGACCCTGGAGTTCCCTCCCACCAGCAAAAGGCGCGCCAACGGCATTGACTCCGGTGGGGGTCGTTATCACAATACGCGGCTCGTTTTTCGCGGAGGGGTACCCAAGCGGCCAACGGGAGCAGACTGTAAATCTGCCGGCTTACGCCTTCGTAGGTTCGAATCCTACCCCCTCCACCAGCCGCCCAGCTGGCTGCGGGGTGGGAGTCAACCTGCGATTCGAGGCAGAAAGTCGGCAGAGGCGGGGCGAAGGGCTCGCCCGTGCAACCAACGTTGGCCCTGGTCCACGTTATGAGGGGTGCGGGTGTAGTTCAATGGTAGAACCTCAGCCTTCCAAGCTGATGACGTGGGTTCGATTCCCACTACCCGCTCCAACGGTTTAGTGGCTCACGTAGCTCAGTTGGTAGAGCACGTCCTTGGTAAGGACGAGGTCACCGGTTCGATCCCGGTCGTGAGCTCCAGAGACGGCGCAGGAGATGGTCTTGCAAGAGTTTTGGGTTTCGGTTTTCGCAGTTTTCGAGAGTTGATCCAGGAGATCCTGCAGTGTCCAAAGAAAAGTTCGAACGCACCAAGCCGCACGTCAACGTCGGGACGATTGGTCACGTTGACCATGGCAAGACGACTTTGACGGCAGCGCTGACGAAGGTGATGGCGGAGACGTATGGCGGCCAGTTCATGGCGTACG
>JANPDV010000359.1:0-2685 GCA_031431655.1 Gammaproteobacteria bacterium | reverse complement strand
GCCAGCAAGCCTGGCACGGACATGCTGGCCCTTACCGCCGCGTTGAGGCTGCCGCGATCGAGCACCGTCATGCGGCCGCTCTCGATGTCTGTGGCAATCGCACGGAATGGCACGGCGAACTCATCGAATGAAGCGCGTGTGAGCGGCGAGCCCAGCTGGGATTGCAGGACGCCGTCGAGCTGCTGCCCGAAGACAGCCCCGGTGGGCAGCAGCGTGGAACCGGCGCGAACGCCGAGTTCCGCGCCGATGATCGCGCCCATGCTGGTGCCGACGACGCAGTCGATCGGGATCTGCATTGACTCGAGCACCTTGAGGACACCGATATGGGCAGCGCCGCGGGCGCCCCCACCGCTGAGCACCAGGCAGGTTCGCGGGCGCTCGGCGCTGGCGGGACCCTGAGCAACGAGGGTCTGCCCGTCGGCAACCGCGATCGATGCAGCCAGCAGTGCAACAGTCACCGCCACCTGCCGCAGGCCCCGCATCGTTCAGAACCACCCGTAATTGAAGCTGACACTGATCCGCTCGCCGCGGACACGCTGCATCGGCACCTCGTGCCGCAGCCAGCTCTCGAACAACACAACGCTCCCAGTGCGCGCAGGCACCGTGACCCAGCTCTCCGATCGGCCGCGCGCAGCCCGCGGTGGTGCAGCCATGAATCGATCCAGCCGGGGGTCTTCGAGCTTGAGTCCGGCCGAGCCGGGCGGTACCAGCAGATAATAGGTGCCGCTGATCGTGGCGGCCGGATGCAGGTGCAGCCCGTGCACTGCACCGGACCCCATCACATTGACCCAGCAGTCCGTCATCTGCAGCCTGCGCCCCTTGAGATCCAGCTGCAGGGCAGCGGCGAATCGTCGCACCGCGGGCTGCAGTCGCCGCGCAAGCTCGGCGAAAGTTGGCGAGATCTCGTGCAGCCGGTTGACCGAGCAGTACGACGTGTAGCCCGACGGATAGTGCGCACGCGACCATGACCGGCCGGCGGCATCGTCGACGCGCAGTTGCCGGGCCTCGAGCAGCAGGCGGCGATTCAGCAGCTGGCTGCCTGCGCCGGCAAGACGACCGACGTCGACGAGGGTGGCAAACAACGATCGCACGGCCACGGGCAGCGCCTAGCGGTACAGCGACAGTTCGGCGAGCGACAGGTCGGCCCGGAAGTCACGCATCCAGCCGAGCACGGCAATGCGCTGCAATCGGGTGAGATCCAGCGGCGCCGCGAGATCGTTCGGCTTGAACTCCGCCCATGGCAATCGCACGACCGTCCAGGCCGGCTTCGCCTGGAACGTCGCGCGGTAGGACTGGTCGTACCAGCCGCAATCGGGCGTTCGCAGGTGGACGTTGTAGATCTCGTCGTTGCCGAGCACCTGCAGTTCCAGGCCGCGATAGCCCGAGGCGTCGAGCAACCCGGAACGTCCGCCAAGATCCAGTGCCATCTGGATGAACCCACCCCCGCGGTCGCGCGTCACGCGGCCTGTCATGCGGATGCAGTGCCGACCCTCGACGAACGACTTCGCGAAGTCGGCGTCCGACACGCCGCCCATCACGCGATCGGTGAAGCCCCGCCATCTTGCGCCGGCAGCCAGCTCGTCGCGTTCGGCACCGAAACGCGACAGCATGAGACTGCCGGGAACCGCCTGGCTGCTTTCGGAACGAGAGATCACTGTCCTTCCTCCGAGCAACGCTGCGCAGAGCGCCACTGCGGACCGCAGCACGCGGCGCCGCTGCCCGCCATGATCCGGCACTCCGCGCAGCTTGTCCTTACCTGGCACTGGTCAACCCTGTGGTCGTCGCGCCAAGCGCGCGATTCACCGCTAGGATACCGTCGTCAATGGAGGATCGTGATGGCGACTCGCAAATCAACTGCTGAAGTCTGGGATGTCATTGTCGTTGGGGCAGGCTCAGCCGGGCTGCCACTGGCGATCCGGGCTGCGGAGCGCGGCGCGCGGGTTCTGCAACTCGAGGCGGACTATCGCGTCGGCGGCACCCTGTTCTGGTCGTCAGGCCAGATCGCGGCGGCCGGTACCCGCCAGCAGCGCCAGATGGGCATCGAAGACAGTCCCGACGAGCACTATCGCGACGCGCAGCGCATCGCCAACGGCCAGATCGATCCGGTCGTGCTGCGCCTGACGGTGGACCATGCCGCGGACACCATCGACTGGCTGTGCGATCTCGGCTTCAAGCCCGCCCCCGGCACACCGGTGGCCGGCGAAGCGCATGAGGCGTACTCGACCCGTCGTTATCTCTACGGCACCAACAAGGGGGTGTCGATCCTGGAGGCTTTGAAGCCGGCCCACGACCGGCTGGTTAAGGCCGGCCGCATCGACCTGCGTCTGCAACATCGCCTGCTGTCACTGATCGAGGACTCGCGCGGCGCCGTGACCGGCGTGCGCGTCAGCACGCCCAACGGCGAAGTGGAATTCGCCGGTCGCAATGTGGTGCTTGCGTCGGGCGGCTATGCGTCGAACGCCGCGCTCTGGCAGACCCTGACACCGAAGATCCCGCTTTGCTCCTACGCCAACCCCTACTCGCGCGGCGACGGCCTGCTGGCCGCGCACGCCTCGGGCGCGCACGTCGACGGCGGCGAGAAGTTCCTCTGCACGTTTGCCGGCTACCGCGAGAACCCACGCGATCCGACCTCGGGTGCATTCCTCGCGCTGTCGCCCGGCGCCCGCAAGGTCTGGGAGATGTTCG
>JANPDV010000358.1:0-6742 GCA_031431655.1 Gammaproteobacteria bacterium | reverse complement strand
CAGCCCGGCGGCGCCCGGCGACCTCGACCCGGGCTTCGGCAGCGCGGGCGAGTACCTGCGCGAGTACGCCCGCGGCCAGCTGGTGATGCTGCCGTCCAGGCAGTTGCTCGACGTGGTCGTCGTCCGCGACGGCGCGGGGATCGCGCTGAAGTCCCGCCGGCTGCTGGCGGATGGCCGGCCGGACCCGGCCTGGGGCGCCGCCGGGGAAGCGACGGTGGACCTGTCGCGCCTGCCGTTTCGCAACGAGGCCTAGACTTCCGCCTCCTGGCTGGCGCGACCGCAGCGCGACGGCACGATCCTCGTCCAGCTCTGGCTCGGTACCGACGCCCGGTCCTCGATCGGCGGACTGGCGGCCCAGCCCGTGGACCTGGCGCTGCGGCTGCGCGCGGACGGCTCCCTGGATACGCGCTACGGCACCGAGGGCATGACGCTGCTGCAGGACGGCAACGTCAACTGGATCTTCGGCGTGATTCCCCAGACCGACGGCGGCGCGCTGGTCGTGGAGGGCTGCAACGTCTGCGACGTCTATCCCTACGCCGAGCGGATCCGCCGGCTCGGACCGGACGGCCGCGAGGACGCCGGCTTCACCTACCGCGGCGCGATGCTGGACGAAGTCGTCGGCTCGGTGTTCACGGCGGCCCGGCGGCCGGACGGCGGCGTCATGGTCGTCGGCAGTGGCGGAATGGTGCGCATCAATGCAGACGGCGCCGTCGAGGCGAGCGGCGGCTCGAAGGGACGGATCGACCTGGCGGATGACCTGTCCGCGCGCCTGCGCGAGGCGACGCGGCGCACCGACCTCTCAGTCACCGTCGCCGGCGCGACACTCGACCGGGACGGCCGGATCGTGCTCGCGCTGGCGGGACGATTGCCCGCCTCGGAGGGGGCTGCGGTCATCGAGTCGATCGCGATCGCGCGCCTCGATCGAGATGGCGCCATCGACGCCAGTTTCGGCAACGGTGCGGGTCTCGGGCGGTTGTCGGTCGCCGGTGCGCCCTGGTCGGCGCAGCCGTTGTCGTACCAGCCCATGACCGTCGCCGTGGCCGACGACGGCGGCGTGGCCGTTCAAGCGTGGCTCTACACGTCCGACCGGACGGCACTGCCCGGCACGACGATCGGCCTGGCGCGGTTCGATGCCGCGGGCCGTCCGCGGACGCCAGTGCCGGACGGGGGCCTTCAGCTGCTCGGCCACGGCGGCGCGCCGTCGCTGATGACCGTCGGCTCGGCCGACACCGTGGTCCTGGCGACCGGGCGCGGTGCCGTCCGGCTGCGAGGCGATGCGGGCGACTCGCCCGGCATGGTGTCCTTCGGATCGATGACCGCTCGCGAAACCGCCGGTTCGCTGCGCATTCCGCTGGTGCGCGCGGCGGGCAGCCGCGGCACCGTCACGCTCGAGTACACGACGGCCGATGAGGGTACGGTGGGCCCGCCGCTGGCCACCGCCGGCAGCGACTACGTCGCCACCACGGGCCGCGTCGAGTGGGCTGATGGCGAGAGCGGGGTGAAGTACGCGTCCGTCCCGCTGATCGACGACACGGCAGCAGAGCCCACGGAGTGGCTCACGGTCCGGCTGCGCGTGCTCGGCGGCGCCGCGATCGTCGATGGCAGCCAGCTCATCGCGTACATCCAGTCGGACGAGGTGGCGCCCGCGCCCACGCCCACGCCCGCGCCCCCGGCCTCGTCCGCCACGGCACCACCGTCCATGCCCGCCAATTCCGGATCGGGCGGCGGCGGTTCCGTCGATCCGCGGCTGTTGCCCGCGCTGCTCCTCTACGCCATCCGCCGCCGACGCATTCGCGCGGCGGGCGCGGGGCCTAATTCCGCTCGAGGCGCGCCCGCGGTTCCAGCGCCACGCGCGGCGTCGCTGCTGCCGCGCCACTCACTGTGGCGCGCTGCTGCAGCGCCGCCAGCGCTTTCCTGTCGCCCTTCACGTACGCGTCGAGGAATCGCAGCGATGTGGCGTTGAATGCGCGCACCAACGCGTCACCATTCGGATCCTTGGGCAAGTCGTCGCGCCCCACGCGGCTGCCGAGGTAGTGGTCGGCTCTCTCCAGGGTCAGCAGGTACTTGGTTCCGGCCGGCGCGAGATCGTAGGGCTGCTTGCGCCATTCGTAGCCGGTCATGTCCGGCGCCTGCTTCAGGTCGTTGGTACCGACGGTGACCAGCAGTGGTCCGGACAGGGGCTTGAAGTCCTGCGGGCGCAGCAGCGGTGCAAATACCCCGGCTCCGCTGAACACGATGGTTGCTCGCACGCGGCCGTCCGCGCGGGAAGCCGTCTGGCTGGTGATGGGGTCGAAGTAGGTGGCTCCGCCCAGGGTCTGCGACACCAGTCCGCCGAATGAGTGGCCGGTGGCGGCGATGCGGGTCGTGTCGGTCCGGGCTGCCAGGCCCGGCACCTGCGCAAGCACTTCATCGAGCCGGCCCAGCACCTCGCGGGCATCGTCGAGCCGCCACGCAAAGAACCGCGGGTCGTTGGTGGCGCGCTTCACCCCCATCGTGATGGAGTCCCGATGCGTCATCGAAATGACGACGTAGCCGCCGGCCGCCCATGCATCCAGGATCGGGTTGTAGTCATCCTTGGATGAATACGCGCCATGCGAAAACAGCACCACCGGCAGCGCACGTCCGGAACGGGGATAGGCGACGCGCAACGGGATGCGCCGATTCTCCGCAGCAACCGCGAGCTCGAGGCTGGAGAAAGCCGGTGGCGCTGCAGGCCGTGGCGGTGACGTCGCACAACCGGCGGTCAGCGCACTGCAGGCGATCAGCAGCGTGAAGAGCTTGCGATGATTCACAGGCGCACTCCGTGTGTCAGGCGGCGGTGGCGGCGACGCGCGCGGCCACGCGGCCCGCGAGCCGGCCAAGGGTGATGGCCATGCAGATCCCGACGCCGGGCAGATAGCCCCTGACATCCGGGCCCGAGATGCTGCGCGCAGCGCCGCCGCCCGCAAACAGGTTCGGCAGGCCACTATTGTCGGCGCGCAGCACGCGAGCGTCGGTGTCGACAACAAGGCCGCCCTGGGTGTGGAACAGCGCGCCTGTTACGCGCAGCGCACAGTACGGCGCCGCCAGTGGCGCGAGTCCGGCGAACGAGCGTCCGAGGCGATCCGGCTGGTCGCCGGCGCGGCTGGCGTCAATGTGGGCGTTTTCACTCGCCAGAGATCCCGCCGACAGGCCGCACAGCGTCTCGAGTTCGGCCCAGCTGCCGGCGCGCTTCACCGCGCCCATCTCGGTCAGCTGCCGATGCTCCACGGAGTGCGCCAGGCACGACTGGTGCCGGGTCTCGTCGAACACCACCCAGGCAATGCCCCGCGGCTGCGCCAGCACCGGCACGCACATGCCGGAGATGTTCTCCAGTTCGTGCGTGAAGCGGCGCCCCTCGACATTGACCAGGAAGCCGCCTTCGATCATCAGTGGGTGGGCCACGATCAGCTGCTGCGGATCCGCGAGCGTGCCGAGGCCCTGGTAGGCGGACATGTCGGCCAGTGCGCCGCCGAGTTCCGCACCCCACACGATGCCGTCGCCGCGGTTGCCCTCGTGGCCGAAGTACTTCGCGTTGGCCATCTCGGGAATGTAGCGCGCGACCATCTCGTGATTGCCGCCGAAGCCGCAGGTGCCGAGCACCAGCGCCTCGACGCCGAGTTCCTCGGTCGAGCCGTCGGGCCGTGCAATGCGCAGGCCACGGACCCGATCCTGATCGTCGGCAAACAGGTCGACGACGCGCGCCTCGGTCATGACCTGCACGCCGGCCCGGTCGCAGGCGCGGCCGAGCAGCGCCAGCAGGTCCTCGCCGCTGCGGCCTGGCGGTATGTGCAGGCGCGGACTGCTGTGTCCCAGCCCGGTCCACTTGAAGTCGAGCAGCATCGGCACGTCATGGCTTGCGGTCAGCCAGTCGACCGCGGGACCGGATTCCTCGCCGATGATGCGGGCGAGGCCCGGGTCGCCGCGACCCTCCGTCTTGGCCATGACGTCGCGCACGAACTGTTCGGCGCTGTCCTCGATGCCGTATCGCCGGTGTTCGCCCGACGCCACCGCGCACATCGCGCCGAGCGACATCGACGTGCTGCCCCACGGGCGCTTGTCGCGCTCCAGCACCAGCACTTCCGATCCTGCGTCCGCGGCGGCCAGCGCGGCGGTGAGGCCGCATGCGCCGGCACCGATGACCGCGGTGGGCACGGTGTAGTCGAAGGTCCGGTCGGCGGCGCGGATCACGGCCATGGTCTGGGAGTCCTCATCCAGGTCCGTCCAGGATCGGGGGGGCGGCAGCTTAGCAGCGCCGCGGCGGCCCGCGGAGCACGCAGCGCAACGACTACAATGGGGACCGTCATGCGGAGGATGAGCCTGTGACTGACAACGGCTGGTCGAGGCGAGAGTGGTTGGGCGGAGCCGCGGGCATCGGCGTGCCGGCCATGCTGGCGGCGAGTGGTGCGGCCCTGGGCGCAACGGCCGGTGGCCCCTCGGCACGTCCGCTGAAGTTCGCAGACGCACGGGCAGAGCGCCTCGCCGTCATGCGTGTCTCTGGCGCCGCCGACGGTCGGCTGACGCCGTGGTGGTACACGGGCTACATCTACGGCATGCGGCCCGGAGAACAGCCGCTCAAGCTGGTGCGGTTCGAGGGTTGCGAGATCTACCGGTTCTTCGCCCAGCCCGATGGCTCCGTTGCGCAGGCGGCGCGCACGACTTCGTTCTTCCAGGACGTGGATAGCGGCGAAGTGCTGGAACGCTGGGCCAATCCGTACACGGGCACGACGGTCGACGTGCGCGCCAACCTGCTGGGCGGAAGCGGTGGCCGCGTCGTTTGGTCCGACGCAGGGCTCGACCCCAGTACCGCACGCCGGCCGGCCAACCGATTCCCTCGGGTGGACCGAAGCCGCTGCGGGTCAGCTGGACCTCGTACGGCAAATGGGTCTGGATGCGGCAGGACCGTGTCTACCCACCCGGTGCGCCGCCGCCGATCGGCGAATCCTCCGCAATGCTGGTGGAACGCCGCGACCTGGAGAACCGCAGACTCAAGTCGGTGCCAGCGTTGTTCTCGTCGACGTACATGGCGCCCTGGCTCGGCTGGATGGGAATGCAGGGTCAACCCGGGCATACGATCTGGCATGCCGACGGCATCAAGCTCGCCAGCGTCGAAGAACTGCCGGAAGCGTACCTGGAGCGCATCCGGCGACTGCATCCCGGTCAGCTCGAAGTGAGTCTGAGTTGAGCCGGCGCGGCAGCCCGGTCGAACGCTGCCAGCCCGAGTCACAATATCGCCCCGCCATCGAGGAACTGCCCACATGCATCAGGCAATCAAGCAACCAGCGCGCGCCATCGATTCCGCCGTCGCGGAGTTGACGCGGCTGCTCGGTGCGGAATATGTCATCACCGATCCCAAGGATCTCGAGTTCTACTCGCAGGATGTGTATCGCAGCGGCGAATTGCCCGCTGCGATCATCCGGCCGGGCAGCACCGAGGAGCTTTCCAAGGCGCTGAAGCTGATCGCGCCTTTCGGCCTGCCGGTTGTCCCGCGCGGCGGTGGCATGTCCTACACCGACGGCTACCTGCCGTCACATCTGGATTCGATCATGGTCGACATGCTGCGCATGACGCGCGTGGTCGACGTCAATCCAGACGATGCCTGGGTCACGGTCGAATGCGGCTCGACCTGGAAGGCGCTGTTCGACGAACTGGCGCCGCGCGGCGTGCGCACGCCTTACTACGGGCCGCTGTCGGGCCTGCGCTCCAGCGTTGGCGGCGCGCTGTCCCAGGGCAGCATTTTCCTCGGCTCGGGTCGCTACGGTACGGTGGCGGAGAGCGTGATCGGGCTCGACGTGGTGCTGGTGGACGGCACCGTGCTGCACCTCGGCAGTCACTCCAACAAGCACGGCACGCCATTCATGCGCGGCAACGGCCCGGACCTGATGGGCATGTTCCTGTCGGACACCGGCGCGCTCGGCATCAAGACGGTAGCGACTTTCCGCCTGATCCGGCCGCAGCCTGAAGCCCGCTTCCTGTCGTTCTCGTTTGAGTCGCACACGGCGCTGTTCGCGGCGATGGCGGAGGTGGCCCGTGCCGACGTGGTCTCCGAGCAGTTCGGTTTCGACCCGGGCCTGCAGAAGGTGCGCATGAAGCGCGCTTCGCTGACCGAGGACGCCAAGGCGCTGGGCAATGTGATGAAGGCCGCGGGTGGCGTGCTCAAGGGACTGAAGGAGGGCGCCAAGGTGGTGCTGGCCGGACGCAACTTTCTCGAAGAAGGAACGTTCTCGATCCACCTGTCGCTGGATGGCCGCGATGCCGCCGATGCCGACGCCAAGGCTGCGATCGTCCGCCAGATCATGAGTCGCGCCGGCAAGGAAGTGGAGAACACCGTTCCCAAGGTGATGCGCGCCAATCCGTTCGCCGAGGTCAACTCCATGCTGGGGCCGAATGGTGAGCGCTGGGTGCCGGTGCACGGCACCGTGCCGTTCAGCTACACGAGCCGGATGTACGAGGCCTGCGAGGCCGTATTCACGCGCCATGCGGAGGCGATGCAGAAGCACGACATCGATCGCGGCTACCTGTGCTGCACCGTCGGGCTCGCCGGCACATTGCTGGAGCCGGTGTTGTACTGGCCGGAGGCGCGCAACGCCTTTCACGAACGGGTACTCGACGCGGACTATCTCGCCAAGCTGCCGAAGCACGCGCCGAATCCCGATGCCACCGCCGCCGTGAAGCGCATTCGCGACGAACTCGCCGACACCTTCATGCAGCACGGCGCGGTGAG
>JANPDV010000357.1:0-3554 GCA_031431655.1 Gammaproteobacteria bacterium | reverse complement strand
GCAGCAAGACGCTGACGAAGAATGCCGATGGCTCGACCGCCGGCGGACCGCTGGAGACCTGCGGTCTCTGCCACGGTCCCGGACGCTCGGCCGACGTGAAGGAGGTCCACAAGATCGGGGCGTTCGAGTTCCAGGCGCCGGTGGCGAACTGACAGCGGAACGGACCGGGTTTTCGTCACAAGCAGCCGGACGCAGGGGCCTGTTCACACTATGGAAATGGCCATGACGCGGCATAGGAAGCGGCTGGCGGGCGTGCTGGTCCTGGCGGCGGCGCTCGCGCCGCTGGCGGCGCCTCCCGGCTACGCACAGCAGGCGGGCGCGGCACCGACGGACGCAGCGCCGGCGGCGGCCGCGCCGCAGCAGGAACCCGGCGCGGCGCAGTACAGCCGCAAGGGCGCGGACACCTGCATCGCATGTCATGACGAGCCGAAAATCCTGGCGATCTTCAAGACGCGGCACGGCGCACGCACCGACCCGAAGGCGCCATTCGGCCATGACAACCTGCAGTGCGAGGCTTGCCACGGGCCGGGCGCCGAGCATTCCGGTCGCGTTCGCAGCGGCCAGGACCGGCCGGCCATCCCGTTCTTCGGCAAGGGTTCAACCGGCACGGCCGCGGCGCAGAACGGGGCATGCCTCGGCTGTCACCGCGGTGACATGAAGCATGGCTGGACCGGCAGCGCGCACGAGCGCCAGGGCCTGACCTGTGCCAGCTGTCACGCGAGCCACCAGAGCCGCGACGCTGTGCTGGTGAAGGCCGCCCAGCCTGAAGTGTGCTACTCGTGCCACCGCGCGCAGCAGGCTGAAGCACGCCTGCCTTTCACGCATCCGGTCGAACAGGGGCGGATGGCCTGCTCGGACTGCCACAACGCGCATGGCACGACGACTGACGCGAACCTGGTCCGCACCACGCTCAACGCCACCTGCAACGGCTGCCACGCCGAGAAACGCGGCCCGTTCCTCTGGGAGCATGCGCCCGCCACCGAGGACTGCAGCCTCTGCCATCGGCCGCATGGCAGCACGCAGCCGGCCATGCTGACCCAGCGCGCGCCGCTGCTGTGCCAGCAGTGTCACTCGCAGGCCGGCCACCCGGCACTGCCGGCAACGTCGGCCAGCCTGCCGGGGCGGACGCCCTCCAACTACTTGCTCGGCGGCAGCTGCCTGAACTGCCATGCGCAGGTTCACGGCTCGAATCATCCGTCCGGTCGCAAGCTGATGCGCTAGGCAGGAATCATGCGCGCAATGCTCCAGTCCGCCCTTCTCCCCTGCGCCCTCGCTGCTGCGGCACTGCCTTCGGCGCCGAGTCATGCGCAGACGCCCGCGAACGTCGATACGTCGGAGTGGCAGTGCACCCAGTGTCCGTTCGAGGATACAGGCAAGGTCGAGTCGGAGTTCGAAGCGGGGACGGTGCACGTCAGTGACGACGCCGCGCGGTTCGGTCGCTATTCGGGACTGGATAAGAAGGGCGCGTATCTGGTGCTGTCGGGCTCGGGCAGCCAGCGAACGCAGGACGGCTGGCGCTGGAACGTCGATGCCCGGGACCTCGGCATCGACTCGCGGGCCTTGAGCCTGCGCGGCGGCAAGCCCGGCCTGGACCTGACCCTGGCCTATGAACAGCAGCCGCACTTCCTGTTCGACACCACGCGCTCGCCTTTCTCGCTCGATGCCGCGGGAGTGCTGGCGCTGCCGGCCGGCTATCAGCGTGCCGGCAATACGCAGTTGATGGGCACACTGAACGGTTCGCTCGCGGACGTGGCCCTCTCGCGCGAGCGTCGAACCGTCTCCGCCGGCCTGCGTGCGCGACTGGGCGACGCCTGGTCGACCTATGGACGCTACCGGCAACTCAAGCGCGACGGTACCTGGCGCCAGGCCGCGGGCTTTGGCTTCAATGCGCTCGAGTTGCCGCGCCCGATCGACGACGTGACGGATTCGCTGGAACTCGGCGCGAACTACTCGGGCGCGCGCCTTTCGGCGCAGATCGGCTACGAGGGCTCGTTCTACAGCAACAAACGCACGGCGCTGGCCTTTCGCAATCCGTATCTCGGGCCGGCGCTGGGGCAGCTGGCGACGGAGCGCGACAACGCCTCGAACCAGCTCGCCGCGAACCTCAACTACCGCTTCAGCGACCGAACTGCCCTGTCGGCCACCGTGGCCTACGGGCAGCTGCGGCAGGACGACAGCCTGCTGCCGTACACCATCGCGGCCGTGCCGGTTTCGGGCCCGCTGCCACGCACGTCGCTCGACGGAAACGTCGACACGACCCACCTGTCACTTGCGCTGATCACCGGTCTCGATGGCGTGGCGGAATTCCTGCGCACGGCCCGCATCAAGCTCGATCTGCGCTACGACGAGCGCGACAACAACACACCGCAGTCGGCCTGGGCGTACGTCATCACCGACCAGTTCACGTCGACGCCGGCCACCAATCAGCCCTATGGGTTCAAGCAGCTGCGTGCTACTGCGAGCGGCGACTACGATCTGCGCCAGTTGCTGCGGTTCGTGCCCGATCGACAGAGACTGCGGCTTGCCGGCGGCTGGCGACACGACGAGGTAACGCGCAGCCTCCAGGAGGCGACCGACTCAACCGAGGACACGGGTTGGGGCCGCGTCTCCTGGCAGCCGGCCGGCTGGCTCGACCTGGCGGTGAAATGGGGCGGCGCCAATCGCGAGATCGACCGATACCGGCCGGTCGCCAGCATCACGGCGCCACAGAATCCGCTGCTGCGCAAGTACAACATGGCGGATCGCGAGCGGCAGTTCGCCGAGGGGAGCCTCTCGCTGCGGCCGTTCGAGAGCTTGAGTGTCGTGGCCACCGGTCAGTACGCCAACGACGACTACGTGAACTCGCGCCTGGGCCTGCGCGCATCCCGCTCACGCTCCTCCACGATAGGCGCGACCTGGGCTGCTGCGCCTGACACTTCGTTGTTTGTGGACTACGCATGGGAACGCACCGATGCGCGTCAGAACGGCAGCGCCGCGTTCGGCAGCGCGGACTGGTTCGCCGATTCCAAGGACCGCTTCAGTACCGCGAGTGCAGGTTTCCGCATCAGCGGCATCGGCAAGGCACTCGACCTCGACGTGCGTGGCTGGCTGGCGAATTCCAAGGGTGACACGCAGCTGCGAACGCCGGCGATCGACCTGCTGCCGACGCTGCGAACCCGTAGCAACGGCGCCGAGATCGGCCTGGCCTGGCGCCGGAACTCCCCGTTGACGGTGCGGGCAGCGCTGCGTTACGAGCACCTGGATTCCGATGACTACGCGCTGGATGGTGTCCTGCCCGCCACCGTGCCGACCCTGCTGTCGCTGGGCCCCCAAGCCTATGACTATGACCTCAAGATCGTGCAGGTGTCATTTCGCTACCAGTTCGGCCAGGACACACCGGACGATGCGGCGGATTCGACCGCGAAGTGAAAGTACCTATTCCGCTTCGACCGGGGCGGGAGGATTGTCCTGAGCAGAGTCGCCCCGTGCGACGACGTGTCAGGTATCCGGATATGGTCAAGGTTCGAAGTGCCAACGCCGCCATCGCATTGCTGCTGCTTGCAGCGATCGTGTCG
>JANPDV010000356.1:0-7582 GCA_031431655.1 Gammaproteobacteria bacterium | reverse complement strand
GACGAAGATCGTGCGTGCGAAGTCGCCGTGATAGTGCAGGCAGTGGCTGACGCAATCGATGCTGAAGGCCATGCCGTCGCGGATCGGGTCGTTGGCGATTTCCGACGATGAGCCGTCGATCACGATGAATACCGCCTGGTTGCCGCGGCGCGCCGCCTCCGTGTAGAAACGCGTGCGCAGCTCGCCGGTGGTGCCAACCGAGCGCACCGCGGCGATCGTCGCCAGCGCCGCATCGACGTTGTTCTTCGCGGCGATCCGCATCATCTTCAGCTCGGTCGGCGACTTCGCGAGCCGGATGCGCCGCAGGGTGTCTTCGCCCGGCACGCAGGTCGCCGCGGAGCCGCGCCGCGCGAGCAGCGCCTCGATCATCGGGTCGTCCGTGCCGAGCCTTCCCTTCTCCAGCCCGAGGTGCCGCAGCGCCTTCAGCAGCGCCCAGTCAGCCGTCGCCGACTCCGGCATCGCGGCCTCGGACACCCGCCGCCGGTTCTTCTCGCGTGGCGTCAGCAGCGATGCATCGAGAATCCGGTGCATGCGCGTTTCGGCCGCCGCGGGCTCCGCGGCATCGGCGCCACTGGCGACCGTGGCGGCAGGGTCAGCCGGGGTCGTGTACGGGAACACCACGTGATTCGGCAGGTAGACATCGTCGGCGAAGCGGTAGTAGTGCAGGAACCCGGTCATCACCATTGCTACCGGGCGCTTCGGGTCGCGCGGGTAGATCACGAACATCGAGTGCCGGAAGCCCATCCGGTCGAGATTCGGCCAGTGGTTCGCCAGGTAGAACACGTTGGTCGGTTGCGTGACGACGAACGCATCGAGCTGCTCGCTCGCCATCAGCGCCTGCGCGCGCTCCGTATTGACCAGCGGTTCGGTGCGCAGGAAGCCGAAGTCGGGCCGGGGCGGCGCAGCCTTGAGCGCGGCGGCCGTCGCCGGGGCGCCCAGTACAACAAGGCCGGCCGTCGCACCACCGCCGAGACCGGCCAGCAGGATTCTTCGATCGATCATTGGAACTCCTTCCGATGCGACCAGACCGCCAGGGCATCATGCGCCGCCGCACGGAGGCCCTCAACGGCCCTGCGCGGCCGCGAGATCGCGACGACGCTTCAGCTCGCCGCGCGCTGCCGATCGTCCGCGCCAGGGGTGTCGCCGCGCCCCAATGCCGCTGAGCCCGGCGCCGATTCGGCGCCCGGCACAGGGGCGAACAGGGTCACGGCATCAGGATGCGATTCGAGCCCCGGAATTCGGGACGGTGCGACGGCAGGCGGACTCGCGGCCGTCGCGCGTACCGAGGTCCCGCGGCCGTTGAACAGCAACGCGAGCCACGACACCCGATCGATGACCATCGCGGCGCCCAGTGCGACCGCGAAGGCCACGGTCAGCGTGATCGCGAACTTGGCGGGGCCCGCGATCGGCAATGCGAGCAGCGCGAGTGCGGTGACCACCACGACGATGTGGTGCACGAGATAGATGCTGTACGAATAGCGCGCCGCGGCGCGCACCAGGCCGGCCAGCCGCGAGTGCAGCGTCAGACCGGCACAGATGGCGAACACGGCCAGCAGCACGGTCGGGATGACGCTGGCGGATGCGTAGACGATCTTGTCGGTGATGGACGCCCGACCCGGCTCGAACAGCTCCCAGGCGGCGAACGCGACCGTGCCGATGGCGCCCAGCCTCAGCGTTGCCGACAGGGGTACCGGCTGCGCCAGCGCAGCCTGGAATCGCGCTACCTGCGACAGTGCCGCACCCGCGAAGAAGTAGAACGCATGCTGGGCTACCCAGGTGAAGGACCAGAATCCCTGCCACGGCACACGCAGCGACGGCAGCAGCAGCGTCACGCTGCCCACGGCGAGCTGCCAGGCCGCCGCCGCAAACAGCAGCGCAGCGACGAAACCGATCAGACCGAGGCGACCGGCGCGGCGATCCAGGAGCCCGTCGATCGCGCGTGCAACGCGCCGGACGCCGGCCCAGCCCACGACCAGCAGTGCCGTGTACAGCAGCAGATCCAGCAGGAACCACAGATGCCCCAGCCACGGGGCGGGGGTCAGGTTGACCGCGCAGGCAGCAGCGACCGTGCAATGCCCCTCGGCGTAGCGAGACAGCAGGTTCGCCTGCAGCGCGTTCAGCGTCAGCACGCCCACTATCAGCGGCAGTGCGAGACGCAGCGTGCGTCGTGCCAGGAAGGCCGCAGAGCCGCGGGCCTCGAAGGCCCACGCCCCGAGCAGACCGGCCAGGAAGAAGAACGCCGGCATACGGAATTCTGCGAGCCACTCGGAGGAAAGGCCCAGCAGCGCGCTGCCGTCGGCGTCGTCGACCAGCCACGGCGCGCGATCGCGATACGGCGCCGCGGCGTGGATCCACACTCCGAGCAGCATCAACAGCGCGCGTACTGAATCGAGCGCGTCGATGTGCGTGCGGCCGCCGTCCAGAGTCCGCTCGCGCGGATCGATCGCCACAGAACCCCCTTATTCAGTGCGTCTCGGCCCAGGCTGATCTTAGTAATTACATGGGCTTACGCGCATAGGTTCACATAATACAGTGGGTTTGTCAGCTGTTTCGACGCCGCAGGACAGGAAGTCCGGGAGCCCGTGCCATCGGGCGCTGCCGGGGCGCCGAGATGCACTGCGGGGACATGGCAGCCTAGACTGCCGGTCGCCTGGTTCCTCACCGGAGTGGCGTGATGCCGACCATCTTTCGCAGCCCGTTCCCGGAGGTCTCGATTCCCGACGTATCGTTGCCCGAGTTCGTACTCCACAAGGCAAGCCGCCTGGCATCCAAGCCGGCGCTGATCGACGCCGGTAGCGGCCGCACCGTCACGTACGGGGCGCTGCTGAACGCGGTCCGGCGCTTCGCGGGAGGCCTCGTGGCGCGCGGCGCGCGCAAGGGCGAAGTGCTTGCGCTGGTGGCGCCGAATTCGCCTGAGTTCGCGATCGTCTTTCATGGCACGGCCATGACCGGCGGCGTCGTCACGACGGTTAACCCGAGCTACACCGAGCGCGAAATCCGGGCCCAACTCATCGACGCGGGCGCGACGCGCCTCGTGACCGTCCCCGCGCTGCTCGAGCGCGTGCGCAGTGCGATCGGCGGGACGTCGCTACGCGAGCTCTACCTGATCGCCGACGACGGCGCCGCCGCGGACGGCGTGATGCCGATCGTCGCGCTCGACGGCGCACCGCTCAGCGGCGCACCCATGGAACACGCCGCGCCGGTTACTCCCGGCGATCTGGTCGCGTTGCCGTATTCCTCCGGCACGACCGGGCTGTCAAAAGGCGTGATGCTGACGCATCGCAACCTGATCGCGAACATCCTGCAGACGACCGTGGCGGGGGAGCTGGACGAGTCCGACGTCATCATCGCGGTGCTGCCGTTCTTCCACATCTACGGCATGCAGGTGATGATGAATTGCGGGCTGTGGCTCGGCGCGACGGTGGTCACGATGCCGCGCTTCGAGCTCGAGCCGTTCCTGCGGGCACACCAGGACTACAAGGTCACACGCTCGTTCGTCGTGCCGCCCATCCTCGTCGCGCTCGCAAAGCACCCGCTCGTGGGTTCGTACGACCTGTCGTCGGTGCGCCGGATCATGTCGGGGGCGGCGCCGCTGTCGGCGGAGCTGGCCGCCGAGGCCGGCACGCGCATCGGCTGCGAAGTCGTGCAGGGGTTTGGCATGACGGAACTGTCGCCCGTCAGCCACCTGCAGCCGCCCGGCCGGCACCGGCCCGGTTCCTCCGGCGTCACTGTGCCCAACGCCGAGACGATGATCGTCGATCCGGTGAGCGGCGAGTCGCTCGGCCCTGGCGCCGATGGGGAGATCTGCGTGCGCGGTCCGCTGGTGATGGCCGGCTACCTCAACAACCCCACGGCCACCGCGGCGACGATCGATTCGCAGGGCTGGCTGCACACCGGGGACATCGGACATGTGGACGCCGACGGTTACCTCTACGTCGTCGATCGGCTCAAGGAGCTGATCAAGTACAAGGGTTTCCAGGTGCCGCCGGCCGAGCTCGAGGCCCTGCTGCTGACACATCCGGCCGTTGCCGATGCGGCGGTGGTCGCGCTCGCGGACGACGAAGCCGGCGAGGTCCCCGCGGGGTTCGTCGTGCTGAAGGCTGGTCAGACCGCCGCAGCGGACGAGCTGATGGCGTACGTCGGCGCGCGCGTCGCGCCCTACAAGCAGCTGCGGCGCGTGACCTTCATCGACGCGATTCCCAAGGCGACCTCGGGGAAGATCCTGCGTCGCGTATTGCGCGAGCAGACCGCAGGTCAGAGCAGGCTCGCAGGATAACCACGCGCCCATGAACGCCACCGTCAACGCGCCCGCCACGGCCGCCGTCCAAGTGGTCGACCTGGTCGTGGAGCCGGCGACCGCGGCGGCGCTCGAGGGGTATGGCTACGTGATCGGCACGCCCGACTCCGCGGTCTGGGGGCGCATCGACTACTACGGCAACGACGTGCAGGTGCGCACGCCGGTGAAGTTCGTCAGCAACGACGATCTCACGCTGAACCTCGTCACCTTCAACCGTCGCGAGCCGGTGATCCGCTGGATGGAGTACCACAGCAAGCACACCCAGACGTTCATCCCGCTCGGCGGCAAGCCCTTCATCATGGTGCTCGGCAAACCGACCCGGCGCCGCCCCGACGGGTCGATGGACGAGTCGCAGGCCGAACTGCCGGACCTTGCCAACGTCCGTGCATTCCATTTCGACGGCAGCTGCGGGGTCTGCATGCATATCGGCACCTGGCACGAGGTGCCGTTCCCGTTGCAGGACGGCACCAATTTCGTCGCGCTCGTCACCAACGAAACCAACCGCAATCTCGAGGAACACGACAAGCTCAACTACGAGGCCAACGGCGGCGATCTCGTGAAGCGCAATCTCGTGCACCGCTTGAACCGACAGGTGCGCCTCGATCTCACCAGCCTGTCGGCGGCGACCGCGACTGCGGCCGGGACCGGCCCGTGAAGCAGCGCGTGGTTCTCACCTGCGCGGTGACCGGCGCTGGCGACACCGCCGGCAAGAGCGCGCACGTGCCGGTGACGCCCGCACAGATCGCTGCGGCCTGCATCGAAGCGGCGCAGGCCGGAGCGTCAGTCGTACATGTGCATGTACGCGATCCGAAGACGGGGCAGGGCGGGCGCGACCCGGCGCACTTCCGCGAGGTCATCGCGCGTGTTCGGGACGGCGGCGCGGACATCGTGCTGAATCTCACCGCCGGCATGGGCGGGCAGCTGATGCTCGATCCCGAAGACCCTTCCCGGATGATCGCCGGCACCGACCTCGCCAGGCCGCATGAACGCATGCAGCATGTCGAAGAGCTGTTGCCGGAAATCTGCACCATCGACTGCGGCAGCATGAATTTCGGCCAGGACGTGGTGATCAACCGCGTGCATGACCTGGAGAAGATGGCGGCGCTGGCGCAGCGTCTGGGCGTCAAGCCAGAACTCGAGGTGTTCGATTTCGGGCAGATCGAGATCGCAAAGCACCTGATCGCGGCGGGCCTGGTCGACGGCCGGCCGCTGTTCCAGCTCTGCCTCGGCATTGCCTGGGGCGCGCCGGCCACCACCGAGGCCATGCTCGCGATGCGGAACGCGCTGCCGGCCGATGCGGATTGGGCGGCGTTCGCCATTTCGCGCAACGAGTTTCCGATGGTCGCGCAGGCCGCCCTGCTCGGCGGCAACTGCCGCGTGGGACTGGAAGACAACCTGTGGCTGGGCAAGGGCGAGCTCGCGACCAACGGCGCGCTGGTGGAGCGCGCGCGCCGCATCCTCGACTCGATCGGCGTCGGCGTGCTGACGCCTGCGGAGACGCGCACGCAGCTTGGCCTGCAGCGGCGCTGGTGAACCGGTGACGCCGGTAGTCGAGCTCGCACGCACGCAGCGCTCGTTCCGGGCCGGCGGCTGACCAGGAGCACTCGAGTGGCCGAGACGTTCATCGTTCCCGAGTCGCTGGTCGACAGCTATGCGCGTGACGGCGCGGTGTTGATCCCGCAACCCTTCGGCTCCCACTGGATCGAGCCGATGATCGCCCGCGTCAATGAGATCCTGGCGGCGCACGCGCGCGGCGAACCGGTCGAGTGTCCCGTGATGCGGCGCGATGGATCGGTGGGAATCCAGAACATCATCCTGCGCGATCCGCTCTATCGGCGCTGGGCGACACAGTCCGCGGTCGCCTCGATCGTCGGGCAGGTGACGCGGTCCAAGACCGTGCGTTTCTATTTCGACAACTTCTTCATCAAGGATGGGCAGGGCGTCGAAAACGCAACGCTGACGCATCACGATGTACCGGCATTCGGTTTTCAGGGCACGCAGCTGCCGTCGTTCTGGCTGGCGCTGACCGAGGTCGGCGAGGACAACGCGCCGCTGGTGGTGTGGCGGGGCTCGCAGGGCGACTGCACGCAGAAGTTCCGCTCGCCGATCCAGAAGCCGGGCTGCCGTTGCTGCCCGGGTATCGCGAGGCGCGCGAAGTGCAGGAGTACCTGCGCGCGGGCGGCTACCAACGGCAGGTGATGACGGCGCGCAAGGGCGACGTGATCATGGTCAACCCGTACTGCATCCATGCTTCGCTGGCACGCACCGCCGGGGCCGGGCCGGGGCTGAGCATCGGCTTCTCATCGCGCTGGCTGGGCGACGATGTGCGCTGGCATGGCAGCGTCTATCACGAGGTCGAGGCGTCGACGCACGCACGGCCGCTGGTCGATGGTGAGCCGCCGCCCGACGAGCAGTTCCCGGTGATCTGGGATCGGGACCGCGGCCAGGTGTGCGAACAGAGCGGGCGCTTCACGACCCACGTAACGCTCAAGCCCCGCAAGGGCTATCACACCCTTGCAGGCACATCACCGCCAGGCGACGGCCCGGGTCGAGTCGACTCAGGCCGGAGTTGACCGCGCGCTGGCGCGGGCCTGCTGTTCGCTCAGCACCTGGTCCAGGCCGAGCCGCGTTGCGTCGGCAATCACCTGCAGCAGGCGATGGCGCGGATCGCGCGGCAGGGCGATTTCGTGCAGGCGCTCCCAGATACGAATCCGGTCTGCCGGCGTGTTCTGGATCGACACCTGCTCGGCGAGTTCACGCTGCCGGCGCTCCAGCGCTTCGGCGCGCTCGGCAATCAGGCGCGCGCGGTAGTCACCCAGCGGCTCGCCGGCATGCGGGTTCGCGTATGACGCGGAGCGGGGAATCTGCGGATCGGCCAAGGTGCTGCACTCCTCAAGGTAGGGGCGCACCGTAACACCACGGGCGAGGCGGCGCAGACTCATCTGCCCCGTGGCGCGCGTTCCTGCCTGAGAATGAACTCCCGATCGAGCTGCTCGCCCACCGGGAAGTCATATTCGCCGACCTTGGTGAACCCAAAACGGGCGTAGAGGCGCTGGGCCCCCTCATTCAGGGACCACACGCCCACATAGACCGGGGCGCAGCCGCGCGCGGCCAGGTCGTCGAGCGCGATGCGCAGCAGGCGCGAGCCCAGCCCCGTGCCCTGGTGAGCGGCCAGCAGGTACAATTGCTGTACCTCGCCGGCCGCGGTCTCCAGCTCCGGAACCGGGAGTTTGCAGGGACCGGTCAGCACGTAGCCGATGGCGGTCGAGCCCGCCAGCGCCAGGG
>JANPDV010000355.1:0-5225 GCA_031431655.1 Gammaproteobacteria bacterium | reverse complement strand
GGCGGCTTTGGTAACCTCGAGCTGGGCGGGCGTGGCGGGGCGCGGGGCCGTTTCGAACCGGGGCCCGCGCACGACGCGCCCGGGACGAGCGCCGGTGAGCACGCCATCGCGCAGCGCCAGCTGGCCGTTCACGATGACGTGCTGCACTCCCGAGGCGAACTGGTGCGGCTCGGCGAAGGTGGCGTGGTCCGCGATTCGTGCCGGATCGAACAGCACCACGTCGGCAAAGGAGCCGGGCGCAAGACTGCCGCGGTCGCGCAGCCGCAGGTTGCGGGCCGGCATCGAGGTCAGTCGCCGGATGGCCTCGCCGAGTGGCACCAGGCGCTGCTCGCGAACATACGCGCCGAGGAAGCGCGCAAAGCTCCCATAGGCTCGAGGATGCGGCGAGTGCTGCAGGAATGAGCCGCGCGGCGCGAGCGACTCCTCGTCCGAGCACAACGCGACCCAGGGCAGCGACAACTGGCGGCGCACGATGTCCTCGGACATCATGAAATACGCCGCATTGACCCGGCTGTCGTCTTCAAGCACGAGATCGATGATGGTTTCTTCCGGCGTGCGCGCCCGCTGCAGCGCCACTTCGGCGAGCGTGCGGCCGGTCAGGTGCTGCAGCGTCGGCTGGCGAAACCCGAGGAGCAGGACGTTCGCCGCGCCGCCCGCTGCGCGATACAGGCTCTCCCAATCGCCGCGAGGCTCACGGATCTCGGCGAGCACACGCGCGCGGATCGCGGGATCGCGAAGTCGCGCGACCCAGGCGCGGTGGCCGCCCGCCTGTACCCAGGGCGGCATCGCGGCGTCGAGGCCGGTTGCCGCCGCCAGATAGGGGTACATGTTGGCGCTTACGTCGAGGCCTTCCGCGCGCGCTCTCTCGATGCGTGCAATCGCACGCTCCATCAACGGCCAATTGGCGGCGCCGGCCGCCTTGAGGTGGTAGATCTCGGCGTGCTGGCGCGTGGCGCGCGCGATCTCCAGCAGTTCGTCGATTGCGTCGAGCAGACCGCCGCTCTCGCTGCGCAGGTGCGAGATGTATCCGCCGCCGGACTCCGCCGCCGCGCGCGCCAGCGCCAGCAGCTCGGATCGCGGCGCGAAGGCCGCCGGCGCATAGATCAGCGCAGAACCGACACCGAGTGCACCCTCGCGCATTGCTTCGCGCACCAGGTCGCACATGCGCGCCAGCTGCGCTGGCGTCGCGGCGCGGTTCTCGTAGCCGACTTCGTGCACGCGCAGCGTGGTGGCGCCGACGAACGACGCGACGTTCGGGCAGATGCCACGCCGCTCGAGGAACTCCAGGTACTCGCCCAGCGTGGTCCATTCAACCGGGAATCGCAGGTCGGTCTGGCGGCCGCGCAGGTCCTCGCGCATCGCGGGGGTCAGGGGGCCCATCGAGACGCCCTCGCCGAACACTTCCAGCGTAACGCCCTGTCGCAGATCGCTCTCCGATGACGGATCAGCGATCAGCGACTCGGTGGCCCACGAGAGCATGTTGATGAAGCCCGGCGCGGCGGCGAGGCCGCGCGCATCAATCTCCTGTCGGCCGTGCCGAGCGGCAAGATTGCCGACCGCAGCGATGCGATCGCGGGTGATGCCGATGTCGGCGCGGAGCGGGCCGGCGCCCGAGCCGTCGTAGACATCGGCGCTGCGGATCAGCAGGTTGAAATCAGGCGCGCGGGCCGAGCGACCGCCGGCGCGCTCGTGCTGGCTCGCGTCCCTGACCGAACGGTGCCAGACCGCCGCCCAGACGGCAGACCAGAACCAACCCCGCAGTCGATGCAGCCACTTCACTGAAGGCCATGGTGCTCGGGCGGCCGCGGCGCCGTCAACGCCAGCCGGCGGTCACGCTGCCGAATCCAGCAATGCAGCCAGTTCCTCTGGTTTTTCGATCGCGGGCAGATGTCCGCAATCCGGGATCGTGGCGAACCTCGCACCCGGAATCAGGCTGGCGAGGCGGCGCCCGTACGCCGGCGGGAACAGTCGGTCCTGCTCCCCCCAGATGACCTGGGTCGGGATGCGAACGCGGTGCAGCCAGCGCTGCAGCAACGGATTGTGGAACCTGGGCTGCCAGCACAACCGGCGCGTCGTGGCCTCGTTGCGCTCGGCGACCGCGACCTGTTCCGCGGTGGGCTTGAGGGCGAGCAACTTCTCGGCAAAGCTCGCGCTCGCCACCAGCTGCCGCATCCGCTCCGGCGGTCCCCAGGCGAACAGATCGCCGGTGGGAATTCCGGCCGGGTCGATGCCCGCGGCACCGATGACGCTGAGACGCGCGAGCCGTGTGGCGTCGCGAACCGCCATCTCGAGGCTGATCCAGCCGCCGAGCGAAGTACCCACCAGGTGCACGTGATGCAGATCGAGCGCCTCGAGAAACTCCAGGTAGGCGAACGCCAGGTCGCCGATCTCGCGCAGCCACCAGGGATCGGGGCTTCGGCCGAAGCCCGGGTGATCCGGTACGACCACGCGCATTCGATCCGTGAACCCCATCAGGAACGCCAAGGCTGAGTCGGCGCCGCCCGAGCCGTGCAGGAACAGCAGCGTCGGCCCGCTGCCGGCTTCGCGGTACGCCACCGGGGAGCCGGCGATCAGCACTTCGCGGTACTCGAACGGCAATTGAAGCTCCTTCAGGCGGGCGTCGCTGGCAGCCGTTGTGCGCCTCGCCGGTCGAGGACGTCATCCGGCTGCAGCCGCCGCGAGGTCTGCCTGCCTCGTCAGCGCCTGGGCGCCGGCCTCAGGCGTCGCGCCAGGTCGACGTACACGCGCTGCACCCACACGTCAGCCTTCATCATCCCCTTGCTGTAGCGCGCATCGAACTCGAGGGTCGGTGCGGCATCCAGCACTTGCTGCTGGGTGCGACCCTTGCGGATCAGCGACACGACGCGGTCGCGTACGGTCGCAAGCATGTCGCGATAGTCCTGCAGATCCTGTCGGCTGGAAAGCGGCCCATGCCCCGGGATGATCCGCGTCGCGGCATTGGTACGCGCAAGGATGCGGTCCGCCCCCGCGATTACACCGTCGATGGTTCCTCCGGATCCCATGTCGATGAACGGGTAGCCGCCAACCACGAAGACGTCGCCGGTGTGGACCACATTGGCTTTGCCGAAATACAGCACGATGTCGGTATCGGTGTGGGCGTTGGCGACGTGCTCGGCAACGATGTCCTCACCGTCCAGGTGCAGCTGCACGGAATCCTCGAAGGTGACGAGCGGCAGCGCGGCAGCAGGCGAAGGCGGCGTCTCGAGATTGAAGAAGTCCACCAGCTGACGCGTGGACATGCGCTTGCGGGTGTTCTCGTGCGCCACGATCACGCTGCCGGAGCCGCCGAAGGCCTCGTTGCCGCCGGTATGATCGAAATGCCAGTGCGTGTTGATGACGAAGCGCACCGGGCGCTCGGCGAGCAGCGCCACCTGCGCGCGGATCTTCGGCGCCAGCGGCGCGAACTGGTCGTCCACCAGCACCGGCCCGTCGTTGCCGAGCAGCAGCGCCATGTTGCCGCCGCCGCCGACCAGCATGTAGAGGTTGGGCGCGAGCTGCGTCGCCCGGATCTCGACCTTGCTGAAGTCCTGCTGCTGGGCTGCCGACGGCGGTGCCGCCAGCGCGCCCAAGGCTCCGAGGGCGAGCGCTGCGACGCCGGGAACGTTGCGTGCAACACGCGCCGGCCCGCGCGGGCGCACGCAGTGGCTCGATTCATTCATGCGGACTCTCCCGGCAAGATGTCGGGATCGTATCACCGCGGCCGCGCAATCCGGCGCAGGGCCTCGACCTGAGCCGCGCTCGCGAGCACCGCGGCGCCCGGAGCCAGATCGCGCGGCAGCTCGACGGCGCCGAAGCGAACCCGCTGCAGCCGCTGGACTTCGTGACCGGCGGCCGACCACAGCCGGCGCACTTCTCGATTGCGGCCCTCTTTCAGCAGTACGCGAAATGTGGCGCCACCGCGGGCATCGGGCTCCGGCATTACGCGATCGAAACGTGCCCAGCCGTCCTCGAGCCGCAACCCGTCCTCCAGTTTGTCCATGGTTTCACGCGTCGGCAGGCCGTCGACCTCGACGCGATACTCGCGCTGGATCTCGCTGGAAGGATGCATCAGCCGGTGGGCGAGTTCCCCGTCGTTGGTGAACAGCAGCAGGCCGGATGTCATGAAGTCCAGCCGGCCGACCACTACCCAGCGCCCGGCGCCGCCCGGCACCGGTGGGAGCTTCTCGAACACCGTGGGCCGGCCTTGCGGATCATGGCGCGTGGTCATCTCGCCCACCGGCTTGTGATAGATCAGGACCGCGGCGGGCTGCGGCGTCATCGTGGCCCCGCCAGCCCCGTCAGGCGCGACCTCGGTGCTGGGTCCGCGGACCACCTTGCCGTCCAGCGCCACCTCATCGGCCGGCGTGGCGCGATCGCCCAGGCGTGCGATCTCGCCGTTGACCGTGACCCGGCCGGCCTCGATCCAGGTTTCGATCTGGCGCCGCGAACCGAAGCCCGCCGTCGCCAGCAGCTTCTGCAATCGTTCGCCGGCCGGCGCCGGCTGCGGCAGTGCGGGCGGGACTCGGTTCATAACCATTCGTTGTCTCGATATCGCTTCTGGGGGTTGTTGGGCAGGGGAACGACGCTTAGTCTTACGGGATGATCTACGACAGCATCCTGCAGACAATCGGGCGCACGCCAGTCGTGCGAGTAAACCGTCTCGCGCCGGCACACACGACGATGTACGTGAAGTGCGAGTACTTCAACCCGTTGCACTCCGTAAAGGACCGGCTGGCCATCGCCATCATCGAGGACGCCGAGCGGCGCGGCGTGCTGCGACCGGGGCAAACCGTCGTCGAGGCGACCTCGGGCAACACGGGTATCGCACTGGCGATGGTCTGCGCCGTCAAAGGCTATCCGTTTGTCGCGGTCATGGTGGAAACCTTCTCGGTGGAGCGCCGCAAGGTGATGCGCGCGCTCGGCGCCAGGGTGATCCTGACGCCGGCAGCCGAGCGGGGCTCCGGGATGGTGCGCAAGGCGGCGGAGCTGGCCGAAAAACATGGCTGGTTCCTGGCGCGTCAGTTCGAGAACGAGGCGAATCCGGCCTATCACCGCAGCACCACCGGCCCGGAGATCCTGTCGGATTTTGCCGGCCGCCGCCTCGACTACTTCGTCGCCGGATGGGGAACCGGAGGGACGCTCACTGGCGTGGGCCAGATGCTGCGGCTGGCACGCCCGGATGTGCAGATCGTGGCCACCGAGCCCGAAGGGGCCGCGCTGCTGTC
>JANPDV010000354.1:0-15039 GCA_031431655.1 Gammaproteobacteria bacterium | reverse complement strand
TCGAGCCGCTGATGGACAAGCCGACCAAGGGCGCGTCATCCACCGATGTCGGCGACATTTCGTGGTTCGTGCCGGTTGCCAACCTGATGATCGCCGCCTATGGCTACGGCCTGCCGACGCATACCTGGCCGGTCGCAGCGACGACCGGTTCGTCGATCGGCGACAAGGCGCTGGTCGTGGCAGCCAAGACGATCGCCGCCAGCGCGATCGACCTCTACACCGATCCGGCGCTGCTGCAGCGGGTCCGCGAAGACTACAGGCGCGCGCGGGGCGATGCGCCCTGGGAGACCTTGATTCCGGCAGGCCAGAAGGCTCCGGTGACGATCCGATAGCTTGCACCGCAAGCTCTGTCCACACTTTTCTTGTTCAACGCCAATCGATAGTCAAAGGGGGTTCCAGATTATGAAGAGAAGCAATCGGGTTTCATTGCTGGTCGCCGGCGCGGCGGCACTCGTGCCGCTCGCGGCCAACGCGCATATCGTCATCACCAATATGAACCAGCCTGCGGGATGGGAGGGCGCTGTGCTGACGCTGATGATCCCGCACGGCTGCGGCGCGGCACCGACCACGGAGGTGCGCATGCAGGTGCCCGAGAACGTCAACATGGTGCTGCCGGAGCCCAAGCCGGGCTGGACCATCAAGATGACGAAGCGAAAATTGGCGACACCTAAGAAGGTCGGCAATCGCGAGATCACGGAAGTTCAGGACGAAGTGATCTGGTCGGGCAATTCGCTGCCGGGCGACCAGGCGGGCCTGTTCAACTTCGTCACCAACTTCCCGAACAAGCCGGGGGAGCGGATCTACTTCAAGACCATACAGAAATGCGGCACGGCCGATGAGAAGTGGATCGAAACGGTTCCGGCGGACCAGGAAATCTGGCGCACGTGGCTGCAGCCGAAGCCATCGCCATTCGTGGTCCTCAGCACGCCGGCGCAGCCTCAGCTGTTCGCGCCGTTCGAGACGATCGCGGCTGAGCGCAAGAAGATGATGGAAGCGCAGAAGATGGCCGAGCCGAAGAAGCCGTAGGGCGTCCCTGGCTTTCGCGTCTCGCGTGCTGCCGACTGGCCACGCGACGGATCCCGCCGGGCACGAGGCCCGGCGGGTCCGCCGGCTTGTGGCCGGCGCCGCGATCGGCAACTGGGTCGAGTGGTTCGACTGGTACGCCTACTCGGCGATGGCGCTGTATTTTGCGCCGGTGTTCTTCCCGCGCGGCGACACCACGGCGCAACTGCTGAACGCCGCGGCGGTATTCGCCGTTGGTTTCGTGATGCGGCCTCTCGGCGGCTGGCTGCTTGGGCTTTACGGCGATCGGCGCGGCCGCAAGGCCGCGTTGACGCTGTCGATCACGATGATGAGCGTCGGCTCGCTGCTGATTGCGGTCACGCCGGGCTATGCACAGATTGGCGTGGCCGCGCCTGCGATGCTGGTCATCGCGCGCCTGCTGCAGGGGCTCAGCGTCGGCGGTGAGTACGGCGCCTCGGCCACCTACATCAGCGAAGTGGCGACGCCGGGTCGCCGCGGGTTCTATGCAAGTTTCCAGTCGGTCACCGGCAACCTCGGTCAGCTCACGGCCATCGCGATGCTGCTGGTCCTGCAGCAGCTGTTCCTGAGCGCCGAACAGCTTGCGGCCTGGGGCTGGCGCATTCCGTTCGTGATCGGCGCCGGTACGGCGCTGGTCGCGCTGTATCTGCGTCGGCGCCTGATCGAAACCGAGAGCTTCCTGCTGGCGCAGCGGCGCGGCACCCTGCAGGACTGGCGCGGCACCTGGGGCCTGCTGCGACATCACGCCCGTGCCGTCGCGATCGTCGTAGGGTTGACGATCGGCGGCATCGTGTCCTTCTACACGTTCACCACCTACGCGCAGAAATTCCTGGTGAACACCGCAGGCCTGACGCGCGAAGCGGCGACCGCCGTCAGCGCTGGCACGCTGTTCGTGTTCGTGCTGCTGCAGCCCGCGTTCGGCGCGCTGTCCGACCGGATCGGCCGGCGTCCCCTGCTGATCGGCTTCGGCGCACTCGGTGGCCTGCTCACGGTGCCGCTGATGACCGCGCTGGCGCGCGCGAACGATCCCTGGGTCGCGGCGAGCCTGATCATGGTGGCTCTCGTGATTCTGTCGGGCTACACCGCGATCAACGGTGTCGTGAAGGCGGAAATGTTCCCGACCCCGGTCCGCGCGATCGGCGTCGGGCTGCCCTATGCCGTCACGGTTTCGCTGTTCGGCGGTACGACCGAGTACGTCGCGCTCGCACTCAAGGGTGCGGGACACGAGCCCTGGTTCTATGTCTACGTGTCCTGCTGCATCTTCGTTTCGCTGATCGCGAGCCTGTTCATGACGGACACGCGCAGTCGGGATCTCGACGCCTGATCGAAGCGATCGCCGGCGGCCAGGCTGCTGGGCCGGGCCGCCGGCCTCCTATCAAGTGTCCTTGTTGAGGCCCTTGAAGAACGTGCGCCAGTCGACGGCGGTTCCCGCGGCTCCCGAAACGATTTCGAAGGTCGTGTTCAGCGCGTCCGGATTGCCGAGCGCGTGGATGCAGACCGTGCCGACGTCGGCGCGCGGAATGCGGCCGGAGTTCGCCTTGTCGCCCTGCGTGATGCGAATGCCGGCCTTGCCGCCCGCATCGTCGGAAAGGCCGCCCGGCCGGACGATCGTGTAGGGCACGCCGCTGGCACGCAGCGCGTTCTCGCCCTTCAGCTTCCATTCCATCACCTTGCCGAAGCGGTTCAGCGGGTGGTTCGGGTTGGTGACGCCGAGCGAGGAAACCTGCACGTAGTGCTTGATGTTCGCCGCCTTGGCGGCGGTGGCCAGGTTGCGCACGCCTTCGTAGTCGACCTTCTCAGGGGAGTTGTTCGGGTCGGTAAACGTGTTGGAACCGAGCGCCGAGACGATGTACGTCACGCCCTGCAGCGCCTTCGCCAGGCTCGCCGCATCACGCACGTCGCCCTGCACGAGTTCGATGCCCTCGCCGACCTTGGCGCGGGCGGTCGCTGGGTCGCGCACCAGCGCGCGCACGTTCTTGTAACCGCCGGCCTTCAGTGCGTCGAGCAGGCCGGGGCCGCTCTTGCCGGTGGCGCCGACCAGCAGCACGACAGCGGAGCCAGGTGAGGGCGCCTTGGTGGCGGCGCTGACGGGGGCTACGGCCGCGGCAAGCGCGAGCGCGGTGGCAAGGGCTAGGATCTTCATTGCGGGGTGTCTCCTGAGTGACGAAAACCGGTGCGCGATGGACTGTGCGGCGCAACGGCGCCTATTCTTGCACACGATTGCAACCCGCGCGGAGTCCAAACAACCATGCAGCCCATGATCCCCAGCGCGCGCGGCCGGCTGCCGGCGCTGTCCTGCCTTGCCGCCGCTGTGCTCGGTGCCGTGCTGTCGCTGCCGGCGGACGCCCAGCCGGCCACTGCACCTCGCGCGGCCGCCGCATCGTTCCGCGATTGCCCGACCTGCCCCGAACTGGTCCGGATCGCACCGGGCCGATTCCTGCTGGGCTCCACCGAGAGTGAGAGCGCAGCCGCAAAGATCCGCGCCGACCGCGCGGCGGCCGAGCGACCGCAGCTCGAAGTCCACATCGACTACCCGTTCGCCATCGGGCGGTTCGAAGTGACGGTGGCCCAGTTCGCCGAGTTTGCGGCGGCATCCGGCAAGGACTTCGCGAACTGCTTTGTACTGTCCAAGGGCGCCTGGCGGCCCGACGCAAAGGCGGACTGGCGTGCGCCCGGATTCGACGCCTCACCGCAGCACCCGGCCACCTGCCTGAGCGCGGACGACTTCCAGCAGTACCTCGACTGGCTGTCGCAGAAGACCGGCCAGCGCTATCGCTTCCCGACCGAGGCGGAGTGGGAGTACTCGGCGCGCACCGACGCGATGGAGGTGCGCATCTGGGGGCCCGCCGACGCAAGTGCCTGCAAGCAGGTTAATGCGGGCGACAGCTCGTTCCGCGCAGTCCGCGGCCCGACGTGGCCGACGTTCGCCTGCAGCGACGGCTACGCCGCCGCGGCGCCGGTCGGACGATTCCCGGCGAACGCCCACGGCATGCGCGATGTATTCGGCAACCTCGCCGAGTTCGTCGCGGACTGCTACGTGGCGGGGCACACCGGTGCGCCCACTGACGGCAGTGCGCGAACGGATTCCGCGGGCTGCGCGCTGCGCGTGGTCAAGGGCGCATCATGGGCGGCCGAGCCGGGGTCGCTACGCCCGGCCGTGCGACAGCCCGTACCGCGCAGCCTGCGCGGCGACGGGCATGGACTGAGGGTTGTGAGGGAACTGGTTGCCGCGCCCGTGTCGGGCCGGAAGTAGGCTGGCGCTCAGCCGCGGGGCACGCCAGCTGTCCGGAAGAACCTTTCCAGGACGCCGGCCATCATCGAGGCCCGATCTGCCGTGCTCTGTAAGGCGCGCGGTGGCCCGACGAATTCGCGACAGTCCCGCACATTCGCGAGGACGCGTGGATGTGCTTCTGCAAGCGGATCATCGGGCGTGGTGATGGCGAGTACGGGCATGTTCAGCAGTGGCAACCTCGCCGCCATGTCGTAAGCCCATACGGCCTCGTAGCCGCTGTGATACCAGCGACCGGCCTTGAGCAGGTCGATGCAATCGGCGAACGCCTCATCCAGCGGCATGCTCGGGTGGCGCAGCGAGCGTTTCCACGCCCACAGCATGTGACTGCCGTCTGCGGCGAGCTGCAGCGGCGGCGCGTATTTTCCGACACGCGCGGCGCGATCCGGCGCACTCAGGACCGGGCTGCCGTCGAGCACCAGGGCGCGAACACGCGACCGTGCGGTCGCGGCGAATTCGGTCGCGACCGCCGCCGTTGTGTGGCCACCGGACAGAAAGACAGGGCCGCAGCCGAGCGCGTCCAGCAGGTGTCCGAGGTTGCGCGCGTGGTCGGCGATCGACCATAGCCGGTCCGGTTTGTCGGAATCGCCGTAGCCGATCAGGTCGGGCGCCACGACGCGAAAGCCGCGCGCGGCCACCTGCGATATCAACTCACCATGCTGCCGCCCCGAGCCCGGCGCCCAGTGCATCAGTACGACTGTCTCGCCGTCGCCCGCGAACCTGTAGTGAACCTGTCCATCCGGCGTGTCGGCATATGCGCGACGCGGCACCGTCGGCCTGCCGCTCAACTGCGCACCGTCGCTTCGAGCGCGATGGCAGCGCGAAACGGGCTGCGACCGAACCACAGCAGCAATGCTGCCGCGGGAGCGCAGACGCCGATCACGAGAGCGATCGAATAGCCGATGGCCTGCTCGGAGCGGAACACGTAGTCGGTCGCGAATCCAACGCCGGTCGCGCCGAACGTGGACGTCATGATGTTCAGGGCCATGAGGTAGGAGGCCGAGATTTGCGCCCGGAACTCGTTGGGGGTTGCCAGCTGAATGGCTGTCGGACCGCAGGCGACCGCGAGGCTCGCGAAGAAGACGAATGGGCAGTAGAGCGCAAGCGCGAGGTCCGCATCGCCGACGATATTCGCGCTCACTGCGAAGGGCAGCGAGCCCAACGCTGCGACGATCCCGACAAGAAACGGCGCGTCCTGCCGCCCTGACCTCTGCCAGACGTCGACGAGCCAGCCGCCGGTAAAGATACCCGCCGGCGAAAGCACCAACAGGATCAGGCCGAGCTTGAGGCCCACCTCGGCCTGTCTGAAAGCGTGAACACGCACGAACATCGTCGGCGCCCACGAGAGCACCACGACGATGATCACGGCCAGTAGCCCGAAACCGAGCATGTGGCAGCCGAACAGCCGCTTGCGGTGCCAGAGGAAGCGGAAGACGGCCGCCTTGTCCGGGCCGTGCCTCTGGACGCCACGACGGACCGGCTCGCGAATCGTCATCGCCAGCAACGCGACGCAAACGCCAGGCAGTCCGACCACGAAGAAGGCGAGCTGCCACACCTTCACGGACCCGACCAGGGGTATTTCTACCGCGCTCAGGTGAGCCACCATGCCGAGTACGGCGCCACCAACCAGAAACGAGATCCCGGCGCCGAAGAAGGCCCCGGACATGTAGACCCCGACTGCCCGGCCGAGCTTCTTCGCCGGGAAGGAATCGGCAATGATCGAGAATGCCGCAGGGGAAAGGGCCGATTCGCCCGCGGCCACTGCCAGTCTCGCGACCAGCAGCTGCGCGAAGTTGCTCGCGAGTCCACAGGCCGCCGTGGCGAGACTCCAGATCGTCACAGCTACCGCCACGATCGCTCGTCGCGAGAACCGGTCGGCGAGGGCGCCGGCAAGCAGCCCGGTGACGGTAAACGCGGCGGCGAATGCAATGCCCAGCAGCGTGCCCATCGCCGCATCGGAGAGTCCGAGATCCTGCTTGATTGGAATCACCAGCAGGCCGAGGATGACCCGGTCGAGCGACGAAAAGAGAAATGCGGTCAGCAGTATCGCGACCGCATACCACGCGACTGCCGGTTGCGGCCACGGCGCACCATCTGACTCGTTCGACATCGTGTATCCCTCTCAGGTCGCGCTTGGGGGTGAACGGGCAGCCGACGCCGGCAGATCCAGATTCGGCACGAGAATGATCTTCCCCGCGGCTCCGCTCAGGAAATGCCGCAGCGCAGACTGGATCTCTCCGAAGCAATAGACCGCCGCAATCTTCTGGTGCAGGCGTCCGTCGATGATCGCTGCGGCCAGATCGTCGTAGATGCCAGCGATTCCGGCGCGCGTGACGCCACGCTTGCGTAGTACCGGCTCGGTCAGGAATCCTCTGATCGTCAGGTTCCGGAACAGCATGTCGCCGAGAGGCACCTGGGCGGGAGCGCTGCCAGTCTGACCATAGACGACGATCACGCCGTCCTCGGCGAGGCACTCGGCGATGTGGCCGGTCGTCACGCCGCCGACCATATCGAATCCCAGCGTGATCGGTGCGCCGGCCGTGGCGTCGGCCACGCGACGACCGAGGCCGTCCGCGTCGATCAGCACGACGTCCGCACCCAGCGCGCGCAGCTCCTCCGCGGCCTCGGCCCGGCGCACCAGGTTGACCGTACGAATGCCGAGGTCTCGTGCGAGCTGGACAATGAAGCAACCGACGTTCGAAGTTGCGGCACTCTGGATGACCCAGTCGCCTCGACGCAGCGTACCCGCATATTGCAGCAGCGCGCTGGCCGTGATTCCGTTGTTGTTGACCTGCGCGAGCTCGATGGCAGGCCCTTGTCGCGGCGCACGGTACAGATCAGCGGCTGGGGCCGTCAGGTACTCGCGCCAGGTGCCGCAGCGTGGCAGGTAGGCGCGATCACCCGGCGACCAGTCACGGACTTCCGCGCCAATTTCCTCGATGCGGCCTATGCCGGTCTCGCCCGGGAGCCCGGGAAGGGGTCGCACGAAGCTGGCACGTCCCTGCATTGCATAGATGTCGGCCGCCCGCAACGGCGTCGCTTCGACCCTGATCAGCACCTCGCCCTCTGCGGGTCGCGGCCGGTCGAGGTCGACGACGCGCGCCACCTTCACAGGGTCGCCATGCTCCGTGTACTGGATCGCTTGCATTCGGAGCGAGGCTGCGAGTCGGGTCCGCGTTCAGGCCAGCCCGACGAACCGCAGTAGCCGCTGCGCATAGAGCTCCGGTTCGAAGTACGGCAAGCGGCCTCCGACGCCGGGCAGTACCTCGATCTGCGCCTTCTGAGCGTGCTGAACGGCGGTCCGGTCGGATTCGACCAGGCTGTCGTGCTCGCCCACGAGGAACAGGGTGGGGCAGGCCAGTCGCCGCAGGCAGGCCTGGGCATCGTGCGAAAACACGGCCTCGAACGCCCAGTGAAATCGTTCGTAGACCCGAAGTTGCTCCACCGTTCCCCAGAGAATGTCCGCGGGGGTCGCATGGGTACCCCAGCGCTCGCGCCGCTTGCGCCACTCCTCCAGCAGAAATCGGCCGTCCGGATCGAGCAGCGGCGTGGAGATGATGCTGCGGAACCCGGCGACTTCCGCGGGCGTCAGCAGCGCAAGCCCCGTCAGCACGACGTGCGTCACGCGCGCTGCGAGGCTCCCCGCGGCCAGGTCTATCGCCATCGAACTTCCGGTGTGGGCACCGGCGAGAATGCACGGGCCGTCGCCAAAAGCCTGGATCGCCGCATGCATGCGCGCCGACAGGCCTGCCATGTCGAGCGGCGATGCCGGCGCGTCCGACATTCCGTAGCCCGGCGTATCCAGCGCCACGGCGCGACACTTCTTGCCGAGAATCGGCAGCGTTCTCTCGAACTCGCTGCCGGAGAGCGCGGTCTCGTGGAACAGGAACAGCAGTGGTCCCGATTGCCCTGCCGCGTAGTAGTGCACCTGGCCGAATCGAGTATCAACGTAACCGCGCGACATCGTCCGTCTCGGTAGCGCGCTCGGGATTCGTGCCGATGGGCGACTCGCGCGCCGACACATCCTCGGTGAGTCGCGCGTGGCGGCTCGACCGGCTCTCATCATTCTCGAGCAGGCCGTTACGGACTACAGTCACGGCCTGGTCGGCCTTCAGCAGTTGCCTGACGATCGCGCTGCCGAGCCGGCCGGTTGCGCCGAACATCAGTACGCCATCGGCCCGAGCCGTTCCGGCCAGCAGTAGCGCGAGCGGCAGCGCGGTGCGCGCCCATCGCCGGAAAGTCATGCGCTCACATTCGTGGTACCCACGCCACCGCCTCCATGAATGGATCGATCCCGAACGGGAAACTGGCGGGTCAGCCGACGCTCCCAACGACGGCCGACGCTAGAACGAAGCCATGCCGACGGCAATGCATGTCGCGCGGTTGTCTCAAATCTGAGGTCGAGTGCGCATGGGCCGCAACGCCCCTTGAGTGGCGAAGCGCGTCCATGGTCTGCTCCAATGGACGGTGACGTTCGGAGCGGCGCAGGACAGATGAGAAACACCCGGATTGCGATCATCGGAGCCGGCATTGCGGGACTCGTCGCGGCACGGGCGCTGCAGCGGGTCGGCTTCCGGCCGCGCATCTACGAGCGTGCGGAGCGACTCGGTGAAGTCGGGGCCGGTCTGACGTTGGCGCCGAACGCCATGCACGCACTTGATTCGATCGGCCTGCGCCCCGCGCTCGAACCGCACCTGACTCTCCCGGATCGTGCAGGCGTCAGGCACTGGCAGACCGGCGAATTGAAGATCTCGCTGGCCCGGGGCGCAGAGATGCTGGACAAGTTCGGGGCGCCGTACTGCCACGTCCACCGTGCCGACCTCCACGGCGTGCTCGTTCGCGAGGTCCTCGCGGCGGATCCCGAGGCCATCACTCGGGGCGCAGATTGCAGCACGGTCGTCTGTGGTTCCTCGATCGTCGAACTCGAGTTCGCTGCGAGCGCGTCTGCCTCTGCCGATGTCGTGATCGGGGCCGACGGAGTCCGTTCTGCTGTGCGGGCCGCGCTGTTCGGTCCCGATCAGCCGCGGTTCACAGGGTACATCGCGTTTCGCGGGCTCGTGCCGATCGAGCGTCTCGATGTGGCAACAATAGAGCCGCCATCATGCCTCTCGACCGGGCCGGACCGCAGCTTTGCGCGCTACTTGATCCGCGGCGGGCAGCTCGTCAATTTCGTGGGCCTCGCGCAGCGCGACGGTTGGCACGAGGAGGGCTGGTCCATCCCGGCGAGCATCGACGAAATGCTGCGCGAGTATGAGGGGTGGCATGAGAATGTCCGCACCATCATCCGCGCGACGCCTGCAGATGGGCTCTTCAAGTGGGCGCTGCTCGACCGCGATCCACTGCCCGAATGGACGCGTGGCGCCGTCACTCTGGTTGGCGATGCCGCCCATCCGATGCTGCCCTTCCTGGGTCAGGGTGCGGGCATGAGCATCGAGGACGGGATCGTGCTGGCCCGTGCGTTTGCAGCCAGTGGCTCTGCCGATGAGGCGCTGCGACGCTATTTCGAAGCACGCCATGCCCGCACGACCTGGGTCATGCTGAAGTCGCGCGAGGCCGGGCAGGCCTACCATTCCGGTCGCGCCGAGCACTACCAGCCCGCGAAGCATGTGACTGCCGAGAGCCTCGGCATCTGGGCGTATAACGCCGCGACCGAGCCGGTCTGACTCGAGCGCCCGCGCACTCACCGGTCAATCAAGTCCGCGCGACGGTCTCAACGCTGAGACCGCAGGGCAACGGCGTTTGCCGGCCTCGATGGGTCGCGCATACGTTGGGCGCGCCAAGTCGCGAGGCTTGAGCGTGAGCATGCGCGTTCACTGCAAGGAGAACTGACCGATGAAATACCACGGCATCGCTGCGATCGGCATGACGGTCCTCGGGACGTCGGCACCGGTCGGCGCCCAGCAAGCCCCGACTGCCGAGAAGGCGGGTGGTCTAGAGGAAATCGTCGTCACCGCTCAGCGGCGCGAGCAGGGCCTGCAGACCACTCCTGTCAGCGTCAGCGCTTTCGGTCCCGCGCAACTGGAGTCGCTGCCCATCGTCAGGGTGGAGAACGTCGGCAACTACGTGCCCAACATGTATCTGTCGCGCGGAACCAGCAATCCGTCGACGCCAAACGTGACGCTGCGCGGTGCAGGCGAAGGCGCCGCCGGGTTCGCGACTTCCGAGCCACCCGTCGCCTTCTATCTCGACGATGTCTATCAGGCGAGATTGTCGGGAACGAACCTGGAGTTCGTCGATATCGAACGCATCGAGGTGCTGCGTGGGCCACAGGGCACGCTCTTCGGTCGCAATTCAACGGCAGGTGCAGTCAACGTCATCACCCGTGAGCCGGGACGCGACTTCTTCCTCGACGTCCTGGCGAGTTACGGAAGCTATGACGAGTACAAACTCAAGGCGGCGATTGGTGGCCCGGTGCTCGACGACCGCGTGGCCGCATCGCTGTCTGTAGCCAAGGCCGATCAGGAAAGAGGATACAAGACCAACATCGTCACCGGGAACGACCAGGAAAAGATGGGGTTCCAGGCGGCACGCGTAAATCTGCGGTGGATCGGTTCCGAGGCCTTCGACGCCCGTGTCATCGCCTACTACTCGGACGCGAGCAACGACGGGTTCGTCCCCACCGCGGTAAGCCCTGCGACGCTCCTGCCCGTCACTGGCGACTATTCCAAGGTGCAACTGCCGGCGCCGTCGCTGGGCGATACGGAGTCCTGGGGCGCCAATGGACGCTTCAGGTGGGATCTGGGCCCGGTCGTACTCAAGTCAATCAGCGCCTATTCGGCCGTAGACGATCTCTTCCGGCTCGATCTATCCGGCGGCATCCGCCGGCCCAACGGCACGTATCTGGCAGGATTCGACCGCACCAGCGTGTACGACCAGAATCAGTTTACCCAGGAGCTGCAGCTGCTCAGCGCAGCGGATTCCGCTCGATTGAGCTGGATCGTCGGGCTGTACTATTTCCGTGAGAGCGTCGCCCAGATCCTTGCGGACCGGATCTTCTCCGCGGCGCTCGGGGCCCAGGTCGCGCTGGCGATTCCCGCGTACTCGGCAGGTACCAAGAGCTACGCGGGCTATGGCCAGTTGAGGTGGCAGGCGACGGATCGCGTCGCCGCAACGATCGGCCTCCGGCACTCCAAGGAGGACAAGGACATCAGCGGCCGCGTAGGCACGGTGCCCTTCGCCAACAGCACATCGGACAGTGCGACTACGCCCAGACTGGCGCTGGAGTTCCGTTACAGCGATGACATCCTGCTGTTCGGAAGCGTCAGCCGCGGATTCAAGGCGGGCGGGTTCAACGGTGGCGGCGGCACGGTCCGCGGCATCTCCACCCCATTCGATGCCGAGCGCGTGACCAGCTACGAAGTCGGAGCGAAGACTGAATGGCTCGACCATCGGCTGCGGCTCAATTCCGCGCTCTTCTTCATGCAGTACCGCGATCTCCAGGGCGGAGTGTTCGTTCCCGGCACCACCTTCATTGTGACCGAGAATGCCATCGACCTCGAGCAGATCGGTGCCGAGTTTGAACTCACGGCAGTGCCGACCGATCGACTGCAGGTCTTCGCGGTAGTAGGCCTTCAGGACGAAGACTTCACCCGCATAAAGCCCGGTACTACCATCGCTGCTGCGAATCCGAAGCGGCGGCCCGGTGTGTCGCACGTACAGGCCACGGTCGGCTTCTCCTACACGCTGCCACTTTCGGCTTTCCCCGGACAGCTGCGTCTGGGTGCCGATTTCAACTATCGCGACCCGTTCTACAGCGCGCCGGACAACAACAGCGTCTCGCGGACTTCCGAGCAGGCTCGGGTCAATGCGGCGGTCGCGTTCCTCTCAGCCGACGAACGATGGGAGTTCAAGTTCGAAGGTCGAAACGTCACGGACGCGGTGGACTGGTACAACGGCCTGAACACGGTTGCGCAGTTCGGTACGGCCACCCGCACGACGCTCGAGCCTCGACTGTGGTCTGCCTCGCTGCGGTACCGCTATCGCTGAACCAGATCGAGACCGCGCGGCGCTGGCACGAGCGCGATCATGCTGGCCGCGCTCTGCTTTAGAACAGGGACGAACGTCCGGATGGCGACTGGCAGCGTCACCGCCGCTCGCGCGTAGCGAATGGTCAACGCGGCAGGCACGTCACTTCCCGGCATCGCCACCGGTACGGCGATCGTCGACGCCTCGGTATGCTGACGCTGGCGGTGGTAGACGGAAAACCCCTGCCTTCGTACCACCGTCAGTTGTTGCTCCAGGGCAGTCCGGTCGTGCCCAGTTGGTACGGCCTCCAGGCCCTCGGCCGCCAGGCGTTCAATGACCTCGGTACGCGCCGTCGGCGCGAGGTGCGCGAGAATACACCGGCCACTTGCGGTCGTAAGCACCGGCATCCGGTAACCAATGCGGAACCGGTCGGCGGCCAGGGGGCTCTCGTCGTCGGTATTGTCCTGCAACACAAGGTCGACGCCTGACAACGTGCAAAACGCTACCGGCCAGCGCAACTGTTCAGTTGCGGCCTCCATGAACGGCCGCATCAGGCTCGCAAGATGATTCTTGTCCGTGAGTCCTTCACTTAGAACTCTCACCTTCTCCGAGATCCGGAAACCGTCCCCCGAGCTGTGCTGGTAGACGAAGCCTTCGCGCACCAGCGTCGCCAGGATTCGATAGACGGTGGCCCTGGGAATGCGCAGCGATTGCTCCAGCTCGGCGACGGTCGCGCTGGATTGGCGGTTCAGCAGAGCCAGGATGTTCAATCCGCGGGTCAGGGTGCTAGCCATCTTGGCTCCAGTCGGATCGAAGCGGTCTGAGCGGCTGACGACGGCACGCGCGATGGTAACCCGCGGCAACGCCGCAGGCGCGATCAAGGGGCCGCGGTCATCCTGGCCAGGTAGGCGAGCAAGACCCGGCGGTCGTCCTCTTTCGGCATGCCGACGAAGGCCATCGACGTTCCCGGCACGACAGCCGCCGGCTTCTCGATGAATCGTCCCATCGTTTCGGCGGACCAGACGATTCCGGAACTCGCCATCGCATCGGAATACGGGAAGTCCGGCTTCGTGCCGGCCGTCGATCCGAACACGCCCCAGAGGTTCGGGCCGACCGAGTGCGTGGCGCCGCGCGCGAGCGTATGGCAGGCGACGCAGTTCTGGAACAGGCGGCCGCCGGCGACCGTCGCGGCGTCGCGCGCGGGCGGCTTGGCAGTCGCGGACAACGCGGCCGCGGAGATCAACGCCAGGACCAGACACGCAAGCGCGCCAGGAGCGGCGCGGGGCCGTCGCGCCATCAGTACCTGTCCCCATCGGCGGTCTGCTTTTCGGTTGCCGGTTTGCCCTGCCCGGGGCCCGGCAGGCCGTTGTCGATGGCCCACTTCTCGTACTCAGCTGCATTCTGCGAACCGAATGCAGACTTGATGCCGCCTGTGACCTTGGGCGACTTCGGCCCACGGTACTTGCCCGACAGCGCGAACGGGCTGTCCTCATGGAAGTACGCACCGAGAGTCGTGATCTTGTCCTTGTCCGGATAGAGCACGATCGAAGTCGCGCCGTAGCCGGCGAACTTGCTGCCGTTGCGGTTGACGAACCACACCGCGCCGTCGCGCGTGATCGCGGTCTTGAGCGTCTCCGAACGTCGTGGGGTCGGGTAGTGCGTGAACGAGTCCGCTTTCTGGTCGTAGCGCGACAGATAGTTGTCGTGCGCCACCCAGACGTTGTCGTCCGGATCGACGTCGGCGTTGTAGAGCGCCGCGTATTCCACGCCGAGCCTGCGCTCCATGACCTCGCCGGTCTTTGGGTTCAGCCTGAAAAGCGCACCACCGACGTCCCGCCCGTTCACCCGGTGCAGCGGACTCGCCCAGGCGCCGACCCAGATCATGTTCTGTGAGTCGATGCCCGGGCGGCGGATGTTGGTCGGCGCTTCCTGGGTCAGCCGGAAGTACTGGAACTTGCCGGTGTCCGGATCGAAGCGCGTCATGCCGCTGGTGTAGTGATCCGCGAACCACACCTTGTTCTCGTGGTCGACGATGATGCCGTATGGTTGGCTGCGCACCACCGGCACGTCCCAGCGATAGAGCGAATTGGTCCTGCGATCCCATTTGACGAGGCCGGACTGCGTCATCCAGAGATTGCCCTGGGCGTCGAAGATCTGCGTATTGCTCGGAGCACCGAGCCACTTGTCGACCAGGCCCGTCTTCGGGTCGAGGCGCTTGACGATGCTCATCGGCGAGCCCGGCGTGCTGCCGCCGTTATTGAGGCGCGTGATGTCGCCTGAGTACCAGACCGTGCCGTCCGAGCGGTCCACTTCGATGCTGCTGCCGCCGCCATTGCCCTCGTAGGCCTTCGTCTCGCCCGTGCGCGGATCGAACCGGACGATGCAGCAGCCCGTGTACGCGTTCCAGACATTGCCGTCCGCGTCGAATGTGAGCATGTGTGACCACGGCCAGGTCGGATACTTGGCCGGATCCTCCTTCCAGATGTACTCGATGAACATCGCCTTCTCGAGCGCCTGCATGTCGAGCGGCGCTTCGCTCTCGAGCTGCACCACCCGGGGCTCCGAGTCGAAGCCGAAGTGCTTCGCAAGGTAGTCGACCAGGATGTCGCGGTCCTTCGGCGGCAGCAGCGCGGCATCGAAGTAGGGCGCCGATCCCAGGCGTGCATTGGGATCGCGCTTGTGCATGCGATCGACCATCACGCCCCACCCGTCCTTGTCGAGCGGTGCGCGCCCGCCGGGAAACC
>JANPDV010000353.1:0-15129 GCA_031431655.1 Gammaproteobacteria bacterium | reverse complement strand
GCATGCCGCCGCGCACCCGCCGCTCGGCCAGCAAGAACGCGCCGTTGCTGACCATGTTGCCCGCGCGGGTCCACTGGTTGCCGTACCGTTCGATCGCGTGGCGGGGCAGTGGAAAGCCCTCCTCGCCAGCGAGCAGCGTCGGCAGCCACGGCAGTGGATACTCGAGTTCGACGATCAGTGTGAGTGCGTCGACCGCGCGTACGCCGAGCATCGCGGGCGCAACCCGGCCAGCGTGGACCTCGCGTGCGCCGCGCAGCGCATACAGGCGCGTCGCCCGCGCTGCCGCGGTCTTCGGGTCCAGCGCGCGCTGCCAGCCATAGACGAAGTCCTGCGCGCCCAGCGGCGCGCCATCCGACCACCGAAGGTTCGGCCGCAGCTTGAATGTGTAGCGCAGGCCGTCGGCGGAGACCTGCCATGATTCCGCAGCGCCCGGCATGACCCTGGCGTCCGGCCCGAATGTCGTGAGCCCCTCGAACAGATCCCGCAGGATCAGCTGTTCCCCCGCAACGCCGGATTCGCGCGGCGCGAGCGACTCCGGCTCGCCGAACACGCCGCGTCGGAGACTCTGCCCGGACTGCGGCAGCGCGGCTGCCGGGGCGGGGCGGCTTGCTGGTTCAGCCGTCGTGACCGCCCGGACCGGGGCAGCGGTGGCCGCGGCGATCGCGAGCAGCAACAGCAGACTCGCGACGCAGCTGCGGCGCGCAGCGTCGTGCGCCGGAGTGGCGGTGCATTCAGCGAGCATGGGCCTGATTATACTCACGGTGAACTGAGGTACGGCTCGCTGGGGCCGTTGCGAAGGTGGCAATCAAAGTGACAGACACCGTGTGGTCCAGGGCGTTGATCGGCGCGTGGACGTTGAAGCAGTGGAGCGTGCAGTACCCCGATGGGCGCCCCGAGCAGATGCCCTTCGGTCCCGACGCGGAGGGTCTGCTGATCTACGTGGATAGCGGCTGGATGAGCGCGATGATGTGTGCGCGCGATCGCAGCGCGTCTGCGATCGGTGCGGACTATCTGCAGTACGCGGGACGCTGGCATGTCCTCGGAGACGACATCATTCACGACGTTCATTGGTCGATGAACCCCGTGCTGATTGCGACGCGACAGGTGCGCCACGCCCGGTTGCTCGGCAACGAGCTGCGACTGCAGGCCGTGGAGCAGGATGCCCGTGGTCGTTCCCGTTCTCACCGCATCGACTGGATCCGCGCATGAGGCGCCACGAATGAAGTACCAGGTCATGACCGACTTTGCCCGCCCCGATGCGGCGCTGGTGGCGCGTGCCGCGAGCTCGCATGTTGGCGTTACCGGCGTTCATGCCGGACCAAGGCAGGTCGCGCACTTCCGGATCAAGCCGCTGGACTCGTCATGGCGGATCTGCGGCCCGGCCTTCACCGTGCGTCCTGAGCACAGCGACGACCTGCTGATGGGCGAACTGGCGGGAAAGTACGCAAAGCGGGGCGACGTCATCGTCGTCGATGCGGGCGGCCGCGAGGACAAAGCGTGCTGGGGCATGGGCATGTCGATGGCCGCGCGCAGCGCAGGCTGCGCCGGTGTGGTGCTGGACGGCATGTGCATGAACGGCGCCCTGCTGACGCGCGAGCGGGTGCAGCTGCCGATCTTCGCGCGCGGCCTGGTGGCGAGCGCGGCCGACGCGGAGCGTCCCGGCTGGCTCAACGGTCCGGTGATCTGCGGCGGAGTCATCGTCCACCCGGGCGACATCGTGCTGGCCGATTGCGACGGCGTGGTGTTCCTGCCGCAGTCGCTGGCGAGCGCGATTCTCGATCGCTCGATCGGCTACCAGTCCCAGGCCGCAGCGAGCAACCAGGCGACGGTGGCCTATTATGAACGCCGTCGAAGCGAGGAAAAGGCGCGGGCGCTCGGCGATATAGAATGGTTATAAATCAATAACTTAAGTAAGTTATCGAGAAAACTTCTAGGACCAGGGCCGGCACTCGATCCCCAGCGCCCGGGCCCGTTGCTGCGTCGCGTGCGAGGCGTTGACGAGCACGCCGCGATCCACCACGGCCAGATGCGGCAGATCGGGCCACGAATTACCGTAGGCGCAGGTCGGCCAGCCCACGAAGCGCTGCGCCTCGCGCTTGACGCACGCCGTCTTCTCCTGGCCGCGTCGGTTGGGCGTGGCCAGGTGCCCATCGAGGCGCTCGTTGTGCCAGCGCACGCCGGAACAGATCGTGGCGTCGAACCCCAGCCGTCGGCCAATGTCGGGCACGTAGAGGTCCACGCTCGCCGACATCAGGACCAGGTGATCGCCCTGGGCTCGATGCGACGCTATGGCTGCCAGGGCCTCCGGGAACACGCCGCGTTCCAGCAGGCGCGGCAGTGCCTTCGCGTTCCACGCTTCGATGTCGGCGCGTGACAGCCCGCCCAGGGTCGCGTGGATCAGCGCGCCCTTGAGCGCGCCGTGATCCGGCGGGCGCAGACCGAGACGCCCCCCCATCAGCGCTGCGGCCACGAACCTGCACAGCGCGGGGACGACGAGCAACAGGCGTGGGATACGCCACGGTCGCCGCGCGACGAACCTCAGCACATAGGACGTCAGGGTGTCTCGACGCGTGATGGTGCCGTCGAGGTCGAAGAACACCAGCTGCGGCACGCGTAACTCCGTGACACCCGAATGGGCAGTCGTGACCCGGGCCGTCTACCCGGGTCGCGAGGTCGACTACTTGGCGCGGCGCGCGCTGCGACGCGGCTTGCGGATCGTCGCGGTGGGCGAACTGCGCTTTGACCGGACCGGCTTGCGCCTCGGCTGCAGCGTTACCTTTGCCTTCGCCTTTGCCTTCGTCTTTGCCTTGGTGCGTGACTTCGGCTTGGCCTGCGCGAGCGGCTGGCGCTTCTTCGCGGCTGCCTTGGCTTTGGGCGCAGCTTTGGCCACGGCTTTGGCTGCGGCTTCAGGGGCGGCTTTAGGTGCGACCGCCGGCCGGCCCGCGGGCTTCACGGCCGGCGTGGTGCTGGCCTTGCCGGCCGGTCGATGCTTGGCGCCGGCCCGTTGCCGGGCCGCGGCCTTGCCCGACGCGGCAAGCTGGCGCAGCACGTACTGCAGGATGCCGCCGTGGCGGTAGTAGTCGCGCTCCTTGGGCGTGTCGATCCGTACGCGCACTTCGAACTTGACCGGTGTGCCGCCACCCGACGGCGTCGCGGTGACGATGACACTGCGCGCTTCGGCATTGCCGAGGTCGCCGAAATCGAAGGTCTCGCGACCGGTGAGCCCGAGGCTCTGCGCGTTCTGGCCGTTGATGAACTGGCACGGCAGTACGCCCATGCCGATCAGGTTGGAGCGATGGATACGTTCGAAGCTCTCCGCGATGACGGCGCGAACGCCGAGCAGCATCGTGCCCTTGGCTGCCCAGTCACGCGATGAGCCCGTGCCGTACTCCTTGCCGGCCAGCACGACCAGCGACCTGCCGTCGGCCTGGTAGCGCATCGAGGCATCGTAGATGGACATCGGTTCGTTCGATGGCACGTGGATGGTCACGCCACCCTCGGTGCCCGGCGCCAGCAGGTTGCGCAGACGGATGTTGGCGAACGTGCCACGCATCATGACTTCGTGATTGCCGCGTCGCGCGCCATACGAATTGAAGTCGGCTTTCTGCACGCCCTTTGACTCGAGGTACCTGGCCGCCGGACTGCCGCGGGCAATATCGCCCGCCGGTGAGATGTGGTCCGTGGTGACTGAGTCGCCCAGCAGCGCCAGCACGTGTGCGCCGCGGATCTGCTTGATCGCTGCCGGCTTGGCGGGCATGCCGATGAAGTACGGCGGATTGCGGACGTACGTCGAGTCAGCGTCCCACTGGTACAGCTTGCCCGCCGGAATCTTGACGGCCTTCCAGTTGGCATCACCCTCGAAGACGTTGTCGTAGCTGGCGCGGAACATGCTCGAATTGATCGAGCTGCGCACCGTGGCAGCGACTTCGGCAGGACTCGGCCAGATTTCCTTGAGGAACACCGGTTTGCCGGCCGTGTCCGTGCCCAGTGGCTCGGTGTCCAGGTCGATGTCGGTGGTGCCGGCCAGCGCAAAGGCCACCACCAGCGGCGGGGAGGCCAGGAAGTTCATCTTCACTTCCGGATGCACGCGGCCCTCGAAGTTACGATTGCCGGACAGCACGGACGTCGCGATGACATCGCCGGACTTGACTGCCGCGGAGATCTCCGGCTTCAGCGGGCCGGAGTTGCCGATGCAGGTCATGCAGCCGTAGCCGGTCACATGAAAGCCGACGGCAGCGTAGTCGTCGAGCAGCCCGGCCTTGGTCAGGTAGTCCGTGACGACGCGCGAGCCGGGTGAAAGGCTGGTTTTGACCCAGGGCTTCGCCTTGAGCCCGCGGCGGCGCGCGTTGCGCGCGAGCAGCGCTGCACCAAGCATGACCGAAGGATTCGACGTGTTGGTGCAGCTGGTGATCGCCGCGATCAGCACTGCGCCGTCCTTGACTTCAAAGCTCGCGCCGTTGCTGACGAGGCCGGAGCCGGTAGCGGACGGATTCTTGCGGCTGCGCTCCTCCGCCATCTGCACCTGGGTCTTGCGATACACCGACTTGACGTTGCGCAGCGCGACGCGATCCTGCGGACGCTTGGGTCCTGCGAGCGAGGGCTCGACGGTTGCGAGATCGAGTTCCAGCACATCGCTGTAGGCGGCGGCGGGTGCACCGTTGTAGCGCCACAGGCCCTGGTGCCTGGCATAGGCCTCGACCAGTGCGATGCGCTGCTTCGGGCGGCCGGAGAGCTCGAGGTAACGCAGCGTTTCCTCGTCGATCGGGAAGATGCCGCAGGTGCTGCCGTACTCGGGTGCCATGTTGGCGATCGTGGCGCGGTCCGCCAGCGGCAGGTTGGCAAGGCCATCGCCGAAGTACTCGACGAACTTCTCCACCACGCCTTTCTTGCGCAGCATCTCGGTGACGGTGAGCACGAGGTCGGTTGCGGTGGCGCCAGGAGGCAAACTGCCGGAGAGGCGGAAACCCACGACCTGCGGTATCAGCATCGTCACTGGCTGGCCCAGCATCGCAGCCTCGGCTTCGATGCCGCCGACACCCCAGCCGAGCACGCCGAGGCCGTTGATCATCGTGGTGTGCGAGTCCGTGCCCACCAGCGTGTCGGGGTAAGCCTGGGTCCGCCCATTGACGCTCTTGTCGAACACGACCCGCCCGAGGTTCTCCAGGTTCACCTGGTGCACGATGCCGGTGTTCGGCGGTACTACCTTGAAGTTCTTGAATGCCGTCTGGCCCCAGCGCAGGAACGCGTAGCGTTCACGGTTGCGCTCGAACTCGATCGCCGTATTGCGCGCCAGCGAATCCGCTGCGCCATAGAAGTCCACCTGCACCGAGTGGTCGATTACCAGTTCGGCCGGCGCGAGCGGGTTGACCTGATCCGGGTCGCCGCCCAGCGTACGGATCGCTTCGCGCATCGCGGCCAGGTCGACTATGCAGGGCACGCCGGTGAAGTCCTGCATGATCACGCGCGCGGGTGTGAACGAGATTTCGTGGTCCGGGGTCGATTTCGGATCCCACGAGAGCAGCGCATCGATGTCGCGCCGCGTCACGTTGACGCCGTCCTCGAAGCGCAGCAGGTTCTCGAGCAGGATCTTCAGCGAGAAGGGCAGGCGCGCGACCTTGTCGGCGGGCAACGCCGTGAGACTGAAAATGTCGTAACTCTGGGCGCCCACCGCGAGCGTTTGGCGCGACTTGTAGCTGTCCGTCATGAATCCTCCGGCAATGCGGCGCCCGCAGGGCTCGCGGACGGCGGCGAATTATAGCGAGGGCCGCGCCGGCAACGGGCGTTCCGTCAGTCGACCCGGGCCAGGCGGCGGGTGACCGCCGCGCCGCCCAGGCAGCGCAATCCCTCGTAGACCACGGCGTACTGGCCCGGAGTGACGGCGCGCTGCGCCTCGGCAAACTCCAGGCGCAGGCTGCCGTCGGGCTGCGGCAGCGCACGTGCCGCCTGCAGTGGCTGGCGATGCCGCAGGCGGGCGTTACAGGCAAAGGGCGTCTCGCGCCGTGGTGCCAGCCAGCTGAACGGCGCCGTTTCCAGCGCTTCGCTCAGCAGCCGAGGATGGTCATGCCCCTGCACGACGACCAGGGCGTTGCGCGCGAGATCCTTGTCGGCAACGTACCAGGCGCCTGCCGCGCAATCAGCGCGTCCGCCGATTCCCAGGCCATCGCGCTGCCCCAGGGTGTGGAACGCCAGGCCCTGGTGCTGGCCGAGCGGCTCGCCGGTCTCGGTCTCGATCGGCCCGGGCCGGTCAGGCAGAAACTGGCCCAGAAAGTCGCGAAACGGCCGCTCGCCAATGAAACAGATGCCGGTGCTGTCCGGCTTGGCGTGGACCGCAATTCCGGCGGACCGGGCGAGCTGTCGCACCTGGTGCTTGTCGAGTTCGCCGAGCGGGAACAGCACACGCTCGAGTTGCGCCTGCGAAACCGCGTGCAGGAAGTAGCTCTGGTCCTTGTTCGCGTCGCGCGCGCGCAGCAGCTGCACTCCATCCGGTCCGTCGGCGCGTCGCGCGTAGTGCCCGGTGGCAAACCGGTCGGCGCCCAGCCGCCCGGCATGGCGCAGGCAGGCGCCGAACTTGATCTCCCGATTGCACAGCACGTCCGGGTTGGGCGTCTGGCCGGCTCGATACGAGTCGAGGAACTGCGCGAACACGGCGTCACGGTATTCGCGGCTGAAGTCGACTTCATGCAGTTCGATGCCCAGCAGGCTGCAGACCCGTCGCGCGTCCTGCAGGTCCGAGGCGACCGTGCAGAACCCGTCGCTATCGTGCCAGTTGCGCATGAACAGGCCCTGGACCTGCCAGCCGGCCCGCTGCAGCAGCAGCGCGGCCACGGAGGAGTCGACTCCGCCGGACATGGCGACGATCACCGATGCGGCGGCAGTCGGCGGCGCCATCACGGCATCGGCAAACAGGCTGGAATCGGTCAGCGGTCGCATGCGGCTATTTTAGGCCGCCTGCAGTGCGCGCGGGTGGCGCCAGGCCCGGCGGTCAGCTCTTGCGCGCGGAGGTGGGCCGGAACAGGGGCTGGGGCTCGTTGGCGATCCAGATCGCGTCGAACTCGGCGAGCTGTGCGCGCGCGATTGGCGGATTGTTGAAATCGGCCAGCGCCTCCTCGGACTCGAGGTCGGTGCGCAGCATCACCGCCCGATCGTCGGCGATGATGTAGGCCTCGGCCCGCTGTGGCGGCTTGAAATCTAGTAACCGGATGTCGATGTAGCTCGTCAGCCGGCGCGCCATTGCGACGAACCGGTTGCCACTCCTCAGCATGCGCGAGGAGTCGCCCAGCAATACACGCACCTTGGCGAAATTCCGGCCGAGCACGAAGCGCTTGATGATGTCGAGAAACTCGGTCTGGTCGTAGATCTCGGCTTCGAGGTCGGGCGTGTAGATCGAGATCAGCCGCTGAGCGCCTGCCGCGATCCGGTTGACGGCGGCGCGCATGTCTTCGAGGTTGGTCACCACGGTCATCGGGGCCAGCGGTTCCGGCGGTTCTGGCGGCAGGGGTTCCGGTGCAACCGGTTCCTGCGTCAGCAACCCGAGAATGAACTCCCCGTTCTTTTCCACTGTTCCGTGCCGGGTGCCTGTGAGCGCAGAAGCGCGCGTAGGCCCGGATAGTGGTGCCGTGCGCGCCGGGGTGACGTGCGCGCGGTCACGGTTCGCGGCGGTTATGACATCGCGTGCGACAATAAAGTGCTGCGCGTCGCAACTCCGGCGCCGCCAGTCACCGGCGGCGTGCCAGTTCCGCGGCCAGGCCGACATAATCCGCCGGGGTCAGGGCCGCGAGCACGCTGCGCTGCGCGGCTGGCAGCGGCAGGCTGTCCACCAGGGCGCGATAGGCGGCGCCGTCCAGCGCGCGCCCACGGGTCAGGTCCTTGAGGCGTTCGTAACCGTCCGGCACGCCCTGGGCCCGCAACACGGTCTGTACGGCTTCGCCCAGCACTTCCCAGGCGGCATCCAGGTCCGCCGCGAGCGCGGTCGGGTTTGCATCCAGTTTCGCCAGGCCACGCAGCAGCGCGCGCCACGCGATCAGCGCGTGGGCCAGTGCGACACCGAGATTGCGCAACACCGTGGAGTCCGTGAGATCGCGCTGCCAGCGCGAGACCGGCAGCTTCTCGGCGAAGTGGCGCAGCAGCGCGTTGGCGATGCCGAGATTGCCTTCGGCATTCTCGAAGTCGATCGGGTTCACCTTGTGCGGCATCGTCGAGGAGCCGACCTCTCCCGGGACTGCGCGCTGCTTCAGGTAACCGAGGCTGATATAGCCCCAGATGTCGCGTGACAGGTCGACCAGCACCACGTTGATGCCGGCAAGCGCATCGCAGTACTCGGCGATCCAGTCGTGCGGCTCGATCTGAGTGGTATGCGGGTTCCACTCCAGGTCCTGGGAGGCAACGAAGCGGCTGGCGATCTGCGGCCAGTCTGCCTTGGGCAGCGCGACAACATGAGCGTTGAAGTTGCCGACTGCGCCGCCCCACTTGCCGAGCGTGGCTACGGCATTCCAGCGCGCGAGCCCGCGCTTCAGCCTTGCGACGACGTTGGCGAACTCCTTGCCGAGCGTCGTGGGGCTGGCTGGCTGTCCGTGAGTGCGCGCCAGCATCGGCCGGTCGGCGTGGCGCGCCGCCTCGAACTCCAGCGCGGCCACCAGCGAGGCCAGTACAGCGCCCAGATCGCGGCGCGCCTGGCGCAGCAGCGTCGCGTAGGCGAGGTTGTTGATGTCCTCGGAGGTGCAGCCGAAGTGAACCAGTTCGAGGGTGGCCTTGTCTGCGCCCGCCGCGGCCAGGAACTCACGCACGTAATACTCGACGGCTTTCACGTCGTGGTTGGTGCTCGCTTCGATGCGCTTGACGTTCGCTGCGCAGTCCGCGTCAGGCTCGCTGGCGAGCTGCAGGGCCGCGGTGCGTACTGCGGCCGGCAGTGGCCGTGAGACCGCGAACACGCCGCCAGCCGGGTCTGTGAGCCACAGCAGCCAGCGTGCCTCGATCCGAACGCGTTCGCGGATCAGCGCCGACTCGCTCAGGCTGCCGCGGAGCAGGTCCGCGGCCCGCGCATAGCGGCCGTCTACGGGCGACAGCGCGTCAAGGGGTGTGAGGCTCATATAGAATCATAAATCATAGCCCAATCGCCCTTGCCTTGACGGCGCCACAGTGCCGTCCCGAGTCAGCCGATGTCCCCAGTCGAAAGCCGCATCGAGTCCGACAGCCTCGGCGAACTGCGCGTTCCGGCCGGGGCGCTCTGGGGTGCGCAGACCCAGCGCGCCATCGAGAACTTCCCAATCAGCGGCATGAGGATGCCACCCGGCTTCATCCGTGCGCTCGGGTTGATCAAGGCTGCAGCCGCGCGTGCCAACGCGGAGCTCGGCACCATGGCTGCCGACCTCGCCAGTGCGATAGACGCAGCTGCGCTGGAGGTGGCGTCGGGTCAGCATGCCGACCAGTTCCCGGTCGACGTGTTCCAGACCGGCTCCGGCACCAGTTCGAACATGAACGCCAACGAGGTGATCGCGCACCTGGCGGCGGGTCGGCTCGGTCGCGCGGTGCACCCGAACGACCACGTCAACATGAGCCAGAGTTCCAATGACGTGGTGCCGTCGGCGCTGCATGTCAGTGTCGCACTCGCGCTGCGCGATGCACTGCATCCGGCGCTGACGCTGCTCATCGCCTCGCTGCGGGCGCGCGAGTTGGAGCTGGCCGGCGTGGCCAAGACCGGTCGTACGCACCTGATGGACGCCATGCCGCTGACTTTCGGCCAGGAGCTGTCCGGATGGCGGGCCCAGGTCGAGAATGCGCAGGCGCGGCTGCGTGGCTGCGAGCCGCGTCTGTATCGGCTCGCGCAGGGTGCCACCGCGGTTGGCACCGGCGTCAACGCCCATCCCCGATTCGGTGCGCTGGTGTGCGCCCAGCTCACTCTGCTGACCGGCATCCCGTTCGAGCCGAATCCCAACGGCTTCGAGGCCCTGGCCTCGCAGGACACTGCGGCGGAATGCTCGGGGCAACTGCGCGGCCTCGCCATCGCGCTGACCAAGATCGCCAACGACCTGCGCTGGATGAACAGTGGCCCGCTCGCGGGGCTCGGCGAGATCACGCTGCCGGTGCTGCAGCCAGGCTCGTCGATCATGCCCGGCAAGGTGAACCCGGTGATTCCGGAGTCGGTCGCAATGGTGGCCGCGCAGGTCATCGGCCATGACGCCGCGATTGCGCTGGCCGCGCAGTCCGGCAGCTTCCAGCTCAACGTGATGTTGCCGCTGATTGCGTCCAACCTGCACCAGAGCATCCACTGGCTCGCCAGTGCGGTGCGCCTGCTGGCGGAGCGGGCGATCGATGGTTTCGAGGTCAATCGCGAACGTGTCGACCAGTCACTCGCCCGCAACCCGATCCTGGTAACGGCATTGAACGCCGCGATCGGCTACGACCTCGGCGCTGCCATCGCAAAGCAGGCCTACGCCGAGGGGCGCCCCGTGTTCGAGGTCGCGCTGGAGCGCAGTGGCCTCGATGCGGCCGAACTGCGTCGGCTGCTGGATCCCCTGCAGTTGACCCGAGGCGGTCTGCCCGGGCGCGGCCGGGACGGGGCGGCGTGAGTCCGCTTCGAGTCCACGACTTCGGCGCGCTCGATGGTGGCGGCTGGCGCGACCTCATCCGCAGCCGCGTGCGACCCGTGGCGATGGCGTCGGAAGGCAGCGACTGGCGCCTCGGCGCTTTGCCTGCCGACGTGCGCAACGAACTGCGCGGGTACTTTGTCGCTGCACCGGTGCCGGCCGCGGTGCTGGTGCCGATCGTGGATCGCGACCCGGGGCCGACCGTGCTGCTGACGCAACGCTCCAGCAACCTCAAGCACCATCCAGGCCAGATCAGCTTCCCGGGAGGGCGCATCGAGCCCGAAGATCGCGATCCGGTCGCTGCGGCGCTGCGCGAGGCGCATGAGGAAATCGGGCTGCTGCCGGGCCACGTCGAAGTGGTCGGCCTGCTGCCGGACCATCTGATCGTCAGCGGCTATCGGGTTACGCCGGTGGTGGGGTTCGTGCGCACGCCGTTCGACCTGGAGCTTGACGATGGCGAAGTCGACGAAGTGTTCGAGGTGCCGCTCGCGTTCCTGATGGACCCACGCAATCACGTGCCCCGACAGCGCACCTTCGAGGGCCGCACCATCGAGCTCCAGGACATTCCCTATGGTCCGCGCAACATCTGGGGTGCCACGGCCGGCATGCTGCAGACGTTGTCGCGGGTGCTGCGCGGCGAGGATCGATGACGCCGCCGGTGCCGGTTGCGGCGATCGAGCGACTGCGCGAGGTGATGCGCCGCCTGCGCGAGCCGCAGCACGGCTGCCCCTGGGACTTGCAGCAGGACTTCGCCAGCATCGCGCCGTACACCATCGAGGAGGCTTACGAGGTCGCCGAAGCGATTGCCAGCGGCGAGCCCGATGCGATTCGCGACGAGCTCGGCGATCTGCTGTTCCAGGTCGTGTTCCATTCGCAGCTGGCGGAAGAGCGCGGCTGGTTCGATTTCAGCGTGGTGGCGCAGGGCATTGCCGACAAGCTCGAACGCCGGCATCCGCATGTGTTCGGGGCTGCCGCTGTGCGCGACAGCGCACAGCAGAGCGTCGCATGGGAAATCGCCAAGGCGCGCGAACGCGACGCGCAGGGGCAGCCGGGCGCGCTGCAGGGTGTGGCGCTGGCCCTGCCGGCTCTGCTGCGCGCCGCCAAGCTCGGTCGCCGCGCCGGTCGGGTCGGGTTCGACTGGCAAACGGCGTCGGACGTACGCAGCAAGGTGCTCGAGGAACTCGCCGAGGTCGATGAGGCGGTCAGCGCGCCTGGCGAGCCGCGCGAGCAGGACCGCCGACAGGAGCGTGTCACCGAGGAACTCGGCGACCTGCTGTTCGCGGTCGCAAACTGGGCCCGTCATCTGGACGTCGATCCGGAAGAGGCCCTGCGCCGGGCGAATCGCAAGTTCGAACAGCGCTTCGCCCGCATGGAGCAGCTCGCGCAGGGGCGCGGCGAGGCCGGGCAGGCGCGCGACGCCGCTGCCTGGGAAAGACTCTGGCAAGAGGTCAAATCGGGCGCCTGAGGCTGCCTGTCCGAGGCCCGTGCCGGGCCTGCCCCGGCCCCGTTCAGGTGCGATTCAGTCCGCGCGGCGCCCGGTTCAGGACCGATTCACAGGCACCTGCGTAGGGTGGACCCCAAGGTCGGAAGCACACCGCCCGGCCCCAGACCCCCGATGTCGAGCGGTGTCCTGCTGTCAGTGAGGAGGCCCTATGCGTGTTCGCAAGTCCATTCCCCTGTTCGTCGCCGCCACGGTCACGCTGCTGTCGGCGCCTGCCGTATTTGCCGATCGCGCTTACGGGCCACCCGCGGGCGCGCCCGCCTACGGTCGTCATCGTGGTAGCCAGCGTGCCGAGGGGTATGCGCGTGTGCTCAACGTCGAGCCCATCACCCGTCGCATCCGCGTCAGCGAGCCGCGTCGCGAGTGCTACCAGGAGACCCGCTACGACGACGGCAGGCGCGACGATCGCCGTCCCTGGGTCTACGGTTCGCGCGGTGCGCCCACTTCGGCCGGGCAGATGATCATCGGCGGCGTGCTCGGTGCCGCGGTCGGCAACCAGTTCGGCCGCGGCGACGGTCGTCGTGCGGCAACGGTTGCCGGTGCGCTGATCGGTTCGGCCATCGGTCACGACGTGGCTGCCCGCAGCCAGGCGCGTGACGGCGACTACCGTGACTCGGCACGCTATGGATACCGTGACGGGTACGACGATGACTCACGCGCCTACAGCGTCGAACGGTGCGACACCCGCTACGAAGAGCGCTGGGAAGAGCGCGTCGAAGGCTACTGGGTCACGTACGAGTACGATGGCCGCGAGTTCCGGACGCGCATGCCGTACGACCCGGGTCGGGAGCTGCGCGTGCGGGTGGATGTAACACCGTTGCGCTGAGCGCTGCGCTCTGCGTCACAACTCTGGCTGGTCCGAACCATTTCTGCACGAGCAAGGCCAGTGCCGGCGCTTCCCGTCGTGCACTGGACCTTGGACTCCCGCGGCGCGCCGCGCGATGATGCGCCTATGATTCATAATCCCTCCAAGTCGCATGCGGTCCGGTGCTCGATTGCCCTGGCCGTGGCGCTCGTGGCATTGGGTGGCGAGGCTCTTGCTTCCCGCGCCTGGGTCGATGCGCCAACTGCACCGGCCAGGACCCATGCGGACGCGGCCGGCCTGTCGCTCGATGCGGCGATAGATCTGGTGCAGCGGCGCTTTCGCGCCAAGGTGATCCGTGCCGATGTCGCCGGCGAGGGTGACTCACGAACCTACGTGCTGCGCCTGCTGAGCGAGGATGGCCGTGTCTGGACGGTGCGGGTCGACGCGGCGTCCGGCGCCGTTTCCGAATGAGGATCCTGGTGCTGGAGGACGAGCCGCTGTTGCTTTCGCAGCTGCGCGATCGACTCGTCGCATCCGGCTTCAATGTCGATACCGCCGCCGATGGCGAAGAGGGGCTCTACTGCGCGCTCGAGTATCCGATCGACCTCGCCGTAATCGACCTCGGCCTGCCCAAGCTTTCCGGGCTGGACGTGGTGCGGGGCGTGCGCGCGGCCGGGAAGAAAGTTCCCCTGCTGATTCTCACCGCGCGGGATCGCTGGCAGGACAAGGTCGAGGCGCTGCAGGCGGGCGCGGACGACTACGTCACCAAGCCGTTCGCGTTTGAAGAAGTTCTCGCGCGGATCCAGGCGCTGTTGCGCCGGTCGGGCGGCTGGGCCTCGCCGCAGCTGCAGTGCGGCCCGGTAGTGCTGGACACGCGTGAGCAGCGCGTCACGGTGCACGGCAAGCCAGTCGAGCTCACCACGTTCGAATATCGACTGCTCGAGCACATGATGCTGCGGGCGGGGGAAGTGCTGTCCAAGTCGGAGCTGACGGACCGCCTGTACGAGCATGACGCGGAGCGCGACAGCAACACGATTGAGGTCTTCGTCGGCCGGCTGCGCAAGAAACTCGACCCGGACGAATCCCTGGAGCCTATCGAAACCCTGCGTGGCCGTGGCTACCGCTTCGCACTTGCCCGGGAGTCCGCCTGATCACAGCCGGTCGCAGCGCCGGGCCGTCGCTGACGCGTCGGGTACTCGGGTCAACGCTGCTGGCCCTGCTGGTGTTCCTCGGCCTGGGTGCCGCTGGCCTTGACGCGTCTTTCCGAGATCTGGCGCGCCGTGCGCTGCGTGAGACGCTCGACGCACAACTGCTGGCGCTGATGACGGCCGCCGAGACCGACGGCTCAGGCCGCGTCGCCGCGGTTTCGACACTGGCCGATCCCCGCCTGCAGACGCCTGCGTCCGGCCTGTACGCGGAGATCCGTACCGCCGACGGCGTCGCGATCTGGCGCTCCCCGTCGATGGTGGGCGTGGGCGCTCCATCGCAACTCGATGCGGCGGCCGCGCGGCCGGGCGAGGTCGCCGAGTATCGCGAGTCGACCGCGACCGGCACGCCGCGGCTCGCCACTCTTGCGCGGAGTATCCGCTGGCAGATCGATGCGGGAGCCGCCCAGGACCTGGTGTTCGCCGTTTCGACCAGCCTCGATCCCTATGAAACCCAGCTGCGCCGCTTCAGGACCCAGCTGTTCAGCGGCCTGGCGGTGATGTCTGCTGCGGTACTGCTGCTGATCTCGCTGCTGCTGCGACGGGCACTGGCGCCGCTGGATCGCCTGGAGCGCGAGATTGCCGCGGTGCGCGGTGGCAGCGCGGCAGCGCTCGGCGAGGGGTATCCCCGCGAGCTGGCGGGCGTGACCACCAGCCTCAATGCATTGCTGGCCAGCGAACAGTCGCGTCTGCAGCGCTACCGGGACACGCTCGGCGATCTCGCTCACAGTCTCAAGACGCCACTGGCCGTCATGCGCGGCGCGCTGGCGGCGCCGGCGAACGCGACCCGCAGCGAGCTCGAGCAGCAGCTCACGCGCATGACGGACATCGTCGATCGCAGCCTGCGCCGTGCTGTCCCGAGCGGCGCGGTCGGACTCGGTGGCGCGGCGGTTGCGGTGTTGCCGGTGGTGGCCGAACTGCGCCTCGCCATGCTGCGCGCGCATGGCCAGCGCGACTTCAGCATCGAAATTGCGGTGCCCGACACCGCGGCCTTTGCGGGTGAGCGAGCCGACCTGCTGGAGGCCCTGGGCAACC
>JANPDV010000352.1:0-5049 GCA_031431655.1 Gammaproteobacteria bacterium | reverse complement strand
GAACGTCGCTGAGTCCTGGAGCGAGGATATCGACGAGATCGTCGCCGGCGACAGGCTGGGTTTTCAGGAAGCGTGGGTCAGCGAACACACGGGTTCGCCCTGGCTTCCCGACGCGCTGCCGTCCCCGGATCACATGATCTGTGCGCTGTCGCGCCTCACGTCCCGGATTCGCTTGGGGCCCGCGATACTCAGGCTTGCCCTGTATCACCCGCTGCAGGTGGCGACCGAGGCGGCGGTCTGCGACCACCTCACGAACGGCCGATACATGATCGGCTTCGGCCGGGGTGGGCCTGTGTCCGGCTGGGGACAGCGCGGCACTGCCTGGGACGAGACGCACGACATGATGGTCGAGGGCATCGACCTGATCTCGCGGGCGTTCCGCGAGCCGCAGCCGTTCGACTTCGAAGGCCGTTTCTATCGCGGCAAGGACATCGCGGTCTATCCCAAGCCGGTCCAGGCGCCGAGCCCGCCGGTGGCCCTCGCTACCGGGAACCCGGTCCTGTTGCGGATGGCCGCGGAACGCGGCTATCGCGTGCTGACGTCCCAGTTCGCGCGCCCACAGGAAATCTCGCGCATCACCGCGCTCATGGCGGACGCGCTGCCCGAGAACGCCACGCACCGCGCGCACGAAGCCGTCACGGCGGTGCGCGGTGTCTACGTCGCGCAGAGCGACGCGGAAGCGCTGCGCGACGTCCGTGCCGACTGGGACCGCCACATCGAGTTCAACAAGCGGCACTTCGGCGTCAACTTCAAGCCGTGGTGCGAAGGCACCGAGAGCGTCGACGACATCGATTTCGATCGCCTTCGCGACCGGGGCCTCATGTGGGTCGGTTCGCCCGAGACCGTCCGCGCCGGCCTGCGGCGCTTCCACGAGGAGTCCGGCGGCTTTGGCACGTTCCTGATGGTGACGGGGCGAGACTGGGGAACGCTCGAGCAGCGAAAGCGTTCCATGAAGCTGTTCATGGACGAGGTCGTGCCAAACCTCGGGCACCTCGAGCCAGCGCGTCGTGCCCGCGGTCCCGCCGTTGCGCCCGCGGCGGTCGCGAGGAGCCAGCATGGCGCTGCCTCTTGAGGGAAGGACCGCGCTCGTCACGGGCGCGGCCGAAGGCATCGGTCGCGCCTGCGCGATAGCGCTCGCCGGACAGGGTGCGTCGCTGGTGCTGGTCGACGACGCTCCGACCCTCGAGGGCGTCGCCGCGGAATTCGCATCACAGTCGGGCGCCGTCCGATTCGTCACTGCGGATTTCGGCGCACCCCAGGACTTCCCGCGCTGGTTCCAGCAAGTCGCCGCCGCGCCGGTGGGCATCGACATCCTGGTGAACGCGAAGTCCGCGTCGAGTGACGGATCGTCCCTTCTGGCCGATCATGACGACGACTGGAAGCGCGTGCATGCCACGAACGTCGATGCACCCCGTGTGCTGATGCAACTGGTGGGCCGGCAAATGGTCGAGCGAGGCCGCGGCGGCCGCATCGTCAGCATCAGCTCCAGTTCCGCGTTCCGCGGCAAGGCCGTGCGGCTCTCCTACGGCTGCTCCAAGGCGGCGCTGAACGCGTTGACCCGCATCGCGGCGGCGCAACTCGCCGAGCACGACATCAATGTCAATGCGGTCGCCCCCGGCGTGACGCGCTCGGCGCTGCAGAGGAAGCTCCGCAATGAAGACCAGATGCTCGCGGCCGTTTCCGCGGGTCCACTAGAGAATTTCTTCCATCGGGTCTCGCAGCCGGAGGACGTGGCCGCCGCGGTGCTGTTCCTGTGTCTGCCGGGAAGCCGCCAGGTGACGGGACAGGTCATCCACACCAGCGCCGGGACCATCGTATGACGGGCGGAGGTTTCCTCATCGCCGACAGCGTCACGCACCTCGGTGGGCATGCGGCGGGCTGCATGGTCGTCTGCGGTTCGCACGGCGGTACGCCCTCCGCGGCAATGGCGTACGCCCGCTCGGTCCGCGCCGTGATCTTCAGCGACGCCGGAGTTGGTCGCGATCGTGCGGGAATTGCCGGTCTCGACTGGCTTGAGAGCCGCCGAGTGCCCGCCGCCGCCGTTGCCCATACGTCGGCGCGCATCGGCGACGGCGCGGATCTCGCCGCGCGGGGCGTCATCAGCTACGCGAACCGTCCGGCGATGGACGCGGGCGTGCGCGTGCAGATGACTTGCGCCGAGGCCATCGCCTGCCTGGAGTCGACGCCGCTTCGCCCGGCATCGCCCACCCCGTTCGAGCAGGGCTTCGGGCGATACCTGCTCGCGCCGGGTCCGATCAAGGTGTGGGCGCTCGATTCCGCCTCGGATGTCGAGGCGTCCGACTCTGGTGCGATCGTCGTGACCGGCTCGCATGGCGGCCTGCTGGGAGGCCGCGCCGGCAGCGCAGTCAAGGCCCCGGTCGTCGCGGCGGTCTACAACGACGCCGGGATCGGGATCGACGATGCGGGTGTGTCGAGGCTGCCCGCCCTTGAGGCCCAGTGCATCGCCGGCGCTGTGGTTGCTGCCCGCTCGGCCCGCATCGGTGACGGCAGGTCGACGTATACCGACGGCGTGCTCTCCGTCGTCAACGCGGTCGCTGCGAGGCTGGGTGCGCGGGCGGGCATGACCACGGCCGAGTTCGTCGCGACACTCGTCGCCGGATGCGCGGGACAGGTGCGCCAATGCGTCTGACCGGCGGCGACGTGCTTGCCAGGATGATCCACGCCCATGGTGTGCGTCATGCGTTCGGCATGGGCGGGTTCCAACTGCTGCCGTACTATGAAGGGGTCCGGCGCCTCGGGCTGCCGCACATCCTCGTCAACGACGAGCGGACCGCGGCGTTTGCCGCGGACGCCAGCGCACGGATCACGGGCATCCCCGCTGTCGTCGATGCGACGCTGGGTCCGGGTGCGACCAATCTGGTGACCGGCCTCGCCGAGTCCATCAACGCCGGCGTGCCCCTGATCGCGCTGACAGGTGATGCCCACCGCGCCTTCGCGCATCGGAACATGACCCAGGAGACCCGCCAGGTCGAGATCCTGCGGCCGGTCGCCAAGGAGCTGATCCGGGTCGAGAACGTCGAACGCATTCCCGAGTTCATTCGACGCGCCTTCCTGGTGGCTACATCCGGCCGCGCGGGGCCGGTGGTCGTGGACGTGCCCGAGGACGTCGCCCATGGCGAGGCGGAGTTCAGCGAGGTCGACCTCGCATCGGTCGTCCAGCACACGGCGCCCGCGATCCGCTGCCGCCCCGATGCGAGCCAGGTGGAGCGTGCCGCCCGGATGCTGAGCGCCGCCGAGCGACCCGTGATCCTCGCCGGTGGTGGCGTGCACCTCTCCGGCGCGCAGGCTGCGTTGCAGCGCCTGGCGCAGGGCCGGCAGATCCCGGTGGCGCACACGATATCGGGCAAGGGAGCCATAGCCTGCACCGATCCGTTGTCGCTGGGGATCTTCGGCCGCTACGACCGGATCGCGAACGAGGTCATCGCTGCGAGCGACTGTCTGCTCGTCGTCGGCTGCAAGCTTGGCGAAATCGCCACGAAGCGCTACACGGTCCCGCCCCCGACGACGCCGCTGATCCACCTCGACATCGAGCCGCTGGAGATCGGTCGATGGCGCCGGGCCGATGTGGCGCTGTGGGGCGATGCGCGTTCCGGGCTCGAAGACTGCGATGCCTGCATGACCATGGGCCGGGATCGTGGCGACTACCTGCGCGACCTCGCGGCTCGCCACGCCCAGTGGCGGCAGGGCGCCGCGGCCCGATACTCGAGCCGGGAGAGCCCGATCAACATCGCGCGGGTGATGGGCGAATTGAATCGCGCCATGCCGGACGACGGTGTACTTGTCACCGACGGCGGCTTTGCCAGTCATTGGGCCGGCTTGCTGTTCGATACCCGGCGCGCCGGGCGCTTCCTCATCGCCGGGCGGGGCATGGCTTCCATCGGTTATGGACTGCCCGCCAGCATGGGCGCCCAACTGGCATCCCCCGGGCGGCGCGTCGTCGGCGTCACAGGCGACGGCGGATTCAACATGGTGGCGGGGGACCTCGAGACGGCTCGTCGCGCCGGCGCCAACTTCGTGCTTGTCATTCTCAACAACGCGGCTTCCGGCTACATCAAGGCGCTGCAACATGCCGTCTATGGCCCTGGCAGCTACCAGTCGAGCGACCTGTCGGAACTGGACTATGCGGCGGTGGCACGGGCCTACGGCTGCCACGGCATCCGTGTCCGCGAGCCCGATGGGCTTGCCGCCGCGTTGCGCGAGGGTCTGGCGAACGTCGACGGGCCGACGGTCATCGACGTCGCCGTTACGCGCGATCCCGCGGCGATGTTGCCGGGGATCGACAGTCGAACCTTGCAAGTCCGACCGGGCGACCGGCCGGCATAGACGAACACGGAGTTCCTGGAGTTCAGCATGGTGCACACACAGCCCCGGATCATCGAGACCTTCAACCCGTTTGGCGCTCTGGTCGAGGGGTTGGACTTCGGGCAGCCGACGGCAGTGCAGACCGCGACGGTGAAGCGCCTGCTCACGCAACATCATCTGCTGGTCAGCCGCGGACACGTGGCGCCATCGGACGACGTCATGGAGTCGTACTTCGCCGGATTCGGAGAGCTAAGCGCGAAGACCCCGGAGGTCCGGGCGCATTTCCAGCGTCTGGCCAAGCTCGTGCCGGAATACCTTGAGAACGCGCAGACGGAGGTCGGTGCACGCTTCAACCTGTCGAATGTGGAGAAGGACGGCAAGAAGCAGGGCGGGCTCGGCAACCGCGAACTCACCTGGCACAACGACCAAGCCGACCTGCCGCGCCTGAAGACACTGAGCTGCCTCGAGGCCCTGGACTTCGAGGAAGGCGCGGGCAACACCTTCTTCTGCGACATGTATGCGGCGGCGGAGACATTGCCCGTGGCGCTGCGCCGGCAGCTGGAAGACGTATTCGCGCTGCACGATTCGGGTAAGTATCGCAGCAACGACGGTGCCAGCATCGCCGCGGCGCCGGCTTCGACGCATCCGATCATCCTCGCCCATCCGGAGACCGGTCGACGCTGCCTCTATGTGAACGTCTCGTTCACCTCGCACGTCATCGGACTG
>JANPDV010000351.1:0-4016 GCA_031431655.1 Gammaproteobacteria bacterium | reverse complement strand
GGCATAGAAGTCGCGTCCCAGATCCTGTACATCCACCTTGTCGTGCGGCACGGCCTGAGCACCGTCAACCAGCACCAGCGCGCCAGCGCGGTGCGCTGCCGCCGTCAGTTCCCGCACCGGAAGGATAGTGCCGAGCGCGTTCGAGACATGGCTGAAAGCGGCGAGCCGCGTTCGACTCGACAGTGCGGCCTCGAAATCCGCGACCCGCACCTCGCCGCTTCGCTGTATGGGCACCACTTTGAGGCGTGCTCCGGTCTGCTGGCACACCATCTGCCACGGCACGATGTTTGCGTGGTGCTCCAGCGCGGTGATGAGGATCTCGTCATTGGCGCGCAGCTGGCTGCGCCCCCAGGACTGCGCGACCAGGTTGATGGATTCCGTCGTGCCGCGTGTGAACACGACTTCGCGCACACTCGCGGCGTTGAGAAAGCGCTGCACCCGCGCCCGCGCGCCTTCGAAGGCCTCACTGGCCAGCTGGCTCAAGAGGTACACCCCGCGGTGGACGTTGGCATGGCGGGTGCGTTCGTAGTCATCCACCGCGGCGATCACGCACTCGGGCCGTTGCGCCGACGCTGCCGTGTCGAGAAAGGCGAGTCGGCGACCGTGCGGGCGCGTGCGCAGCACTGGGAACTGCCCGCGAATCGCTTCGACGTCGTAGCCGGTTGTGCGGGGCTGCAGCTGGGCGTTCATGTCATCTCCTCGTGCAGGGCAAGCAGGCCGATGCGTCTGGCGACGACCTCTTCCGCGTAGCGACGCAGCTCGGGCAGTTCGATCCGTGACAGCCCGTCTTCGAGGAATGCCCACTTGAGGATGGCCCCGGCCGCTTCGGAATCCAGGCCGCGGGACATCAGATAGAAACGCATCGCCTCGTCCACAGTGCCCGCGGTCGCGCCGTGCGACGCCCGCACGTCGTCGGTATAGATTTCGAGCTGCGGCCGCAAGTTGGCCTCGCAACCCGGGCCGGCGAGCAGGCTGCGCAGAGACTGCGCCAGCACCGCGCCACGCGCGCTCTCGCGCACGACCATGTGGCCGTTGCAGGCCAGGCGGCCGCGATCGGCAGCGATGCCTCGGAACGTCTGCTGGGTACGCGTCGCGGCGCCGATATGCTCCACGTGCAGCGACGTGTCATGTTGCTGCGTCCCGGACACCGCGTCGACTCCGACCCATTGCACCGCTGCGCCGCTGCCGACCAGCCGCAGCGAAGCAGTGAGTCGCGACCAACCGGCGCCGGTGTCAACGGAGCGGTGGCGATACTCGGCATCACGATCCAGCTCGACGTTCAACGACTCATGCAGGTAGGCGCGATCGCCGGACTGCTGCATCCGGTAGTGCTGGCAGACGGCGTTGGCACCGAGCCGGACATCGGTAAGGACATTGCTCCACGCCGCAGTCGTGTCAGCGCAGACGAAGCGCTGCACGAGCGTCAACTGCGCACCCGTCTGAAGCGTGACGCGGATCTGGGGCTGGCTGCTTCCCTGGGCGCCGGCACAATAGCTGACGATGACGACTTCGACACACGCCTGGGCGTCGGCACTCAGCTCGATCTGCAGCGCGACCGGAGTCAGCGAGCGATTGATCCGCGCAAAGCGCTGATCGGCCGGCACGATTGCTGTGTCGGCCGGTCGCTCAGGCTCCGCGGCTCCCACGCGCAGGCCATCGATGGCGACGGCGTGCGACCACGGCGGGACTGGGTCGATCGGCAGGCCATCGAGCAGGACCACGCGCCGCGCATGCGCCAGGGCAGGCGGCAAATGCGCGAGGGTCGCGGCGCGCTCAGCCCCGGAAGGTGCCAGGGGCGAGGCGAAGCTGAGCCGCTCCAGCGCCCGCAGATTGGCGTACTTCCAGTTCTCATCGCGCGCGGAGGGCAGGCCTTGCGGCAAGGTTGCGGCCACGTCGGGCGCCACACCGCGGAGCGCGGATACCGTGGCAGTCATGCAGCGGCACCCCCGGTGATCCAGTCATAACCCCGCTGCTCGAGTTCCAGGGCCAGCGTGCGATCGCCACTGCGGACAATGCGGCCGCCGGCGAGCACGTGCACCTGGTCCGGTACCACGTGGTCGAGAAGGCGCTGGTAGTGGGTCACCAGCACGATCGATCGACCGGCGTCGCGCAGCGTGTTGACGCCGTGCGCCACGACCTTCAGGGCGTCGATATCGAGCCCTGAATCGGTCTCGTCGAGCAGCGCCAGCTTCGGCGTGAGCACGAGCATCTGCAGGATCTCGTTGCGCTTCTTCTCGCCGCCTGAAAAGCCCTCATTGACGCCGCGTGACAGGAAGGCTTCGTCCATCTGCATCAGCTTCATCTTGTCGCGCACCAGCGCCAGGAACTCGAAAGCGTCGACCTCCGGCTCGCCGCGGTGCTTGCGCGCGGCGTTGAGTGCAGCCTTGAGCAGGTAGACGTTGTTGACGCCGGGGATCTCCACCGGGTACTGGAACCCCAGGAAGATACCCAGATGGGCGCGTTCCTCCGGCGCCATCGACTTGATGCTCTGGCCGTCGAAACGGATGTCGCCACGCGTGATTTCATAGCCAGGGCGTCCGGCGACCAGATAGGACAGCGTGCTCTTGCCGGAACCGTTTGGCCCCATGATGGCGTGGACCTCTCCTGTGGGCACCGCCAGCGTCAGACCGTTCAGTACCTTGCGCGCGCCGATCGTGGCGTGCAGGTCGTCGATTTCGAGCATCGGAACGGTGGAACCGGTCATGTCAGTGTCCTTGGGATTCTGAATGGGCAGGCGGCACGGGCTCAGCCCACGGCGCCTTCCAGGCTGACGGCGAGCAGGTTCTGCGCTTCCACGGCGAACTCCATCGGCAGCTGCTTGAACACGCTCTTGCAGAAGCCGCTGACGATCATGTTCACGGCATCCTCTTCGGATATCCCGCGCTGCAGGCAATAGAACAGCTGGTCTTCGCCGATGCGCGAGGTGGAGGCCTCGTGCTCGACCGTAGCCGATGGGTTGCGGACCTCGACGTAGGGAAACGTATGCGCCCCGCAGCTTGCGCCCAGCAGCAGCGAATCACACTGGGTGAAGTTGCGCGCGCCGGTCGCGCTGGGCAGGATCTTGACGAGGCCACGGTAGGCATTCTGGCCGTGACCGGCGGAAATTCCCTTGGACACGATGGTGCTGCGGGTGTTGGCGCCGACGTGGATCATCTTGGTGCCGGTGTCGGCCTGCTGATAGTTGTTGGCCGTTGCCACCGAGTAGAACTCACCCACCGAATTCTCGCCACGCAGCACGCAGCTCGGATACTTCCACGTGATCGCCGATCCCGTCTCGACCTGCGTCCACGAGATGCGTGAATTGCGTCCGCGGCACTCGCCGCGCTTGGTGACGAAGTTGTAGATGCCGCCGATTCCCTGTTCGTCGCCCGGGTACCAGTTCTGCACGGTGGAGTACTTGATCTGCGCATCGTCCTCGGCGATCAGCTCGACAACGGCCGCGTGCAGCTGATTCTCGTCGCGCATCGGTGCCGTGCAGCCTTCGAGGTAGCTGACATGACTGCCAGGCGCCGCGATGATCAGCGTGCGTTCGAACTGGCCGGTCTTCGCGGCATTGATCCGAAAGTACGTGGACAGTTCCATCGGGCAGCGCACGCCGGGGGGGATGTAGACGAACGAGCCGTCCGAAAACACCGCTGAGTTCAGGCAGGCGTAGAAGTTGTCCGCGTGTGGCACGACGGTGCCCAGATAGCGCTCGATCAAGTCGGGATGCTTCTGCACCGCCTCGGAGAACGAGCAGAAAATGACCCCGGCCTTCTCGAGCCGGTCCTTGAACGTGGTCGCCACCGACACGCTGTCGAATACCGCATCCACCGCAACGCCGGCGAGCCGCGCGCGCTCGTGCAATGGCACGCCAAGTTTGGCGTAGGTTTCCAGCAGCTTCGGGTCCACCTCGTCGAGGCTCTTGGGTGCATCCGCCCGCGCCTTCGGTGCGGAGTAATAGGAAATGCCCTGGTAGTCGATCGGATGCACTCGCAGGTGTGCCCAGGTCGGTGTCGCCATCGTCTGCCAATGGC
>JANPDV010000350.1:0-2086 GCA_031431655.1 Gammaproteobacteria bacterium | reverse complement strand
TGGAGGGGGAGCGCCCCACGGACGGACTTCCGCAGTACGACCTGGCCCTTGGACGACAGCCGCGTGCGGTTCATTCCAGCTGGAGGCCGACGATCAGCGTCCCGGGTCCGCCGTGTACGCCGAGCGCGGGGCCCATGTCCGTCACCAGGATGGTGGACACTGCGCCGGGTGCCAGCGCCTGCTGCAGTTGCCGGGCCAGGACCTGGCCTGCGGCTGCAGCGTCCCCATGCCCGATCAGGATCCTGAAGCGGGGCGATCCGCCGGCCTTCGCGCCGGCCGTGGCGGCGCCCGACGCCGTCGCCCGCTTCGCCACGAAACGCGCGAAGCGCTCATCGAGCCTGTGCGTTCCCCATAGCGCGCCACCGAGGGTGACCCGACCGTCCGGCTGAGTCGCCAGGATGATCGAGACTCGCAGCAGGCGCGCGACGACGCGTGCGAACTTCGGTACGCGGCCGCCTTTCACTGCGTAGTCGACGCTGCCCAGCAATGCGAACGCGCGGGTGCGGGGGATGGCCGCGCGCACGGCGGCGATCACCTCGTCGGCGCTGGCGTCGGACTTCGCCGACTCAGCAGCGGTGATGGCGATCAGGCCCTGGCCGGCGGAGACGCTGAGGCTGTCGAGCACGGTGACGGCGCGCGTGCCGTCCTGGCGCGGCGCGACGCGGCCCGCGGCGGTGAGGGCGGCGTTGTAGGTGCCGCTCACCTTCGCGGACAGGCCGATGGAGACCACGCTGTCGTAGTGCGAGGCGAGGAACTCGTACATGCGGCGGAAATCCCCGGGCGGGGGCTGTGAGGTCTTGGGGTGGTCGGGGTTGGTGCGCAGTTCCTGGTAGAACTCGGCGGGTGTCATCGTGACCTTGTCGAGATAAGAGCGGTTGCCGAAATGCAGACGCACGGGGACGACATGGATGCCGAGGGACTCGAGCAGCTCTTCGGGGATGTCGGCGGCTGAGTCGGTGACGATCGCGACGCGCTGGTCTTTGCGGTGGTGCGCGGCGCTCTGCTGCATGCGCATGTCGTCGGCTTTCTGGCCGGTGAGCGCACCGAAGCTCGCGGCGAATTCGAACACGCGTTCGGGGTCGTCGGTGTGGATGTGCACCTTCGCCTTGCGCTTGGTGCCGCCGACGACGAGGCTGGCGCCGAGGGCGGAGAGGCCTTCGCGCAGGCGGCGCAGGTCGAGGTCGGCGGTGCCGGTGTCGGTACCGGTGCCGGTGCCGGCGGCGACCAGGCATTCGGTGCAGTAGCGCGGGTCTTCGGCGCGCAGCATGGGTGCCGTGGCACCGAAGGCGCTGTCGGCCATGGTCTCGTCGTCGGCGCGGTGCGCGGGCGCGGCGCTGGCGGTGCCGATCTCGCCGCTGTCGAGATACTGCTGCATGCCTTCGAGCAGCTCGACGAAGCCGAGCGCGCCGGCGTCGACGACGTGCGCGTCGCGCAGTTCCTCGAGCTGGTCGGTGGTGGCGGCGAGTGAGCGGCGGGCACGGGTCAGGGCGGCGGCGAAGACGGGTTTGAATGTGGCGGTCGGATCCGCTGCGGTTTGTGCCTGCAGTTCGTCAGCGAACTCGCGCAGCACGGTCAGCAGGGTGCCTTCGCGGGGCTGGCTCAGGGCGTCGCGCGCGTAGGCGGCGCCGGCGGCCGCGGCGGTCGCGAAGTCCAGGGCCTTGAGCGTGGCCTGCTGGCCGGCCTTGTCGGCGAGGCCGAGCAGGAACTGCGCGAGGATCGCGCCGGAGTTGCCGCGCGCGCCGTCGAGGGCGGCGTCGGCGATGCGCATCAGCAGGGCGCCGGCGTCGCGCTGTGGCTCGCGATCGAGCGCGGCGAGCACGGCGGAGAGGGTCATCGAGAGGTTGGTGCCGGTGTCGCCGTCGGGGACCGGGAAGACGTTGATCTTGTTGATGTGGTCGGTCTGCTCGAACACGCGGTAGATGCCGGCGCGCAGGGCGTCGGCGAGCGTGGCGGCATCGAGCTCGGTGCGCGCAATGGCGGCGGCGCGGTCGAGTCGGGCGGTGGTCTCTGCGGGCATGGGCCGATTATCGGTGCGAATTCAACAGAAAGCGGCCTGGACCGTGCCGAATGGCCGATGGATGCTCGC
>JANPDV010000349.1:0-17359 GCA_031431655.1 Gammaproteobacteria bacterium | reverse complement strand
CCGCATCCGCTGCTCGAGGCCGAGTTCGGCGCGGCGGGCGTCGCACACTGCCCGGCGGCCGTGATCGAGCCGGCGGATCTCGTCGTCTGGTGGCAGATGGCGGCACCCGCGATGCCGCAGCGCTATCCGTGGTCGCGCAGCGAGCTCGAGGTGTTGCGCGCATCGGGCGTCGACTTGCCGGACCTGGGTGAACAGCTGAAGGCAATCGCGGCGACCTGGGTCCGGCCCCTGTTCGCCGCGCGGCAGCAGCTGCTGCTGGTGTTACCGCCCGAGGCCGAGGAGTCGCATCCCCTCTGGCTGATGATTCGCGATCGGGTCGAGGGCATCCCGGTCGTGACGCTCGAATCCCTGTTGCAGTCACCGGCCGCGGTGCCCGCGGTCCAGGCCGCCGAGGTGGCGACCCGTCCGCTGCCGGCGCGGCGACGGTGGTGGATGCTGCAAGACCCCGCGCGCATCCGTGCGCGAGCGTCGGAGTCCTACTCCTCGCTGAACCTGATGCTGAACGACCCCTCGCAATGGGTACTCCAGTACGCGGCAGGCCTGTCGCGTTCGCCGATCCTGAGCCCTCCGGACCGGCCGCGGCTGTTCGGCAACCTGGCGCATCGGTTGGTCGAGCGCTGCTATCGGCAGCCGGAGGCGGTCCGTTGGTCGCCGGACGAGATCGTCGCGTGGTTCGAGCCGAACTTCGCGCGCGTGATCGAAGAGGAGGGCGCCACGCTGCTGATGCCGGGAGAGCGGGCGCATCTCGCCGAGTTCCAGCACCGACTGCGCAATTCGCTGAAGCGACTCCAGCAGGCGCTGCGCGCCGCGGACGTGGTCGCCGTCGAGCCCGAGTGCCTGCTCGCCGGCAGCTTCGACGGGGGTGAGCTCTCCGGCTCCGCGGACCTGCGGGTTATCCGTGGCGATGGGCGCGTGGCCGTGATAGACATGAAATGGTCGGGCAGCACGCGCTATCGCAAGCGCCTCGCCGAGAACCGCCACCTGCAACTCGTGATCTACGGCCGCTGCGCGCGCCTTGGCGCCGCCGAGTGGCCGGACGTGGCCTACCTGATACTCGACCGGGCTGATCTCGTGGCGCCGGACCAGCGGTTCTTCCGCGACGCGCGGTCGGTGATGGTCAGGAACCCCGAGACGCTCGACCAGCTCTGGGCTCGCGTCGGTGTCTCGTGGCGCTGGCGGCGCGGGCAGCTCGACGCGGGCGAGATCGAGATTGTCGGCGATGACATCCAGCCCGACCTCGCGGCCGAGGTACCGGAGGATGGGTTCAACCCCGACGACCTCATCGAGGCTTACAACCCCTACCGCCATCTGCGGGGGTGGGCGCCGTGAGCCTGTCGTCGTCGATCACCTTCATCAGTGCCGGTGCCGGCAGTGGCAAGACCTACCAGCTGACCGAACTGTTGCTGCAGCGGCTGCGTGCCCGATCGGCCGAACCCGCTGGCGTACTTGCGACCACGTTCACCAACAAGGCGGCCAACGAGCTGCGCGAGCGCGTGCAGACCGACCTGCTGAAGGCCGGCGAGCATGGCTATGCGCAGGCGATGGGCCAGGCGCGGATCGGTACGGTCAACAGCGTCTGCGGCGCGCTGGTCAGTCGCTTCGCGTTCGAGCTCGGCCTGCCGCCGGTGCTCGAGGTGCTGGACGAGATCGCCGCTAAGTCGCTGATCGCGGAATCGATCGACGTCGCGATCGACGTGCCGCGGATGGCCGAGATCGGCGAGGTCGCGCGCCAGCTGGACCTGGATGCGCAAGCCTGGCAGGCCGAACTCGCCGAGCTGATCAAGAACGCGCGTGCGAACGGGCTCGAGGGCGAGGCGCTGCGCGCGATGGCGGGCAAGAACGCCGATGACCTGCTGCGGCAATTCCCGCCGGTGGCGCGCGAGGATCTCGACCGGCGCATGCAGCAGGCGATCGAGACGGTTGTTCCCCTGCTCGAGGCGGAACTGGCGAAGAAGCCGGTCGGGCTGACGAAGGCTTGCCTCGAACAGCTGCAAGGGTTCCGCAAGGACCTCGAATCCGGCAGCGCCAGGTGGGTGGCCTGGGTCCGCGCATCGAAAGTGCAGGCCCAGGCTTCGCTGCGTGCTGCCATCGCGCCGGTGAGCGAAGCCGCCGGCCGCTTCCCGTCGCACCCCCGCCTGCGCGAGGATCTGCGCCGCTATCTGGAACGGATGTTCGCGGCCTGCGCCGACGTGCTTGCGGTCTACGACACGCGCAAGCGTGAGCTCGGCGTCATGGATTTCGTCGATCAGGAGCGCCGTCTGCTCGAGGCCCTCGAGATGCCCTCGGTACGCGAGGTGCTCGCCGACGAGCTGCAGCTGCTGATGGTCGACGAGTTCCAGGACACGAGTCCCATCCAGCTCGCGTTGTTCGTGAAGCTCGCGGCGCTCGCCCGCGAGACCATCTGGGTCGGGGATCTGAAGCAGGCCATCTACGGGTTCCGCGGCAGCGACGTCTCGCTGATGCAGGCCGTGCTCGCAGCGCTGCCCAGGGCCGGCGGGCGGACCGAGATCCTGGACAAGTCCTGGCGCTCGCGCCCCTCGCTGGTGGCGCTCGCAAATGCGGTATTCACGCAGGCGTTCGAGGGCGTGCTCGCGCGGGAGTCCGTCGCACTGCGGCCTCAGCGCACCGAAGCGGAAGGCTTGCTCACGTTCGGAAACTGGTTGCTGGAGGGCGGGAACAAGGCCGATTGCCAGCAGGCGCTGGCAGGCGGCATTCGCACCCTGGTCGATTCCGGACACGCGATCGAGGACCCGGAGACCCGACAGGCGCGGCCGGTCAGCTTCGGCGACCTCGCCATCCTGGCCCGTTCGAACGACAACGTGTCGGCTATCGCGGCCGCGTTGCGTGCCCAGGGCATCCCCGTGTCGACCGAGCAACCTGGCCTGCTCGGCCAGCCTGAATGCGTGCTGGCGCTCGCCTGCCTGCGCCGGCTCTACGACCGCGCCGATACGCTGGCCACGGCCGAAATCCTCGCACTCGCCGATTGCACCACGCCGGAGGCCTGGCTCACCGACCGCCTGCGCCATCTCGAACAGGACGGCGACCGCTACGGCTGGCGCGAGTCGGGCGACGCTGCCCATCCTATGCTCGCGAAGCTCGCCGAGCTGCGGCCCGAGTTGCTGCTCGCCGCACCGCGCGAGGCGCTGCAGATGGTGATCATCCAGTGCGGCTTGGTCGCGCGAGCGCTGCGCTGGTCCGCCGATGCCGCGGTCGGCCGCAGTCGCGTCGCGAACCTCGACCGCCTGCTCGAGCTCGCGCAGGAATACGAGGACGTGTGCCGCTCGCGCCGCCGCGTCGGCACGGTCGCGGACTTGCTGCGCTGGCTCGAGGAGCAGGCTGCCGATGGCGAGGACGAGATCGCCGTACCGGCACTCGACGCGGTGACCGTGCTGACCCACCACGGCGCGAAGGGCCTCGAATGGCCCGTCGTGGTGCTGACCGACCTGACGGACGATATCCGCAACCGGCTCTGGTCGATCACGACGGTGTCCGAGGGCGCGATTGACGTGGAGAACCCGCTGCGGAACCGCTTCATCCGGTTCTGGCCCTGGCCGTTCGGGCCGCAGAAGAGCTTCGAGTTCGTGGATCGGATCGAGGACTCAGAGGCCGGGCGCTATTGGGCGCAGCGAGCGCGTGCCGAGGAAATCCGCCTGCTGTACGTCAGCATGACCCGCGCTCGCGACCTGCTGATCCTCGCTCGACCAAGGAAAGGACCGACGGGCGAGTGGATCGACGCACTGCAGTCCCCCTGGCTGCTGACGGCGCCAGGCGCGACTGAGCTGCAGCTGCCGGGCGGCTCAGTGATTCGCTGCACATTGCAGACGCTGCCCTGCGATCCACCCGAGCCGCGTCCCGTGACGGGCACGCCGCTCCACTGGCTCGTCCCGTGGGAAGTTCCGTCGCCCCGGCCGCCGTTGATGGTCTCACCCTCCCTCAGCGATCCCGTGCCCTGCGAGGTCGGTGTCTTCGAGCTGGTCGGCCGCCGCATCCCGATGAAGGGCGCCACCAATATCACCGATCTGGGCACCGCCGTACACGCCGCGATCGCCGCGTCCGTGGTCAGCGGCGGTGGTCCGCTCGGGCTCGACGAGATCGAGCGGCTGCTGCAGGCCACCGGCGTAAACGGTCGCGTCGATCCCGCCCACATTCGCCAGCAGATCGACGCCCTGATCGAATGGCTCGAGCGCCGCTGGCCCGGCCATCGCCGCTACAGCGAGATCGCGGTCGAGAGCGTGCTCGACTCCGGACAAGTGCTTCGTGGTCAGATCGACCTGCTGCTCGACACGCCGAAGGGATGGATCCTCATTGACCACAAGTCCGGCCCGGCGTCGGCGGATCAGTGGCAGGACGTTGCAGTGAAGTACAGCGGGCAGCTCTCCGCGTATGCGCGTGCGCTCGAACGCGCGACGGGCAGGCACGTTAGCGAAAGCTGGCTCTTTCTTCCGGTGGCGGGTGGCGCGCTGCCTCTGACAATTGGGGAACCGTGAGCAAGCCGGGCCGAGAGCGTCGATCGCTCGGACAATGGATCGCGATGCGCTGCTCGTGCCAGAGTCGGTCGCGAGTGGCCTGGTCGATGGTCAGGCCGGCGGTGTGGCGGCAGAAATACGTGTGCACGAGGTTGTTCCTGCTTTCGGTCAACGTGATGGGTCGCGCGCAGATTGGCGTTTCGCAGGCGCTCTAGGCAGTAGCCGGACCGGAGAGTGCGTCGAGGAATTGGCGCGGCGACACCACCGGCACATCGGGGGGCGGTGAGGCGATCAGCGCCGCGTCGCCGGTGACGAGCACCGATCCGGGACTCGCGAGCGCCAGCGACCACAGGTGATTGTCGTTGGGGTCTGGGGCGCCGGTGCGCTGTGCGGGTTCGCGCAGGATCGCGTTGGTGACGATGGCGGTCAGCACGTGATCGATCTCGTCGGCGCTCAACCCGTGAACGCGCTGGATGCGATCGCGCAGCAGCACGTTGCGGTATTCAACTAACAGCGCTTCCGACATCAGGAAGGAACAGCGTCCGGTCAGCAGGCCATCGAGCAGTTGCGCGGGCGGTGATTGGGCATCGCGCGTCAGCAAGCCCGCGACGATCACGTTCGTGTCGAGGATCGCGAGCGGCACTGCCTTCGCCGTCGCGGGCGACGTCATGGTCCGTGGCGATGACGCGCGGCCGACGTTTCCGACACGGCCAGTGCCATCGCGTCGGAGTCGGACATTGCGGCGCGCACACGGGCGCGGGCGACAAGATCCGCGGCGCTCGCTTCGGTCTTGATGCCGTAGAAGGCCAGGCTTTCGTCGATCAGCTCGCCGATGGTCTTGCCGCGGCGGGCGGCCGCCTCGCGCAAGGCCTGGTGGCGTTCGTCAGGAAGGGTGATGGTCAGGCGGGCCATAGCTAACACCTTGGTGTATTGACATCAAAACACCATAGCACGGAGGGCTGGTGGCTTCAAGACGCGGGCGGTTGTCGGTGCGCGGAGCGACGGGCCGGGGTTGGCGTTCCGCGTCCAGGTTCGGTGCTCTTGGAGTCGGTATCCATGTCACGTCGCAGTTTCATCGCCCTGGATTTCGAGACGACCGGGCTCTCGCATCGGCAGGGAGATCGCGTCATCGAGGTGGCGGCGCTGCGGGTTACGGCGTCGGGAATCCGGGAGCGGTACGTCACGCTGATCAATCCGGGCATGGCGGTGCCGGTGCCCGGGTTCATCTCGTCGATCACGGGTTCCTGATGGCGGAGTGCCGGCTGGCGCGCGTGGCCTGGGAGCCGAGCGGGGTGGCGTGCACGATGAAGCTGGCGCGACGGCTGGTGCCGGAGCTGAGCAGCTATCGGCTCGCGAGCGTCGCGGATCGCCTCGGGGTGCGGTTCGACGGACGGGCGCATCGGGCGGAGGCGGATGCGCGGGTGGTGGCTGAGGTGACTTCGCGGCTGCGGGAGATCGTCACGACACGCCATGGGTTGTCCGACATCGATCCCCTGATGCTGGTCGAGTTGGGACGGCAGCCGGGCTCGGGCGTGACGCAGTTTCTCGAGCGGGCGGCGAGAGGGCGCGGGACGCGGCTATAGGACCGCAGACCATCGCGCAGGAACTGGTCCGCACCGTGCGCGCGAACTTCCGCGCGCGGTGTGTGCCGAGAGCTTGAAGCATGACCCAGGATAGCGAGCCTGGCGAATCGATGCCTGGCAAGGCGACTCTCATGTGGGCGTCAGGCCTATGCCATTTCGGGGCGAACGCGATGGAAAGGCAGTTCGATCCGATCCGGCCCATCGCCTGAACGAAGCCGTCAAGCGCAACGCCGACAGGTTCCCCGAGGATTTCGCGTACCGGATCAGCCTGGTCGAGGCCGAATCTTTGATATCGCAAATTGCGATATCAAACCGCGGTCGGGGTGGGCGGCGTAAGTCGCCGCTCGTGTTCACCGAACACGGCGCCATCATGGCCGCGAGCGTCCTCAATAGCAGCCGCACAGTGCTTACCTCGAAGCCTGATCTTGCACGCAAGCTCGCTGAACTCGGAAGGTCCGTTGCGAATCTCGATCAGCACACTCGCCAGCGATTCGAGGAAGTCTATGCCGCGATCCGTGCGATGACGGCGGAGCCCGCGCGACGGGGCCGTCCGATTGGATTCACTGCGGAGGTTGGGTGATTGACCAAAGGCTCGCCGCCGCGACGCCAATGTCACCGCCCTCTACTGTGTGGCGACGCCGCGGTTGACTCTGCAGGCGCCGAGAAACCGCAAGCGGTTTCCGGCCGTCTTCATTCTGGAACTGCCTGCGGCCGACCCAGCGAGCCCCTTGCCTTCACTCGATCGAGGCCCGCTTGGTAAGCTTGGAGAATGGACTTGAAGGCCCTCACGGTTCTCGCATTGCAGCTCCCGCTCGAAGAGCGCGCCCGTCTCGTCCAGGAATTGCTCGAGAGTTTCGAGGCGCTGCCCAAGTCAGAGGTCGATCGCTTGTGGCTCGACGAGGCCGAGCGTCGCGCCGCGCAACTCGACCGTGGCGAGGCCCAGCTCGTGCCGGCCGATGAAGTGCTCCGGAAGGCTCGCGCGCTGCTGAAGTGAATCTGGGGTTTCACCCCGGCGCCGAGGCGGAACACCTCGAGCAGGTGGCGTGGTATTAGGCGCGTCAGGCGGGGCTCGGTGCGCTCTATCTTGCCGACATCGAGAAGACCCTGCAGGCGGTGTGCGCTGCGCCCACGCGATTTCCAATCGCCCGCGCACCCGATATCCGGCGTGCCGCGACGTCGGCGTTTCCGTTCGGGGTGATCTTCCGGGTGCAGGCGCGCGGGATCGAAGTGCTCGCTGTGAGTCATCATCGCCGTCGTCCTGTGCACTGGCTCGGAAGGATATGAGCATCCCTTGCGAGCGAACCGAGCAAATGCCAGATTGTGCCACGTGGGACGACGTGGTCTATGAGTTCGTCGTGCCTGCTGCGGCCGGGCGCCATAGCACCGCACGACATCGCAACCGCATCCGCGCGATTCGCGGGGTACGTGCCCTGTTCGATGCCCTGTTTGGCGTGCCGACGAAGCGAATTCTTTAAGGTCGAAAATTGTGATCTTGGAGAATGGCCGCGGGGAGCAGCACCACGACGTCGATGCGCCGGCCCATGCGCGGGATGACGAACTCGAAGAACACGGCGCTGTGCGCGTCATCGAGGCCGGGGAGCTCGCGCTTCAGGATGTCGATCTGCGACTGCCACGCCGCGGTCTGCGCCGGGGTGACGTCGAGGCCATGGCGGGCGCTGCCGGCGCTGAGGGCGCCGAGGATCGTTTCCTCGGAGGTGGCGAGGAACTCAGCAGTCGGGGCGGAGTACCAGGCGCGGGGGAGGGAGGGCATGCGGGCCAGGATAGCGTTTGTGTCTGAATGCGCCAGATTTGGAGATCGCACGGCGGAACCTGTCGCCGCAAGCGCTCGCCCGTCCGGTGAGCCGGGCGCTTTCTTCCGTTTGTAAGCGGGTGTAGCGTATGTCCGTGGCCGTGGACCTCAAATCGCTGGGTATCTCCGGGCTCAGCGTCGAGCAACGACTGGAGTTGATCGACGCGCTGCTCGACAGTCTCGATGCCGATGGCGCGAGCGCGGAGTTATCGCCTGCGCAGCGCGAGGAACTCGAGCGTCGCCTCGCCGATCACGAGGCGAATCCGAAAGACGTCGTCAGTTGGGAGGAGGTCCAGGCGGAAGCCCTGTCGCAGCTGCGGCGGTGACTTCACGTGTGGTGTTTCGCGCCGCCGCGCGGCGCGAGTTCGACCTCGCGGCTGAATGGTATGGAGCGCGCCGCGTGGGTCTGGGCGAGCGCTTCGTTCAGGCGGTGGCCGTCGCTCTGGAACATGCAGGCACGGCGCCGCAACGATGCCCGGTCACGCTCCGCGATCTGCGGCGGGTGCGGGTTCCGGGTTTTCCGTATCGCATCTACTTTCGCGCGACCGCCGACGCCCTGGTGGTGCTCGCGGTGTTTCATGTGCGGCGTGACCCAATGACCTTGTCGCAACGATTGCCAGCGGGCTCCGCGTTCTGATCGACGCCGATCTGGCCGCACGGTATGGCGTCGAGACCCGCTCCATCGATCAGGCGGTGCGACGCAAGAAGACATGTCTCCCGGCGGACTTCATGTTCACGCTCGAGCCGGTCGAGTGGGAGTCTTCAAGATCACGATTTGTGATCTTAAACGAAGGGCGCGGTTCACATCGAGAGTACCCGCCGGTTGCCTTCACCGAACATGGAGCCATCATGGCCGCGAAGATCCTGGACAGTGACCGTGCCATTCAGATGAGCGTCTACGTCGTGCGCGCCTTTTTGCGCTTCATGGCCGTGCTGGGTGCGCATCCGCATCTCGCTGCGAAGCCCGCGGATGTTGGCCCGGCCGGTGTGGAATGAACCACTCGCCTTTGCGGGTGAACGGAGTAGATTGCTGCCGCCACCTTTGGGTCGGGATTCCTGAGAATCACAGCCAGCCGCGCTTCAATTCCGGGCGAACCCACCGGATGCGCGAGTCATCTCGCGGCGCACAGGCGTGCATGCTCGCCGGATGGACGATCCTGCGCTTGAAGCGAATCCCCTCGATGTGTCGCAGCGCATCCGGGTGATCCGCGGCCAGCGCGTTCTGCTGGATTCCGACCTGGCGGCTCTGTACGGCGTAACGACCAAGCGGCTGAATGAGCAGGTGGGGAGGAATGCGGATCGCTTTCCCGCCGATTTCCTGTTGAGGCTTACGAATCAATAGCTTGCATCTTTAAGGTCGCAAATTGCAATCTTAAAGACCGGTCGCGGCCAGCACCGCAAGTACCCACCACTGGCGTTTACCGAGCACGGCGCCGTCATGGCAGCGACGATCCTGAACAGCCCGCGCGCGGTGCCAGGGCCGGGACCGTCGTCGCATCTGCGCGAATGCACGCGGAATGTCCGCCGACGATCCGCGTACGAGCGGCGACCCTAAGCCGTTTTCGCCAGTTCGCGTTCAATCCTCGAACTCGACCGGTCTGACCGGTGCTGGCGACGGGGGCTACGCCAAGCCGGGCGGATGCACCAGAAAATGCGATGCCAAGCGACGCCAGCCGCGGGTACGCTTCGGCCCCCTATGTCGTACCTCTACTCGCTCTATGATGCCCTGGTCAGCATCAACGTCCCGTCCGACAAGGTGCGGGCCGTCGTCGATGCCATGGAGCGCGACATGCTCACAGAACTCGCCAGCAAGTCAGACCTCGACAATTTGCGTGTGGCCATCAAGGCGGACATCGACAATCTCCGGCTTTCGATGCAATCGGATTCACGTACCTTGAGCAACAGCGTCGATGCGTTCCAGTGGGACTTCCGGCTGCAGTGCGATTTACTGCTGGCGTCGATGACGATCCGTTTCGGGTTGATGCTCATCGTCGGCCTGAGCCTGCTGTTCGCGGCCCTGAAGCTCACAGGACCGTGACGCCCAAGGCAAGGAACTCAACGGGAAGGCGCGATCGTGATCTCCGTCAGCACGTACTCGCGGTCGTTCCTGGTGTCCGTTTGCCGGACCAGCAGCCGGTCCTCGCCGGCGACCCACATCTCGAGCGATTCCACGCCGGCCAGTCGATAGTGCACGGCCTCGAAGGTGCCAGCCGGCGTGGTCACCTTCTCCGTGCCCAGGCGCGTGAACTTGCTCTCGGTCAGGAAGCCGCCCACTTGCGCGTCGCCGCGTGGCGCAGCGTTCAGGATGTACACGCTGGATGTCTGCTGCGCCTTGGAACCGGGATCCTCCGACCAGTAGTACCAGCCGTTCATCACCTCGCCGTGATGCACGACCGAGATATCCGAGGGCACGCGTAGCGCCGTCTCGATGCGTCCCTTGGGGCCGAACGCCACGGTATTCAGTTCGTTGCCGGATACGGTGACGTACATCGAGCCCTTGAAGCCCTCGCGGGTCCAGTAGCTGGCATAGGTTTCCAGCGGGCGGAAGCGGGTATCGACGCGCGCCATCAGGGTCTGCTGCGCGTTGTAGGCCTTGAAGTCCTTGCTGATGAAGATCTGTCGCGTGCCATCCGGGTAAACCAGCAGGCGGAACTCCTCGCCGCCGCGCACCCGGCCGTCGCTGAGGGTGCGGAACGTCATCTTGCCGGTCACGGTCCGCACGATGCTGGTGTTCGGGCCGGTGTTCTCCGGTGCGCCGGACTGCGCCTGTGCGGAGCTGGCAACGACAGTCAGGGCGATCAACCAGGCGAACGTGTTGAAGCGCATCGGCGGGCTCCAGATGTGGCCTTCATTGTAGGGCGCGGCGCACGGCAACGCCCAGGAGCTGCGGTGGGGCGGCGGGCACGCTTCCGCCCTGCATGTCGCACTTCTACGCTCTCCATAGTGCGCTCGTCCATGACGACCCGCCTCGGCTTGATGCTGGTCGTCGGCGTTCTCGACATCGTCATTCGCTTCCCCGCTCACGGTGAGAGAGTCCTACACTGGATCGTAACGCGCGCTTGCATGTCACTCTAATGGAGCCCCTCATGAATCCCGATCGCACCCCAACGCACGCTTCGATCTCTGTGGCCGGCCTGCTGGCGCTCATCGTCGCGGGCCACGTCGGCAGCGCCGCCGCACAGGCGCCTGAAAAGGTGCCGAGTGGCGACCCATGCACCGTGGTGCCCTTGTCCGACGTGCAGAAGGCCTTTCCCGGCGCGAAACCCGGTGAGCGCACCAGGAGCAAGGAAAAATACGGCATCACCGAATGCGCCTGGAAGGACAGCAGCGGCGTGACCGTATTCGGCGTACAGGAGTTCTACGGCAGCGACTCCGCCATGGACGAAACGCAGAGCTTCGGACAGGCCATGGTAGGGGGCAACATGGCCAACGCGCGCAACTTGAGGTACGAGATCCTTACCGGCGTCGGCCTGGGTAATGAGGCGGTGGCTTTCGTCGAAGCCGCTGATGCGAAACGCGGGATCGTCAGCTCGGGCGCGATGCTGACGTTGCACCGCGGCGAGCGCACGCTGTGGCTCACTTCGCCCACCCTGCCAGCACGTGACCGCGCCGCTGCGCTGAAGACGCTCGAGACTCTGGGGCGGATCGCAGTCAAGCGGCTCAATTGATCCTGGGTCGAATTCAGTAGATAGCTTCGGGCTGGCACCAGGTCGTGACCGGACCCCACGTCAGCGAACAGACCGCGATTGCGCTCAATGCGTGTCTCGCAATCTTTGCGGCTGGCGTGCTACGCATACCGCTTGCGTTGGGTTCGCTCAATGCGTCCCTTAGCCGTGGTTTCCGGGCTGCTCACGCCGCGCGTTTCTCAGCGAACCCGCCCGATTCACCGATTGGCTCAGGGCGCCTTGGATGGCAGGCTTCGCAGGTCGCGGTCACAGGCCGGCCTGCATGGTGCGCTCGGTGGATTTCCTCTATTCCTTGTACGATGCTCTCGTCAGCATCCACGTCCCGAACGATAGGGCCCGGGCCGTCGTCGATGCGATGGAGCGCGACATGGCTACGCATCTCGCGACCAAGCCGGACCTCGAGTTGCTGCGAGCGGCGACCCAGGCCGATTTCGCTCTGCTACGCCAGGAAATGCGCACGGAGTTCGCTGCCGTGCGGCAGGAAATGCGGGCGGAGTTCGCTGCCGTGCGCCGGGAGATGCGCTCCGAGCTCGAGCTGATGCGCTCCTCCATGACGATCCGCCTCGGCTCGATGCTGGTCGTCGCGCTCAGCCTGCTGTTTGCGGCGCTGAAGCTCACGTGAGGGAGCACCTCATCAGTCTGCGCTCAGGCGCGTGCGCCGGGTCATCCTCCCTCAAGGACGGCAAGGCGTTTCCGCTTCTCCACCTCCGGCAGGAATGAGCCCAGAAAGCTGTTGCGCGCCAGCGTCTGAGTGTCTTCCGCACTGAGAGCGAGCGCGGCGATGTTGGCGCCGAGATAGCCGCCGAAATAGGCGGGGTCGTCCGAGTTGATGGTGGCCCGCAGGCCGAGCTTGAGCATCTGCAGCAGCGGGTGGTTGTCGAGCGACTTCACCACGCGCAGCGAGAGGTTGGAGAGCGGGCAGACGGTGAGCGTGATCTGCTCTTCGCGCAGGCGATCCACGAGCCGGGCATCCGACAGCGCGCGGTTGCCGTGGTCGATGCGGTCGACCTTCAGCACGTCGAGCGCTTCCCACACGTATTCGGGTGGGCCTTCCTCGCCGGCATGCGCGACGCGCTTGAGGCCTGCTTCGCCGGCGAGCGCGAAGGCGCGCGCGAACTTCGACGGGGGATGGCCGACTTCGCTGGAATCGAGCCCGATGCCGAGCAGCCGGTTGAACCACGGCTCGGCTTGCTTGAGCGTCCTCAGGGCCGCGGCTTCGTCGAGGTGTCGCAGCAGGCAGAGGATCAGGCCCGACGAGATGCCGTGCTTTGCCTTGCCCGCCTCGAGGCCGCCGAGCACGCCGCGGATCACGATTTCGAAGGGCACACCCCGATCGGTGTGCGTCTGCGGATCGAAGAAGACCTCGGCGTGCGTCACGCCGTCGGCGGCGGCGCGGTCGAGATAAGCGGCCGTGAGATCGAAGAAATCCTGCTCCGCGAGCAGCACGTTGGCGCCCTGGTAGTAGATGTCGAGGAAGTCCTGCAGGTTGGAGAACCTGTACGCCGCGCGAACCGCCGCCACGGAGTTGAACGGGAGGTCGACCTTGTTCCGCTGCGCGAGCGCGAACAGCATTTCGGGCTCCAGCGAGCCTTCGAGATGCAGGTGCAGTTCGGCGATCGGGGGCGTGGGCGACATGCGGTGCATGGTGTGCCGGGAGCGGGTTTCGCAGCAAGGGTCTGGCGCGTCCATTCGGCGCGGGCCGCGGTGCGTGATCCGGCGATGACCGGCCGCCGGGTCGCTGCGATAGACTCGGAGAATTGGCCTGCCTCGTTCCAGAATCCACTCGAATATGATGCTACCTCGACGCCGGGTCGGGCAGTTCGCGGTCGACCCGGTCGGCTTCGGCTGCATGAACATCTCCCACGCCTACGGCCCGCCGCTCGATCCGTCCGCGGCTCGCGCGATGATCCGTCGCGCCCTCGATCTGGGCGTGACCCATTTCGACACAGCGGCGCTTTACGGCTTCGGCGAGAACGAGCGGTTGGTCGGTGAAGTGCTGGAGGATGCGCCGCGCGACGTGCTGGTCGCGAGCAAGTGCGGGATGTTCGGCCGAGACGGCGCGCGCGTTATCGATGCGCGGCCGGAGTCGCTGCGCGCGAACTGCGAACAGACCTTGCGCAGCCTGCGTCGTCAGAGCGTCGATCTCTACTACCTGCATCGCTGGGACAAGTCGGTGCCGATCGAGGAGAGCATCGGCGCGCTCGCCGAGCTGGTGCGTCAAGGCAAGGTGCGGGACATTGGCCTGTCCGAGGTTTCGGTAGCGACCTTGCGGCGCGCGCAGGCGGTGCATCCGATCGCCGCTGTCCAGATGGAGTATTCGCTCTGGAGCCGCAATGCCGAGATCGCGATGCTCGAGGCCTGTCGGCTCGACGGCGTGGCCCTGGTCGCCTTCAGCCCGGTGGGGCGCAGTTTCCTCACCGATGTGCCCAAGGATCCCATGGCACTTGCCCCAGGCGACATCCGTCGCGCGATGCCGCGCTTTCAGGCGCCGCACTGGGAACGGAACCGGACACTGCAGCGAGCGTTCGTCGCCCTCGCGCACGATACGGGTTGCACGGCGGCGCAGCTGGCCATCGCCTGGGTGCTCAGTCGTGGTGACCACGTGGTTGCCATACCTGGCACCACCCGGGTCGCGCACCTGGAAGAGAACTGGGGCGCGTCCCAGGTCACCGTGCCGCAGGAGGTACTCGCGAAGCTGGACGACCTGTTCACGCCCCACGCGGTTTCCGGCGAGCGCTACCCGCCGGCGACGCAGGCCGAGATCGACAGCGAGCAGTTCGCGGCCAGCTAGCTCGCCCGCCGAGCCTTCAACCCGAGCGCGCGAGTTGCCGCTCCAGCTCGTGCAGCGTGCGATAGCAGGGCAGCACCTGCGCGACGCTGGCGTTCGGTTCGCGCCCCTCGCGGATCGCGGCGAAGAACTCCCGGTCCTGAAGTTCGATGCCGTTCATCGACACGTCGACTCTGGACACGTCGATCTTCTGGTCCTTGCCGTCGATCAGATCGTCGTAGCGCGCGATGTAGGTGCCGTTGTCGCAGATGTAACGGAAGAACGTGCCCAGCGGGCCGTCATTGTTGAACGACAGCGACAGCGTGCAGATCGCTCCGCTGGTGCTCTTGAGCTGGATCGACATGTCCATCGCGATGCCTAGCGTCGGATGGATCGGCCCCTGGATCGCGTTCGCGACCGTGATCGGGCCGCCGGTCTGGTAGGCGAAAAGGTCGACGGTGTGGGCCGAGTGGTGCCACAGCAGGTGATCGGTCCAGGAGCGCGGCTGGCCGAGTGCGTTCATGTTGCTGCGGCGAAAGAAGAAAGTCTGCACGTCCATCTGCTGCACGGTGATCTCGCCCGCGACGATGCGGCGATGGACCCACTGGTGCGACGGATTGAATCGCCGCGTGTGGCCAACCATGCAGACCAGAGCGGACTTCGCCTGCTCGTTGGCCACCGCCTCGGCATCGGCCCAGCTGTCGGCGAGTGGAATCTCCACCTGCACGTGCTTTCCTGCGCGCAGGCACTCGAGCGCCTGGGCGGCATGCAGCTGGGTCGGGGTGCAGAGGATCACGGCATCGACGCTGGGTTGCGCAATCGCGTCGGTCAGCACAGTGGTGGCGTGCGGTATCCCGTACTTCTTCGCCACCGCCCGTGTTGGTTCGAGCTGTCGGCCGACGACCGAGACCACTTCGACGTCGCCGCCGTCGGCATTGATGACCTTGATGGCGTCGAGGTGCTTGAGGCCAAACGCGCCGGCGCCGGCCAGTACGATCTTCATCGGGCGTTCTCCAGGATCAGGTGCCCCACGGCCGTGTTTGACGCTGGCACGTGATAGAAGCGGTGGCGCACGTTGACCTTCGGGTCGAGTGCTCCGCGCATGATCAGCCACATCACGAGCTCGATGCCCTCGGAGCCGGCCTCGCGGACGTATTCGATGTGCGGCATGCGCGACAGAGTTTCCGGATCGTCGATCAACTGGCCGAGCCAGCGGTTGTCCCACTCGCGGTTGATCAGGCCGGCGCGCGGCCCCTGCAGCTGGTGGCTCATGCCGCCGGTGCCCCAGATATGCACGTTCAGGTCCTCGTCGAAGGACTCGACGGCGCGACGGATCGCGCGGCCGAGTTCGAAGCAGCGACGACCGGACGGCACGGGATAGAGCACGACATTGACCGCAAACGGAATGACCTTCACCGGCCAGGCCCTCGGCTGGCCGAACAATAGCGACAGCGGGACGGTGAGACCGTGGTCGACGTCCATCCGGTTGACGATCGTCAGGTCGAAATCCTGCTGGATCACCGATTGTGCGATGTGCGCGGCGAGTTCGGGATGCCCCTCGACGACCGGCACCGGGCGTGGACCCCAGCCTTCGTCAGCCGGCGTGAAGCGCTCGGCGCAGCCGATTGCGAAGGTCGGCACCAGGTCGAGGCTGAAGGCGGTCGCGTGGTCGTTGTAGACCAGGAACACGACGTCGGGGCGGTTCTCCTCGGCGATCCAGCGCTTCGAGAACTGATAGCCGTCGAAGACCGGCTTCCAGTAGGGCTCGGCTGACTTGCCGGCATCGAGCGCCGCGCCGATGGCAGGCACGTGCGAGGTGGAGACGCCGGCGGTGATGTGCGCCACTATTTCTGCTCCTGCCGCGTCTCTCCGATGTAACGATTGCCGACGGGCGAACGACCACCGTTGATCATCATCTGCGCATAGGCCTCGGATGTCATGCCGGTCATCGTCGACACGGCTTGCAGGAAGGTCTTGCCGTCGGTCGAGAAGATCTTGGCGAGGAAATAGATGTTGCCGCCAAGAGCGATCATCCGGTTGTAGTCGCGCGCGAGCACGGCCAGCTTCTGCGCCTCAGTCATTGGCCACTCCTCGAGATAGGCACGCTCGCCGGCCTTGAAGCGCTCGCGGTTTGCCGCCTTCATCAGCGACATGCAGAACTGGTTCAGGTGGTAGCCCTTGCGCGCCTGGTCCGCGTCGAAGATCGTCGTGCCAGGAACGTCAGCATAGGGTTTATCGAGGGCCATGGGATCGAGTGCTCCGGCGCTCAGCGCGCCCAGTAAAGGCGATGCGGGTTGTCGACCAGCAGCTTGCGCTGCAGTTCCGGCGTGGTCGCGATCCGCGGAATGAAGTCGACCAGCTGTCCGTCGTCAGGCATATAGCTCGTCATGTTCGGATGCGGCCAGTCGGTCCCCCAGAGCACGCGGTCCGGAAAGGACTCGACCAGCCGCTTCGCGAACGCCACGACGTCGTCCCAGCCTGGGGGTCCGGATTTCGAGAGACGGTCGGGGCAGCTCACCTTCGACCAGACCTGCGGGTGCTCACGCATCAGCGTCACGAACAGCTCGAACTCGGCCCCGTCGACCGGCTTCGTGACATCCGGCCGACCCATGTGATCGACCACGACGGTGGTGGGCAGCGAGGCCAAGAAGTCGTAGAGCCCTGGCAGGTCGGCCGCCTCGAAGTAGATCACGACGTGCCAGCCGAGCGCGGCGACGCGACGGGCAATCGTCTCGAGGACATCGCGCGGCGTCGTATCCACCAGGCGCTTGACGAAGTTGAAGCGCACGCCGCGCACGCCGGCCTCGTGCATCTCGCGCAGCGCTGCCTCGCTGACATCCGCGTTCACAGTGGCGACTCCGCGCGCCCGACCGCCAGACGCGCGTAGCGCATCGATGACCGCACGATTATCGGCACCGTGGCAGGTGGCCTGCACGATCACGTTGCGTTCGAATCCGAGATGGTCGCGCAGTGCCCAAAGGTGCTCCTTCGAGGCATCGCAGGGGGTGTACCTGCGTTCGGGTGCAAACGGGAACTGCGCGCCGGGC
>JANPDV010000348.1:0-7245 GCA_031431655.1 Gammaproteobacteria bacterium | reverse complement strand
GTCGCGCACGAGTTCAACAACCTGATGACGATCGTGCGCCAGGCCAACGGCCTGCTCGCGAGGCGTGATGCAGTGCGACTCGATCCGCAGGCCGTCACGCTGGTCGCCGAAGTCGAGCGGGCGAGCGCCGCCGGCGCCCAGGTCACGGGCCAGATGCTGAGCTTTGCGCGGCAGCAGAGCCTCTCGGTGGAGGCGGTGCGGCTGGACACCTTCCTGTACGAGGCTCGAGCGATCCTGCAGCGGCTGGTGGGCGATGCGATCAGGGTCGACCTCAGCATCGCGCAGCCCGCTCCAGCGGTGCGCTGCGATCCGCGACAGCTGATGTCCGCGCTGATCAATCTCGTCACCAATGCGCGCGATGCGATGCCACAGGGCGGCGAGCTGAAGATCCGGGTCGGGCCTGCCGCCGCGACCGACACGGGCCTGGTGTGCCTCGAGGTCGTCGATACGGGCGTCGGCATGAGCGTCGATGTGCTGCAGCATGCCGCGGAGCCGTTCTTCTCGACCAAGGAGACCGGCCAGGGCTCGGGACTGGGCCTCAGCATGGTGGACGGCTTCGCGCGCCAGTCCGGCGGCCGCATCGAGATCAGCAGCTCACCCGGGCACGGCACGACGGTCGCGCTGCTGCTGCCGGCAGAGCGCGGCGCGTGAGACGCCGGCAGGTCACCAGCGGTTGCGCAACTCGCGCAGCCTGATGAACACCGTCCTTGCATCGGGCGCTTCCGGCAGGTCGGGAAACGCCTCCCGCAGCCGCGCGATCACGGATGGACTGCGCAGGCGGAAGAAGGTGTTGATGCGCTTTTCCTCGCCTAGCGTGGTGATGGGCGCCGCCGCGGCCTGCAGCGTGTTCCCGATCCGCGTGCGGGTGCTGCGCGCCTCTTCGTTGTCCGGCTCTCGATCCAGCGTGAACTCGAGGTTGCGCGCCAGGTAGTCGTGCCCCGGATACACACGCGTCGCATCCGGCAGGCGCGCGAGCTGCGTGACGAACGTGTCGTAGAGCAGCTCCGGCGCGCCGCCGTTGTGGCAGTTGCCGGCGCCGGCGTTGAACAGCGTGTCGCCGCAGAACAGGGCTGGCGCGTCGCCGTGCGCCTGCAGGCAGATGTGCGCCATGGTGTGTCCCGGCGTGTCCAGGCACTCCAGCTCCACGGTGCGTCCGACGCGGATGACGTCGCCCCGCGCCAGGCCGCGGTCCACTCCGCCGATCCGCGCCGCCGCGCCCGCATGCGCCAGTACCGGTGCGCCGGTCGCGGCGCGCATCGGCTCGTTGCCGCCGGTGTGGTCCAGGTGCTCGTGGGTATTGAGGATCTGCGTGATCGTGAAGCCGCGCGCGCGCGCCACGTCCAGGCACTTGCGGTAGGCGAGCGGATCGATGACCAGCGCCTCGCCCGTTTCGGGGCAGGCGATCAGGTAGTGATAGTTGCGGTAGTCGTTCGCGGCCCAGATGCGTTCAACAATCATGGGCGGCAGTTTATCGGGAGCGCACCGTCCCTGGGGCATAATGGTCCGTCATGCAGATCGCCGTCGTCCCGGTTACCCCGTTCCAGCAGAACTGTTCCGTAATCTGGTGCGAGGCCACGCGCCGTGCGGCGGTGGTCGATCCGGGTGGCGACCTCGACCGGGTGCTCGCCGTGGTCGAGTCCGAAGGGCTCACGCTGGAGAAGATCCTGCTGACGCATGCCCACCTGGATCACGCTGGTGCGACCGCCGAGCTCGCGCGTCGGTGCAAGGTGCCGATCGAGGGCCCGCACGAAGGCGACCTGTTCTGGATCGAGCAGATGCCGCTGCAGGCGAAGATGTTCGGCTTCAGTCATGGCGAGAGCTTCGTGCCCACGCGCTGGCTGGTGCAGGGGGACACGGTAACCGTCGGCGAGGTCAGCCTGCAGGTGCGGCACTGTCCGGGGCATACGCCGGGCCATGTCGTGTTTTTCCATGAGCCGGGCCGATTCGCGATCGTTGGCGATGTCATCTTCGCCGGTTCCATCGGACGTACGGATTTTCCGCGTGGCAACCACGAGCAGCTGCTGCGCTCGATCCGCGAGAACCTGTTCCCGCTCGGTGACGACGTCACGTTCCTGCCGGGTCACGGGCCGACGTCGACCTTCGGCGAGGAGCGGCGCTCGAATCCATTCGTTGCCGATCGGCTGTTTCGCTGAAGCGGGGGCGAGCGGTGCTGCGCCGGCTGGGCATCGCGCTTTCGATCCTGGCAATCGCCCTCGGCCTTGATTCGCCCGGCCTTGCCGGCGCAGCGCCCGCGGACACGCCGGCGCGGGTCGTGGACGATGCCGCGCTCGCTCGCGCCGTGGCGCGGGCTCGTGCCGCTTTCCTGGGCACGCAACCTTTCGATCGGTTCGACGTCACCGTGCTGCTGCGCGATGCTCGTGATCCCACGCTGTGGCGGCGCGGCGCCTACGGCGGCGACCAGCTCGCGTATCCCGCCAGCTGCGTGAAGCTCGGCTTCCTGGTCGGCGCCGTGCATTGGTGCGCAGCGCAGGGTCGCGCGCCGGACTGCCTCGACGCGGACGTGCACCCGATGATCGTGGACTCCGACAACGACGCCACCGGTCGCGTCGTGGATGCGGTGTCGGGCGTCGGCAACGTCCTCGATGCGGCCGACGACGGTGCCTTCGCCAACTGGCTGCAGCGCCGCAGCTACACCGAGACCGTACTGCAGTCATACGACGTACTGCGTGGCCAGCGCCTGCTGACCAAGACTTACCCCACCAACTCCGGCGAGGAGCCCCTCGGCTTCGAACAGCGCGCACTGCGCGAGCACGGGCGCAATGCGATGTCGCCGAACGCGTCGGCCGAGTTGATGCTGGGTATCGTCAGTGGCCGCATCGAGCCGCAGGCGCAGGATTACATGCGCTCCCTGCTGCGCCGTGAGCGTTTCACGGCCCAGGGCAGCCTGGCGTCGGGCCTGCCCGCAGGTTCGATCGTCGAGAACAAGATCGGCGTGGCCTTCGACACGCTCGAGGACATCGCCTGGATCCGGCTGTCGAACGGCCGCGAGCTGATCATCGCCGCCTTCTCGAACGGCTGGGATCAGCGTGAGCCAGAACCCTGGGATGTGCTGCGGCTCGGCGGCTTCACGGAGGCGCTGCTGACCGAGGCGCAGTTGCAGCGCGGCTTGCAATGGCAGCGTGTGCTGCGGGTGCCGGCGTCCTCGAACGTGCGCGTGCCCGTACCCGAATCCGGGCGGTTTGAGCTGGCTGTCTGGTACGAGGCCGCCGCGGACAACACGTCGCGGGCGCGTGTGCGTGTCGACGACGGTCGCGCGCTGGCTGACCATGTATTCGACCAGCGGACCTGGGGCGGCCGCTGGCTGCCGTTGGGCGTGTTCGACCTGCGCCGCGGCGCAAAGGCCCGCATCACGTTGACCGCCGAGGCGCCGGGCCGCCTTGCACCGGCCCGCATCCGCGTGGCAGCAGGCGCGCTGCCGCGCTAGCCGGGCAGCGACTGCGTCGTCGGCACGTAGTGGTCAACCAGCAGCGCGACGAACAGCCACATCAGGTACTGCACCGAGAACTTGAACACGCGCATCGGCAGGTCGACACGTTCGGAGAATTTCATCGCCAGCGCGTAGTAGAGGAACATGGCGTTCAGCACCAGCGTGGCGGCCAGGTAGATCAGCCCGCTCATGCGCGTCAGGAACGGCATGAACGTGACCAGCACCAGCAGCACCGTGTAGAGCAGCACCTGCAGTCGCGTGTAGGGAATGCCGTGCGTCACGGGCAGCATCGGGATGCCCGCCTTGGCATAGTCGTCACGGCGCGCGATCGCCAGCGCCCAGAAATGCGGTGGCGTCCAGATGAAGATGATGAGGAACAGCAGCAGCGCGTTCGGGTCGATCGAATTCGTGACGCCCGCCCAGCCCAGCAGCGGCGGCGCGGCGCCGGCGGCCCCACCGATCACGATGTTCTGCGAGGTCGCGCGCTTCAGCCACACGGTGTAGATCACGGCGTAGCCGATCAGGGACGCAAACGTCAGCACCGCGGTGAGCGGATTCACCAGCAGCCACAGGAGCAGCATCGACAGCACGCCGAGCGTGCCGGCGAACGCCAGCGCCTGCACGGCGCCAAGCGAGCCGGTGGGCAGAGGTCGGTTGCGCGTGCGGGCCATCTTTTCGTCGATCTTGCGATCGAGCACGTGGTTGATGGCGGCAGCGCAGGCGGCGGCTAGACCGATGCCCAGGTTGCCCCAGAGCAGCGCATCGAGCGGCGGCATGCCGGGGCTCGCCAGCAGCGTGCCGACGATGGACGTGAACACGATCAGCGTAACGACCTTGGGTTTGGTCAGCTCCAGGTAGTTCCGCCAGCTGGCCGTTGCGGCGGCAGGGGTCAGGACGCTGGATTCAGGTGTAGCCATGGCGGATCAAGCTTCGCGCAAACGGCGGTTGAGTGCGAGCGTCGCGAGCAGCAGCACCGCCGCCCCGGCGTTGTGTCCGGTGGCCAGCAACAAAGGAAATCCCTGCCAGATCATCACGATGCCGATCAGCAGCTGTAACGCCAGCGCCGCCAGCAGCCAGTAGCCGCCGCGCCGCAGCAGCTCGCCGGGCGCGCGCCGTATGGCCAGCCAGGCGAGCAGTCCCAGCGCCAGCGTGGCGACAATGGCGCCGAGCCGGTGCGTGTAGTGGATCGCGACGCGGGCCGGATGTTCGAGTACGCCGCCGGTGTAGTCGATGTCCAGGCCGCGCCACAGCACGAAGGCATCGGCGTAGTCCATGCCCTGCGGCACCCACTGATCCTGGCACTTCGGGAAGTCCGGGCAGGATACGGCCGCATAGTTGCTGCTGGTCCAGCCACCCAGCGCGATCTGCAATCCGAGCACGACCAGTGCAGCCACGCCCAGCCGGCGCGCGCCGTCGAGTGCCGCGCTGCGGGTCGCGCCGGCCGCCACGACCACCTGGCCGGTACGTCGGCGCATCGTGAGCCAGAGCCAGAACAGCAGGCCCAGCGTGGCGAGGCCGCCTAACAAATGGAGCATGACGACCAGCGGCTTGACCAGCCACCAGACCGTGAATGCGCCGAGCAGCCCCTGGATCAGCACCGTTACCAGCAGCCCCACGGCGAGCGGCAGCGATACCGGACGCTTCTGTCGATAGGCGATCGCGATTGCCACGATCAGCACGATCACGAAGCCGAGCGTCGTTGCCGCGTAGCGATGGATCATCTCGCGCCAGGCCTTGCCCGAGTCGAACTCGCGCGCGGCCTGGAACTGTGGGCTCAGGTGTGCTTCGTTGGCTGCGGCGCCTGCCGGCGTGACGTGGCCGTAGCAACCGGGCCAGTCGGGGCAACCGAGTCCGGCGTCGGTGAGCCGTACCCAGGCACCGAGCACGACGACGGTGATGCAGAGCGCGCAGCCGAACAGCGCGAGGCGGCGGATCCAGATGGCAGCGGACATTTTAGTCTCTTCAGCCGATGTGCGAGAGCTTGAGCAGCTTCGTCAGGTCGCCGAGCAGCCCTTTGGGGTTCTCACGTGCATCGCTGCGCATCATCAGGTTGCCGAGCGGGTCGACGACATAGATTGAATTCGGCTGGTCCTTCTCGGGAAAAGTCGCGAGGAAGTCGCGCATGGACGGATCCAGCGCCTGCACCACATCGAGGCCTTTGTGCTCGCGTCCGAGGAATTCCATGTTGCAGCAGGCATTGCGCGCGATGAACACGCGCTGCACCCGTTCCATGTCCTCGGCCAGCAGCAGCCGGGTCTGGCGCATCACCCACAGAGCGCGCTCGCAGGCAGCGTCGCAGCTGCCCGAGCCGATGTAGACCAGGGTCCAGTGACCGCGGAACAGGTCGGCGCGGGCCGACGTCGTACCGTCCGGGAGCGTGAAGGCTGCGGACGCATCCAGTGGCCGCGCCGGCGTGATCAACTCGCCATTGTTGGTGCTGCTGCCGGGACGCCAGCCGCCGGAGTAATAGAGGGCGAACGCGATCATCAGCGGCACGAAGAACAGCGACGCGATGCCGAGCAGCGTGCGGCGTCCGCGCGCGACCTCGGCGGGATCGGGCCTGGGGCCAGCCGGGTTGCCGTCGAGAGCGGCGGGAGTGTTGGTCGATCCTGTGTTCACTGTCGTTTCTCGCTTCCATCTGTTCCGGCGCGCCTGAGATTCAGCGCGACATACAAAATCAACAGCACTGCCGCGAAGCCCCACCACTGGATCGCATAGGCCCAGTGCGTATCCGGCCCGACGCCCGGCGGCTTCCAGCGCCGCAGGTAGGCGGGCGCAGGGTCGGCGGCATCCAGCAGCAGGATGCGGCGCTCCAGCACCCGCTCGGCCTGCGGCAGGCCGCCCGCCTGCAGCGCCGCGGACAGCTCCGCGGGGCTGGGAAAGCTCGTCACCTTCGGCCAGCGCGCGTCGGCCGATGGAGCGGCGCGTCCGCGCGCCAGTCCGGTGGCCGGCAACTCGTCCAGCCTGCCGGTCAGCGTCGTCGGCGTCGGACCCACGCCGGACACATCGGGCAAACGGTCCCGGAAGCCGCCGAACGGCACCCAGCCACGGTTGACCAGCAGCACGCGCCCGTCCGCGAGCCGCAGTGGCGTCAGCACGGCGTACCCGGGGCGACCGTCCAGCGACTGGTTGTCCAGCAGGAACTGCCGCTGCGGCACCCATTCGCCCGACACACGCACGTGCGTAAAGCGGGCGAAGCGCGCGGTCGATTCCGCACCCAGCGGCACCGCCGCGTCCGTGCCACGCGCGAATGCGTCCCAGACCGGCTGCTTTGCCTCGTACCGGCCCCACTGCCAGCGGCCCAGGGAAACGAAGGCAGTGAGCAGCACGACGGTCAGCGCGGACATGAACAGGGACGGCGCGAAAACGCGCCGCCCTACGGCGATCCTGACGGGCACCGCTGCATTGTACCGGGGTTGCTACCCCGGGCCGGGAAGCGCGGTGCGATAATGGATCCCCCGGCCGTCAATCGGCCGAATCAGGCTGAAACACAGTGGAACTGTTCAAGATCCTGGTCGTCTGCGTGCTGCTCGGCATCGTGCTCAGCCTGGGCAGCGCGCTGTTCCACCTGATGACCGACAAGGGCGATTCCAAGAAGATGGTGCGCGCACTCACCGTGCGCGTCTCGCTGTCCGTCGCGCTGTTCCTGATCATCATGGCGGCGTGGGCAATGGGGATCATTTCGCCGCACGGCGTGCAACCGTAGCGCACCCCTCGTTGGCAAGTCGGCGGGCCGCGCAGCCGATTGCCAGCGGCCCGGTCACGCAGGACTGTCGGGCTTTCTTGCAGACATAGTC
>JANPDV010000347.1:0-1659 GCA_031431655.1 Gammaproteobacteria bacterium | reverse complement strand
CTGGTGGCGGCGGAATCCATCGAGGAGCGCGATCGCGCGCGGGTGCTGGCGCAGCTGAACTCGGCAGGGCGCGAGATCATCGAGATCGATCGCGCGGCGGTCGGCGATTTCGTCGGCAACGTGCTCGAGCTGGGCCTGTGGGACGAGGCTTTCGGCGACTCGCGGCTGCTGGTGGTGTCGGCGCGCGCCCGCGCGGCGCTGGGCGCGCGCGACTATGCCCGGCTCGCTGCCACGGTGGATTCGCTGCTGATCGTGCCGGTGCCGACCATCGAGCGGGTCGGCGGCGGCGGAGTGCGCTGCATGCTGGCCGAAGTGTTTCGCTAGAGTAGGGCGATGCTCGGCTTCGTCGTTACGGTTCTCGCTGCCTATCTGCTCGGTGCGGCCAACGGCAGCCTGCTGATCGGCCGGCTCCGCGGTGTCGACATCCGCACGCTCGGCAGCGGCAATGCCGGTGGCACCAATGCGCTGCGCACCCAGGGACCGGCGTTCGCCCTCGGTGTCGTCGTCATCGACGTGCTCAAGGGGTGGGTCGCGGTCGCGCTGCTGCCTGCGCTCGCGGCGCTGCTCGATGGGTCGACTCCGTCGCCGGGATCGCCGGCCGGCCCGGCTGCGGCGCTGCCCGCGGCCTGCGGATTCGCCGCGATCGTCGGGCACGTGTATCCCGTGTACTACGGCTTCCGCGGCGGCAAGGGCGCGGCCACGCTGGTCGGCGCTCTCCTGGCGCTATCACCGCTCGTCACGCTGTGGGTTTCGTTGATCTGGTTCGTGATGGTCGTGCTGCTCGGCTATGTTGGTCTTGCCACCGTGGTCGCCTCCATCGCTGTTCCGGTCTTGATCGCTGTTGAGCGCCTCGCGCCGCAGGCGCCACTGCTGACCTTCGGCATCGCGGTGGCGGCGCTGGTCACGTTCACTCATCGCTCGAACCTCGCGCGGCTGCGCGCCGGCACCGAACCGCGGGCGCGTCGCCTGTGGTTGTTCGGCCGTGGGTCGCGTTCGCAGCCTTGAGCCCGATCGTGCGTCGGGCCCGGACTGCGCCAGCGCACAAGGCGCCGCTGGCGCAGCGCGTGTTCGCGTCGCTCGGCGACGGGCAGGCGCATTCCGGCGAGGCACTGGCCGCCGAGCATGGCGTCACCCGCAGCGCCATCTGGAAGACCATGCGGCAGTTGCGCGAGCTGGGTTTGCAGACCGAGGCCGCGCGCCCGCTCGGCTACCGCCTGCCGCACGCTACCGAGGCGCTGGAGTCCCGCGCCCTGCGCCGCGCGCTGCCTGCGGCCGCCGCAGCGCGTCTCGGACGTCTCGACGTCGCCTGGTCCCTGCCGTCGACGAACACGGCGCTGCTCGAGCGAGCGGCGCCAGCCGCCGGGCGGTGCGACGTGCTGCTGGCTGAGCACCAGAGTGGCGGTCGCGGCCGTCGCGGCCGCGCGTGGCTTGCGCCACTGGGCGGCAGCCTGTGCTTCTCGGTCGCGCTGCAGTTCGCCGAACCGCCGGCCGGGCTGAGCGCCTTGCCGCTGTGCGTGGGCGTGTCGGTGCTCGAGTCGCTGCAGCGCGCAGGCGCGGCCGGCCTGGCGCTGAAGTGGCCGAACGACCTCGTGGCTGCGGACGGCGCGGCCAAGCTGGGTGGGATCCTCACCGAGCTGCGCGCCGAGGCCGGCGGCCCGG
>JANPDV010000346.1:0-9548 GCA_031431655.1 Gammaproteobacteria bacterium | reverse complement strand
GATTCCGGCAGCGACGTTGGCGCCGAGTGCCGCCGCGAGCAGCAGTGCCGCGACGGCGCGGTACCGGGCGCGCACGCGCCAGGCGAAGGCCGCCGCGATGCCGGCGGCAGTACCCAGCACGTCGCGGAACACATCGCCGCGCGAGAAGATGCCGCCGATGGCGTCCTGCAACATCTCGGTGAGTACGCCGAGTGCCAGGCCGATCAACGACGTGATCGCGGCGACCAGCAACCAGCCGAGATCCGGTGCGGCGGCGCGAAACTGCAGCAGCAGGCTGGCGATGGTCGCGCCGGCGATCGTGAACACCAGCACATGGCCGAAGTCGTGCAGCCGCCAGCTCAGCAGCGTCGCGCCCTGGGGCGGCGCGAACGAGACGATCGCGGAGATCAGCAGGACGAGCGCGATGCCGCCCGCGACGGACCGTGCGTTGGAACCCCGACGTTCGGCGGCGGTAGTTGGCCTCACGCCGCTCCGGAGGCGCTGAACGCAAGCGGCGCGCCGGACTGCGGCACCGGTTGCGACTGAGTGCCCAGTTCATGCGGCGCGAAGTCGTCGACGTGGATCAGCTCCATCACCTTGCGATCGTACTCGCGCAGCATCGCGGCTTCGGTTTCGGAGATCAGGCCGACGGCCAGCGCCTGGGTGATCTGGCCCGGGACTTCCAGCGCGGTGACCCTGCCGGTCTTGATGCCTTCGACGCGGATGCGCTTCTCGATGGGCTCCGCCGTCACCGACATCTCGAGCGCCTCCTGCAGCAGGCCGAGCGGATTGTCCGCATGCACGGTGCGGTAGACGAGATCGCAGAGGCGATCGCGCACCGCGGTCGGGCTCAGCACCAGGTCCGCGAGCGTGCGACCGGAACGATCACTGGGCGCGGAGTACTGCAGCCCGCGGGGGAAGATGAAGAAACGCATCGCACCGCCGAGGAACGGGCTGGGGAAGTTGCGCAGGAAGCTGTGCAGTTGTTCCTGCGCCTTGTACAGCAGGCTGCGGCAGGCCCAGTCTACGATCGGCAGATCCTCGGGCTTGCGGCCCTGGTTCTCGTAGTGCTTGAGCACCATCGAGGCCAGGTACATGCAGGACAGCACGTCGCCGAGCCGCGCCGACAGGTTTTCCTTCTTCTTCAGGTAACCGCCGAGCGACAGCATCGCCACGTCCACCGCGAACGCGAACGACGCCGAGAACCGCACGATGTGCTGGTAATAGCGCGAGGCCGGCCCGACATCGGGCACGCGCGTGAAGCGCGCGTTGGTCAGCGACATCAGCAGCGAGCGCACGGCGTTGCTGATCGTGAAGCCGATGTGGCCGAACAGCGCACGATCGAACTGGTCGACGCCTTTCTCGCGATCCGGATTGCGCGCGGCTTCCATCTCCTTGAGCACGAACGGATGGCAGCGCACCGCGCCCTGGCCGAAGATGATCAGCGTGCGCGTCAGGATGTTCGCGCCCTCGACCGTGATGGCGACCGGGACGACCTGGTAACCGCGCGCGAGGTAGTTGCGGGGCCCGAGGCAGATGCCCTTGCCGCCCTGCACGTCCATGGCGTCGTTGGCGACCTGGCGACCCATCTCGGTGACGTGGTACTTGAGCATTGCGGACGGCACCGACGGTTTCTCGCCGCCGTCGATCGCACCGGCCGTGACCGAGCGCGCCGCATCCATCGTGTAGGTGTAGCCGACCATCCGCGCGATGACGCTCTCGACGCCTTCGAACTTGCCGACCGGCATGTTGAACTGGCGGCGGATGCGGGCGTAGGCGCCAGTGGCGAAGACGGCTGCCTTCGCGCCGCCGGTGCCGCTGCTGGGCAGGGAAATGCAGCGCCCGACCGACAGCTGCTCGACCAGCATGCGCCAGCCCTGGCCGGCCATCTTTGCGCCGCCGATGATGAAATCCAGCGGCACGAACACGTCCTTGCCCTGGATCGGCCCGTTCTGGAACGGCACGTTCAGCGGGAAGTGGCGGCGGCCGATAGTGACTCCGGCGGTGTCGCGCGGAATCAGCGCGCAGGTGATGCCGAGTTCGGCCTTGTCACCTAACAATTTGTCCGGATCCATCATCCGGAACGCCAGGCCGATCACCGTGGCCACCGGCGCCAGCGTGATGTAGCGCTTGGAGAAGTTGAGCTTCAGGCCGAGGATCTCCTTCCCCTGCCACTGGCCCTTGCAGACCACGCCCGTGTCCGGCATCGAGGCCGCGTCCGAGCCGGCGCGCGGTCCGGTCAGCGCGAAGCACGGGATCTCTTCGCCGCGCGCGAGCCGTGGCAGGTAATGATCCTTCTGCGCCTCGGTGCCGTAGTGCTGCAGCAGTTCGGCCGGACCGAGCGAATTGGGCACCGCGACCGTGGACGACACCGTGGTACTGCGGCTGGAGAGCTTCGCGAGCACGCAGGAATGCGCGTAGGCGCTGAACTCCAGGCCGCCGTACTTCTTCTGGATGATCATCGCGAAGAAGCCCTTCGACTTCAGGAAGTCCCAGACTTCCTTCGGCATGTCGCCCAGCCGATGCGTGATGTCGAAGTCGTCGGTCATGCGGCACAGCTCCTCGCACGGGCCGTCGATGAACGCCTGTTCCTCGGCCGTCAGGGCCGGCGCCTTCGCCGACAGCAGCTTCGACCAGTCCGGCTTGCCGGTGAAGAGTTCGCCGTCCCACCAGACCGTGCCGGCCTCGAGCGCCTCGCGCTCGGTCTGCGACATGGCGGGCAGCATGCGCCGATAGGTCTTCATGAAGGGCCGGGTGATCAGCGCCTTGCGGATCGGACGGACGTTGAAGAACGCCAGCACCGCCATCGCCAGCCACAGCGTCGCTTTCCACAGATTGAGCTGCTGGGCCGGGGCGCCCCACCACGTGTAGGCCAGCAGCAGCACGAAGAACACCGCCGTGAACGTCAGCAGGCTCAGGCGCCGGTAGGCGAGGTAGGCGACCGCGGCGACAAACAGCAGCGCGATGACGCCACCGGGCTGGGTGGCGGCCCAGCCAGCGACGGCGAGCACGGCGAGAGCGACGAGGGCTCGAATCATGGGCGGATGCCTGTATGGATTGACACGTGGTACGGGACTATAGCCCCGGCCCCCGCACGCCGTAAGCGGTGGCGCTACAGAGTCGGAAGAAAGTCGCGGTTGGGGCCGGATCGGGGCTCGTGCGGGCAGGCCGCGTCGTGCATGGGGGTGTGCGACGGCCGGGCGCCTGGTACCCAGCGATGTGACCGGGCTGCACCCGGTAGGCATGCTGCGCGGCCGGCAGCAGCGAGTAGCCCGTCGGCGGCGCGCCGACGTCGACCCCATTCAACCGTGTCGGCTGGTCGAGGTCGCGCTGCACCGAACTGCCAAAGAAATCGACATAGAGGTCGAACTGCCCGTTTGCCCCAGACTGGGTCACCGAGTGGTCGTTGTCAGTCCCGGCCAGCAGCGCGTACGCGCCGGGCGCAGCCGCGGTCTCAGCCGAGCAGATCCTTCACGCCGTCGCGCTCTTCCAGCAGTTCCTTGTGCGTGGCGTCCATGCGCTTGCGGCTGAACTCATCGACGCTCAGGCCCTGCACGATGGTGTACTGGCCATTGGCGCAGGTCACGGGATAGGAGTAGATGACGCCTTCCGGAATGCCGTAGCTGCCGTCGGACGGCACACCCATCGACAGCCAGTCGCCGCTGGCGCTGCCCTTGATCCAGTCGCGGATGTGATCGAGCGCCGCGGATGCGGCCGACGCGGCCGACGAGGCGCCGCGCGCCTTGATGATGGCCGCGCCGCGCTGCTGCACGGTCGGGATGAAGTTCGTTTCGATCCAGGCCTGGTCCACCAGCGACTTCGCCGGCTTGCCGCCGACGGTGCAGTGCGAGAGATCCGGATACTGCGTGGCGGAATGGTTGCCCCAGCTGGTCATCTTCTGGATGGCGGTGGTGTGCGCGCCGGTCTTCTCGGCCAGCTGCGACATCGCGCGGTTGTGGTCGAGGCGGGTCATCGCGGTGAAACTGCGCGGGTTCAGCGACCCGGCGTTCTTCATCGCGATCAGGGCATTGGTGTTGGCTGGATTGCCGACGACCAGCACCTTGACGTCGCGGCTGGCGACGTCGTTCAGGGCCTTGCCCTGCGCGGAGAAGATCTGCGCGTTGGCCAGCAGCAGGTCCTTGCGCTCCATGCCGGGGCCGCGCGGGCGTGCGCCGACCAGCATCGCAGCGTGGCAGTCCTTGAAGGCGACGCGCGCGTCGTCGGTCGCGACGATCTTGTTCAGCGTCGGGAACGCGCAGTCGTTCAGCTCCATCACCACGCCCTGCAGGCCCGGCAGCGCCGGCGTGATTTCGAGCAGGTGCAGGTTGACCGGCTGGTCGGCGCCGAGCATGGCGCCGGAGGCGACGCGGAAGGCGAGGGCATAGCCGATCTGGCCGGCAGCGCCGGTGATGGCGACGTTCATGGGCTGTTTCATTTGAGTGTGCGGCTCCAGCAGCGGGCCGCGGCAGGCGGCGCCAAAAAATGAGCCGCGAATTCTAGCTCAGCGCTTAGGGTTACGGAGCCGTTCGAGCTCGGCCTCCACCACGAAGTCCGGGTAGCGAGCGCGCAGCGCCGACAGCTCCCGGTCCGCCTCGGCGGCTTTGCCGGCCGTGCGCAGGGCCTCGATCGCCACCAGCCAGCGACGCGGGTCGTTCGGGGTATCGAGCGGGCGCGCCATGCGGGCGACGCTGGACGGCAGGGCGGTTGGCGCGGCCGCCGGCGGTGCTGGCGTGCGAACCTCGTAGCGGCGCGAGTCGGCCTCGGTCGCGGACTTGGCCCCAGCCCCAGCTGCCGCTCTAACGGCGAGATCCGCGCGCGCCGCGTTCGACTCCCGGCGCTCCCGGGACGGGACGGCGCTCTCTGCCGCGGCAGCTGCCGTCGGTCCGGCGGCGTCGGCCAGTGCGGCGGGCGCCTCCTGCAGGGCTGGTGCTGCGGTTGTCGCAGTCGCGGGCCTGGCTGCCGGCGCGACCGCGTCCTGCGAATCCATCTGCATCACCAGCGTGAACGACAACACCAGGGTGGCCGCCAGCGCCAGCGGCACGCCCCAGTTCAGGAGTGGAAAAACCTTCGGCACTTCCTGTGGCTGCGGCTCGCGCAGCGCCTGACGTGCGCGTTCGATGACGAGGCGATCCAGCTCCGCCGACGGCTCGCCCGCGTGGTCGTCATCCAGCGCCGGCACCAGGCGGCGGCGCGTGCGCAGGGCGCGCTCGAACTCGTCGTCGGGTCGCAGCGGCTCGCTCATGTTCGATCCCCGGTGCCGCGCTCTGTCGGCGCGAGCGTCGACAACGTCATGCGCAGCTTGGCCACCGCATAACGCAAGCGGCTCTTGGCCGTTTCCGCGCCTACGCCAGTCACCGCCGCAATCTCCTCGAGCGAAAGACCGCTGTGTTCGTACAGCAGGAACGCATCGCGCTGTTCCGCGGGCAGCGCATCGAGCGCCGTGCGCAGCTGCGCACGCAACTGTGCGTCGCTCGCATTCTGCTCAGGCCCGCGCTGCGGCGACGCCAGCGTATCCACCAGCGCATCGCCCTCGCTCGTCTGTGAGGTCGTGTCGGGCCGCGCCTGTGTGCGTCGACAGTGATCGATGAAGCAGTGATACGCGAGTGTGAACAGGTAGGTCTGGAATTTTGCACGCGGGGCATAGCTGGAGCGCGCGCTGACCAGCTTGCCCCAGGTTTCCTGGAACAGGTCGTCGGTGAGCGCGCGATCGCGCGTCTGTCGCATCAGGTAGCGATACAGCGCGCCCTTGTGCCGTCCGTAGAGCCGCTCGAACGCACGCAGGTCGCCAGCGGCATAGGCCAGCATCAACTGCGCGTCGTCCTGCGCCGCCTCGTCCATCGGCGGAACTCTACGCGGCGAACGCGAGGCGTGGGCGGCTCGCGGGGTCGATCCGAGGGTTCCAGGGTCGTACAGGGCCTGCTCTCCAGTCATGGCTGGAGCTTGAAACGCGGCATCCCACGGAATCGGGTTAGATGAAAAGCCAATTAAAACAATAGGTTAGAGATATCCAACGGGCTCGATGCAAAAATCTCCGCGAAGGGTGTTGACACTGAACTAGTGTTGTATTTAGATACAACACCATTGGAGCAGGACACGCGAAGGCGGGTTCGAAGCTCAGACCAACAAACCGAAGGAGAGAGAGATGAGCGCAATTAAAGTTTCCGGTGTCCAGGGTCTGGTCGCCGCCGCCGTAGCCGTCGCGCTGACCTGGGTCACCGGCTGGGGTTTCGTGGATTCCACCACTCGCGTCGCCCGCTGGGTGCAGGCTGCGCAGGTCGCGTCCGAGCTGGTCGCGACCCCGGCGCAGGGCGCGGGCGTCGCGCGGCTGCATCGCGCCAGCCTGATACAGTAACTGTTGTAGTCGGGTACAACACCGGCACCAGTCGCTCTAATCAAGGAGCCTCCAGAACATGGATCCACAGTGGGACAACAGTCTGCCGATCTACCGGCAACTGCGGGACCGGGTGGTCGCCATGATCCTGGACGGCGACCTGAAGGAGGGCGATCCGCTGCCTTCCGTCCGCAATGTCGCGGCGGAGTTCCGCCTGAATCCGCTGACCGTGCTGAAGGGCTACCAGCAGCTCGTGGACGAACAGCTGGTCGAGAAGCGGCGCGGTCGCGGCATGTACGTCAATGTCGGCGCGCGGGCCGCGCTGATGAAGGACGAGCGACAGCGCTTCCTCGCCGACGAATGGCCGCGAACCCACGCAACGATCCTGCGGCTCGGGCTGCAGATCGACGAACTGCTGGCGGTGCCGCCGGCGCGCACGCTGACTGGTTCGCCGCCACCGTCCGTGCCACGCGATGCCACCGCCGACGCCGCCGATTTCCCTGGAGATGACGATGACCACGCCAGTCATTGAGGCGCGCGGCCTCGTCAAGGCGTACGCCGGCGATCGGCGTGCGCTGGACAACGCCAGCTTCACGATCCAGCCCGGTCGCATCGTCGGGCTGATCGGCCCGAACGGCGCCGGCAAGACCACAGCGCTGAAAGCGATCCTGGGTCTCACGCCGTTCGAGGGCGAGCTCAACGTGCTGGGCCGCGATCCGCGCCGGCAACGCGACGACCTGATGCAGGACGTCTGCTTCATCGCCGACGTGGCCGTGCTGCCCAAGTGGCTGCGCGTGCGCAATGCGCTCGATTTCGTCGCGGGAGTGCATCCGAAGTTCAAGCGCGAACGAGCCGAGGAGTTCCTGCGCAAGACCGACATCCGCCTCGAGAGCCGCGTGCGCGAGCTGTCGCGCGGCATGGTCACGCAGTTGCACCTGGCGCTGATCCTCGCCATCGACGCGCGGCTGCTGGTACTCGATGAGCCGACGCTGGGCCTGGACCTGCTGTATCGCCGCGCGTTCTACGACACACTGCTGAACGACTACTTCGACGAGCAGCGTGCGATTCTCGTCACCACCCATCAGATCGAAGAGATCGAGAACATCCTGACCGACGTCATGTTCATCCAGCACGGCCGCATCGTGCTCGACACGCCGGTCGAGGCGCTGGCGGAGCGCTTCGTGCAACTGGTCGCAGCACCGGCGCGACTGGCCGATGCGCGCGCGCTGCAGCCGTTCTACGAGCGCGAAGTGTTCGGCCGCACGGCGCTGATCTACGACGGCGTGGAGCCTGCGCGACTGGCCGGCATGGGCGAATTGCGGACACCATCGCTCGCGGACCTGTTCGTGGCGCGCATGCAGGGGGCTGCCAAGTGAAGACCATGATCACGCTGATGCGTCGCGAGCTGTGGGAGCACCGCGGCCTGTGGATCGCGCCACTGGTGACGGCCGCGCTGATCGTGCTCGCGACCGTGCTGGGCAGCAGCCAGTCCGGAGCCATGACGATCAGCATGCAGGGCCATGATTTCCTGCAGTCCTTGACTGCCGACCGACAGACCAAGTTCTTCATGGTGTTCGTCGCCGCGATGATGGTGCCGCAGCTCGTGGTGGCCCTGGTGGTCGTGTTCTTCTATCTGCTCGATTCGCTGTACTCCGAACGCAAGGATCGCAGCATCCTGTTCTGGAAATCGATGCCCGTGTCCGATGCGGCGACCGTCGGTTCCAAGGCCCTCGTTGCGCTGGTGCTGGTTCCGCTGTGGGTCTGGTTGCTGTCCCTGTTGGTCAGCGCGCTGGCGTTTGCGGGCATTGCGATGAAGCTGTCGGGCACGCCCTATGCGTTGCTGGGCACCTGGCACACTGGCGCGTGGCTGGCGGTGCAGGGTCTGCTGCTCTCCAACCTGCTGGTTGCCGCATTGTGGTACGCGCCGATCGCCGCGGCGCTGCTGTTCCTGTCCGCGTTTGCGCGGCGCGCGGTGTTCCTGTGGGCCATGGTGCCGCCGGTGCTGGTGATGTTCGTCGAGCAGGTGGCGTTCGGCACCGAACGGTTCGCCGATTTCCTGCAGTACCGCTTCATCGGGTTCTTCAACTCGCTGGGTTTCCTGACGAACCGGCCGAAGCTGGAGGGCGCGGACGCGCAGATCGGCATGATCACGACGATGGCGGGCAAGCTCAGCGCCTTGCCGCAGTTGGCCAACGTGGATCTGTGGCTGGGCCTGGCTGCTGCCGCTGCGCTGGGCTACGGCGCCATACGACTGCGGCGCTACCGCGACGACACCTGAGCGAGGGGTTGGTGCCGATAGGCGCTGTCTATCGGGTCGGTCGATTCTTGCGACTGGCCGCCTGCGGACCGTTCCGCGACAATCCTTGACACCAATTCATTCCGAGGATTCCGCCATGACCCTGCACAGCACCCGCAACGACATCCCGCTCAAGACGCGCCGCAAAGTCGTCGACATCCTGAACGCGCGGCTTGCCGACGCGATCGACCTGTCGATGCAGGCCAAGCAGGCGCACTGGAACGTCAAGGGCCCGAACTTCATCGGCCTGCACGAGCTGTTCGACGGCGTCGCCGAGCACGCCGAAAGTCACGTCGACAAGCTCGCGGAGCGCATCACATCGCTGGGCGGCACGGCGCTAGGCACGGTGCGTGCCGTGGGCAAGACGACCTCGCTGAAGCCGTATCCCGAGACGATCTTCGCCGGTCCCGAGCATGTGGCGGCGCTCGCCAACGCGCTGGCCGCGTTCGGCAAGCTGACGCGCCAGGCGATCGAAGATACCGACGACCTCGACGACGAAGTGACCTCGGACCTGTTCAACGAGATCACCGGCGAAGTCGACAAGGATCTGTGGTTCGTCGAGGCGCACTCGCAGGCGCAGCGCTGACAGCGGCGCGCGCGGCTACCACGCGTCGCGGCGCGATCAGACTGGGACCACCTCCAGTGCGACGGCGCGCGCCGGGCCGAACCGGCCTTGGCGGGCACGCCCAAGAGCACATCCATGTGACGCTCTAGGCGCGCCGTCCTGGCGCGCCAAGCCCCGCCAAGGCCGGTTCGACCCGACCCACGCCTGCGTAGTGCAGGTGCGACGTTGCTCGCGCACGGACTCGCAGAGGCAAGGCACTCGGGGCTCATGGGTACCGTTGAGTAGGCGCGCAAGTCCTGCCGCGAACGGGGTGGAGGGGGCGCCTGGCTCGTGCGAGTGTCCTTGCGGGGCGTGGCGCGCCAGGACGGCGCGCCTCG
>JANPDV010000345.1:0-5955 GCA_031431655.1 Gammaproteobacteria bacterium | reverse complement strand
TGCCGGTCGGTGAAGTGCTGCCCAGCGACGTTCCGGGGCGCTTCGCGATGGCGGTGCGCAAGCCGATGGGAGTGGTCGCAGGTTTTACGCCGTGGAACAGTGCGTTCAGTCTGGGCCTGCGCACTGTGGTCTTGCCGATGGCGTTTGGGAATACCGTGGTGCTGAAGCCGTCTGAAGAGGCGCCGTTGTGCGCCGGCATTCTGATCGCCGAAGTATTCGAAGAAGCCGGCTTCCCGGCCGGCACGATCAACGTGGTAACTCACGCGCCGGGTGAGGCAGGCCCGATCGCCGACGTGTTCTTCGCGAGCCCGGCGGTGCGCAGCATCAATTTCACAGGTTCGGCAGCGATCGGGCGCATGCTGGCGGCGCGCGCTGGCCAGGCGTTGAAGCGTATCGTGCTCGAACTTGGCGGCTACAACCCGCTGGTGATCCTGCGCGACGCCGACGTGGATCACGCGGTTGATCTCGCGGCGTTCAGCGGCTTCTTCCATCAGGGCCAGATATGCATGAATGCGCGCAAGATCCTGATCGAGCGCCCGATTCACGACGAGTTCGTCACGCGCCTCGCAGCCAAGGCCCGCTCACTCGAGGCCGGCGATCCGATCTCGCCCAGCGTGGTGATTGGCCCATTGATCAGCGACGGCGCACTCAGCGCGGTGGATGCGCGAGTCCAGGCAGCGCTCGCGGATGGCGCGCAATTGGTCACCGGCGGCAAAGCCAAGGGGCGCGTCTTCGAGCCGACGATTCTGACGCACGCGCCAGCGGAAGCGCCGATCAGCCGCGAGGAGACTTTTGGGCCGGTCATACTCGTCGAGGCGGTCGACAGCGCCGAGGAGGCGTTGACCAAGGCGCTGGATACACGCTACGGCCTCAGCGCCTCCATCGTCACGGCCGATCAGGAGCGGGGCTTCGAGATGGCGCAACATTTCGACTGCGGCATGGTGCATGTCAATGGGGCGACGATGGCCAGCGAGCCGTCGTTGCCCAATGGCGGCGTCAAGGACAGCGGTTGGGGACGTTCGGGTCACTATGCGATCGAAGACTTCACCGAGATCCGACTGACGACCCTGACGCGCGGTCGCGCTCGCTTCCCGTTTTAGCGGCATCGCGATGCTGACGTTACGAACTCTTTCGACCCAGTTTTCGAAACAGGCGCGTGAAGAATGACGATCTCAGGCAATCCAACCTTGACAGCCGAGGACACTCGTCACGCTGGCGAGTCGCCCGCGGAGCGATCGCTCCGCTCGTCTGCGTTGAGCTCTCTGTTGCGATCGTACTCTGTCGAGGTCACCTCGATCGATGCGACTTCGATCGCAGTTGCCGGTGAGATGCTGCCGGCTGGAAATGAAGTCTTCATTGCCTCATTGCCCAAAGACACACCGGAAAAACTGACTGCCGCCGCGGTGAAGCTGCGCCGCCTGGGCTTGACGCCGGTGCCGCACATCGTGGCGCGCAACATCGCAGACGCGGCAACGCTGCGGGACCTGCTGCAGGGCCTTACGGAACAGGCGGGCGTCGACCGAGCATTGGTGTTGGGCGGGGACCGCGAGCTGCCGGCCGGCGGATATGACCACAGCCTGCAGCTTCTCGAGACGGGTTATTTCAATCGCTTCAAAATCAGCAAGCTCTACTTGCCGTGCTACCCCGAAGGTCACCCCCGAATTCCCCAAGTGACGCTGCGCAACGGTCGGATTGCCAAGCTGGCGGCAGCGCAGAACTTTGGAATGGACGTCACGCTTGTCAGCCAGTTCTGCTTCACCGCGGAACCCGTCCTCGAGTTTGCCCGCGCCATGCGGTCAAAAGGCGTCACCAGTCCTTACCGAGTTGGCGTCACTGGCCCCGCTTCACGGGCGCGGCTAATGAAGTTTGCTATCATGTGCGGCGTCGGTCCGTCTCTTCGAGCACTGAAGTCACGCGAACACTTGGCAAGCAACATGCTGTCCGGCGCGACGCCGCAAGACATGCTCGAGGAAATCGCCGTGGCCCAGGCGCGCGAGCCCGAGTTGGGTATCAGTGGTGTCCATTTCTTCACGTTCGGTTCCATGTCCAAAACAATCGAGTTCACCCGACATGCAACCGGGACGGGTTCATGACGGCGGCTTTTGTCTTGACCCTGCGCTGCGTCGATCGGCCAGGACTGGTTTCTGCCGTTTCGACTCACATCTACCAATGCGGTGGCAACATCACGGAAGCGCATCAGTTCAACGACCCGGAGACGGGACACTTTTTTGCGCGGATCGCGTTCGAGGTGGGCGATGCGAGCTTCGAGGTGCCGGACCTTGGCAAGCGTATCGACTCGCTCGGGGAGCTGGTCTGGACGTCGCGACCCGCTGCACAGAAGAAGCGCGCTCTTATCCTTGTTTCGAAGCACGATCATTGCCTCTCCGATCTGCTCTACCGCACTCGGATCGGCGATTTGCGCATGGAGATCGTCGGCATCGTATCGAATCATCCCCTCGACTCTCTAAATGTCAGCAGCACGGGAGGCGTGCCATTTCACTTCCTGCCTGTCAATAAAGACAGCAAGGCCCGCCAAGAGTCGGACATCAAGGACTTGGTCGACAAGACGGGCACCGACCTGGTGATCCTGGCCAGGTATATGCAGATTCTGTCGCCCGATCTCGTCAGCTACCTGGCAGGACGCTGCATCAACATTCACCACAGCTTTCTGCCCGGATTCAAGGGAGCGCAGCCGTATCACCAGGCGCACCGCCGCGGCGTGAAGATCATCGGCGCCACGGCGCACTACGTCACCACTGATTTGGATGAAGGGCCGATCATCGAGCAGGATGTGGTCACGGTCAGTCACAGCGACACGCCGGAAACTCTGGTTCGCAAGGGTCGCGATGTAGAGCGGCGCGTGTTGTCGCGCGCGGTATTCTTCCACTTGGAAGATCGCGTGCTGATCAACGGAGCGAGGACGGTTGTATTTCGCAGCTGACGCGGCGGGCGCGCAGGCGGACCGAACGGGCCGATCGGGTGTGGTCTCACTCCCCAACTTTCGAAGGATTCTTAGTGGCTCACTCACAGCGAATAGATGGTCTACCCGACTATAGCGTTACCCATGACCCCGGATGCACCACCGTCTATCTGCTACACGGCATATACGGAGCTAAAGAGTATTGGCGCTATCAGACCGAACGGCTGGTGGCCCGTGGGTATCGAGTGATCGCCTGGGAGGCACCCGGATACGGTCTGTCCACTCTGCCCGAGCGTTTCGATTTCGATGTTGTCGCGGAAGCGGGCGCGCGCCTGATACGTGCGACGCACAGCGAAAGGAACGTGCTGTTCGGGCACAGCATGGGCGGTCAGATTACGCCGCGCGTCCTGGCGAAGGTTCGTGCTGCGGTTCAAGTGAGCGCGATAGTGATCAGCGCCACGATCGGCTACTTCGGTAACCGAACGAAGGAAGAACAGGCTGAGTTCGTCAGCCGGCGCACGGCATTGCCGGCAGGAACGGACCCGTACGCCGCGCAGTTGGCGGTCGTGAACAGCATGTTCGGTCCCGCGTCGACGGGACACGAGGTCGACCTGGTGCGTCGCGTGGCCAGCATGACCTCGCCGAAGACGGTGCAAGCCGCCGTGAAGGCGGTGCAGCAGTATCGGGAAGACGAAGCGGTTGCGTTGATCAAGGCCGTCGACGTTCCTGCGCTTCTCGTTGCCGGCGAGTTGGATCAGACAGGTCACCCCGCAGGCATGAAGCGCGTCGCAGACATGATGCCTGGCGCCAGGCTGGCGATCGTACCGCGCGCCGGACACTACCCTTGGGCTGAAAGTCCCGTTGAGTTTAACCGGCACCTCGACGCATTTCTGGATACGCACGCGCCAGCGACGTGAGTGTCTGTCCAGTTGATGAGGCCGAGTGCTCGTTGCGAGCGGTCGCGCGTGCGCCCACCAAATAGAGAGAGGATCATGAAACTAGTCAGAGTCGGGGAAGCAGGCTTCGAGAAGCCGGGCATCGTGGATCGAAACGGCGCCATCCGGGATTTGTCGGGTGTCGTCGCCGACATCGCGGGGGACGCGCTTCTGCCCGCGAATCTCGCCCGGATTGCGCAGCGGCCGCTGGAAGGGTTGCCACAGGTTCAGAGTGGACTTCGGATCGGCCCTTGCGTGGGTTCGGTGGGCAAAATTCTATGCGTCGGACTCAACTACCGCGCTCACGCCAGCGAGGCGGGCATGTCCGTGCCGGCTGAGCCGGTTCTGTTCATGAAGGCAACCAGTGCGATCAGCGGGCCGTTCGACCCAATCAGGATCCCGCGGAACTCTGTCAAGACGGACTGGGAAGTGGAGCTCGGCGTCGTCATCGGCCGCCCGGGTATTCACATACCCGCCAATCGAGCCCTCGACCATGTGGCCGGGTACTGCGTCGTCAATGATGTCTCCGAGCGCGCGTTTCAGCTGGAACGCGCTGGTCAATGGGTGAAGGGAAAAAGCTGCGACACATTCGCGCCCCTCGGTCCATGGCTGGTGACCGCGGATGAGGTTCCCGACCCGCAGGCACTGGAGCTGTTTCTCGAAGTCGACGGGTGTCGTCAACAGAACAGCTCGACGCGGGCCATGATCGTCGGAGTTGCCGATCTCATCGCCTATATCAGCGGATTCATGAGCCTGCAGTCTGGCGACATCATTGCGACGGGCACTCCCTCGGGCGTGGGGATGGGTCAGAAGCCACCGCGGTATCTGATGCCCGGCCAGTCTCTGCGTCTGGGGGTCAGTGGGCTTGGTGAGCAGGCCTACAAGACAGTGTCAGCCGACGCGGCTTGAAGTGAGATCTCGAGTGACCGAGGCGGAGGGGCGCCGCAGCTCGACCCGATTTACGAGCTTGCCTCACTCCGTAGCGTGCCATTGCAAGGCGCGCAGGTCCACCACGAGAACGCCTGGAGATCACGAGTGAATGCTATGCTAAGAATCTCCCCGCCGAGCCCAACACCGCCGGCATCGCTCCGACGCGGCCGAGCCTGTATCCGTCACTTTCTTCACCAAAGCCACGAGCCCTTCAAATCATGAGTATCGTAGATGTTGTGCGAACCTTGCCCGCAAACCGGATGGTTTTCGACGTGCGCCGGGACATGGCCCTTGTGCAACGCTTCCGAGACGATCTTGAGGGACTGATGACCGAGTACGGTCTCGGTGAAGAAGAAAAGAAGGCGTTCCAGGCGCAGGATCTGAAGCGGATGGCAGAGCTCGGGCTTCATCCCTATTTTCTGACGCAGATCACGCGGCTGTTTCATGGGTCGGCGCGCAACTCGCAGTCGAGCGCTGCAATACAGGCCTATGTTAAAGGTCTGGCGGGTGCGGCCAAGTAATGGGTAAGCTCGTTTGCACCATGGCCGTTGCCCACGCCCCCGGACTGACCGGATGGCTGGAGGTGGCTACTGCTGAACAGCAAAGCAGCCTCAAGGCAGGATACGCTGAGCTGGGACGCCTGTTGCGCGAGTCCGAACCCGACGTGATTCTTGGGTTCTCGAACGATCACCTCCTGAATCTTCCGCTCAACAACATGCCTGACTTCTGTATCGGCACGGCACCCGAGTGGCAGGGGCCCGCGCCGTGGTTTCTTGATTGGTTGAACATCGCTCCCTATCGCGTCCGCGGCAATCCGGAGGTGGCACGCATTCTGGTTCGCGAGCTCGATCGCCGCGGCGTTGCCTTTTCATTCCGCGACGACCTTTTATTCGACGACAACTTTTCCGTTCCGCTAGCCACGCTGACTCCTGATTACAACTTTCCTCTCGTGCCAGTGCACATGAATTGCATCGTGCCGCCTGTGCCCAGCGCCGCGCGCTGCTTTGAGGTGGGGGCCAAAGTGGCCCAGATCGTGCGCGATGTGCTGCCGAATAATTTGCGCGTCGCGATGCTGGCTACGGGCGGGCTGTCACACGATCCCGGTGGACCGCGATATCTGAAAATCGATGAGGCATTCGATCGCTGGTTTCTGGCGTTGCTTGAGAACGG
>JANPDV010000344.1:0-2400 GCA_031431655.1 Gammaproteobacteria bacterium | reverse complement strand
GCCATGGCGCGGCTCGCGAAGGACTTCCCGCCGGGCATCGTCTGGTCGGTCGACTACGACCCGACCGTGTTCGTGCGCCAGTCGATCGAGTCGGTCGTGCAGACGCTGCTCGAGGCGATCCTGCTGGTCGTGATCGTCGTGGTGGTGTTCCTGCAGACCTGGCGCGCCTCGATCATCCCGCTGCTCGCCGTACCGGTATCGATCATCGGCACGTTCGCACTGCTGCTGATGTTCGGTTTCTCGATCAACACACTGACGCTGTTCGGCCTGGTGCTTGCGATCGGCATCGTGGTCGACGACGCGATCGTCGTCGTCGAGAACGTCGAGCGCAACATCGAGGCGGGAAGCTCGCCGCGCGAAGCGGCACACCGCGCCATGAGCGAGGTGTCCGGCCCGATCATCGCGATCGGCCTGGTGCTGACTGCGGTGTTCGTGCCGATTGCCTTCCTCGGTGGCATCACGGGCGAGTTCTACCGTCAGTTCGCAGTCACGATCGCGATCTCGACGATCATCTCGACGATCAACTCGCTGACGCTGTCGCCGGCGCTCGCCGCGGTGCTGCTGCGCGCTCACGATGCGCCGAAGGACCGGCTCCAGACCTGGATCGACGCCGCGTTCGGCTGGCTGTTCCGGCCGTTCAACCGCGCGTTCAAGCGCGCGGGTGGCGGCTATTCCGCGCGTATCGGCACGCTGGTAGCGAATCGCCGCTATGCGGTGAGCGGCTATGCGGTGATGCTGGTACTGGCGGTGCTCGCATTCCGCGCGGTGCCGGCGGGCTTCATCCCGACGCAGGACAAGCAGTACCTGTTCGCCGGTACGCTGCTGCCGGAGGGGGCCTCGCTGGATCGCACCGAGGCCGTGACGCGCCAGATGACTGACATCGCGCGCACCGTGCCCGGCGTCGGCGCGATCGTCGCGCTGCCGGGTTTCAACGCCCTGCAGAACGCCAACACGCCGAATTCCGCCACGGTGTTCATCGGGCTCCTGCCGCCGGAGCAGCGTGCGCTGTCCGCGCTCGATATCGTGCAGCGCCTGAACATGGGCTTCAGCAGCATCAAGGAAGGCCTCGGCTTTGCACTGATGCCGCCGGCGGTGCTCGGCCTCGGCAATGCGGCCGGCTTCGAGATGTACGTGCAGGACCGGCGCAATGCCGGGTTCGGTGAGCTGAACAACAGAGTGCAGGCGCTGACCGGTCGGCTGCGCCAGACGCCGGGCTTCGACCCGTTTTCTGTGTTGAGCTCGTTCCAGTCGAACGTGCCGCAACTCGAGGCCGTCGTCGATCGCACCAAGGCGAAGCAGCAGGGTGTCGCGCTCAACGACCTGTTCGAGACGCTGCAGATCTACCTCGGATCCGCCTACGTCAATGACTTCAACCTGCTGGGTCGCACGTACACCGTGTACGCGCAGGCCGATGCGCAGTTCCGCGACGAGGCCTCCGACATCCAGCGCCTGAAGGTGCGCAACGCGTTCGGCGAGATGGTTCCGATAGGTGGGCTGGTGACGGTGAAGCAGAGCTACGGGCCGGATCCGGTCGTGCGGTTCAACGGCTACCCGGCCGCCGACGTCTCGGCCGGCGCCGACCCGGCGCTGATGTCGTCGGCCGAGGCGTTGCAGACGGCGGCGCGGCTCGCCACCGAAACGCTGCCCAGCGGCATGACCTTCGAGTGGTCGGGGCTTTCCTACCAGCAGGTCAACCAGGGGAATGCCGCGCTGCTGGTGCTTCCGCTCTGCGTACTGTTCGTGTTCCTGGTGCTGGCGGCGCTGTATGAGAGCTGGACGCTGCCGCTGGCGGTGATCCTGATCGTACCGCTGTGCCTGCTGTCGGCCATCGGCGGCACCTGGGTGATCAACCTCGTCCACGGGCTCTGGCTCGGCATCTTCGGCGCGACCGCTCCACCGACCTTTCTCGACAACAACATCTTCACCCAGGTCGGTCTGATCGTGCTGATGGGCCTCGCGTGCAAGAACGCGATCCTGATCGTCGAGTTCGCACGCGAACTCGAGCAACAGGGTCGCGACACCATCGCGGCGGCGCTCGAGGCGTGCCGGCTGCGGTTGCGCCCGATCCTGATGACCAGCTTCGCGTTCATCATGGGCGTGCTGCCGCTGGTGTTCGCCAGCGGTGCGGGTTCGGAGGTGCGCTACGTGATGGGCGTGACGGTGTTCCTCGGCATGCTTGGGGTGACCTTCTTCGGCCTGCTGCTGACGCCGGTGTTCTACGTGCTGCTGCGGCGCTTCGCGACCCGCAGGCAACGCCGCGCCGCGCGGTTGCCGGGAGCCGACGCCGCGGGTCCACCACCCCAGCCGACGGACCCGGCGCCGGAGCCGACCCGTGGCTGAGCGCAGCTGGATCGCCGCCGTCGCTGCCGCCGCGCTCATGGCTCTGCTTGCCGGATGCGC
>JANPDV010000343.1:0-10022 GCA_031431655.1 Gammaproteobacteria bacterium | reverse complement strand
GTCGCGACATCGCGTAGTGCATGCGTGCCGAGACGAACGTGGCGTGGTAGATGCCCTCCATCGGGCGTGGATCCGACCGCAACGGCGACTTGTACCGCGCCGCGCCATCGTTGAGGGTCAGCGCCTCGTCGACGCACAGCCCGAACAGCAGGCTATGGGCGCTTTCATGCGCGATGACCTCGGCCATCGCATGCGGCGTCGGATGGTAGCCCGTGTTCAGGAACAGCGCTCCCCACAGGCGATAGTGCGAGCCACCGTCGAGGTCGAATTTGCGGGTGCGATCACTCGCGATCGGCACGACTTCGCGCACCAGCGCGCGCACCTCGCCGGCGAGCTCCGGGCAGGCATCGGCGAGCAACGACAGTCCTGCGGCAAACCGCGGTCCGAAGCGCTGCGCCACGCTCGCCGAAGGCGGCAGGATGCCCATGTCGAGGTCGCCGGCCTCCAGCAGCCTCCCGACCATGCGACGGCTGCGCTCGCACTGAGCCAGGTCTTGCAGCGGCTCGATCCGCGGCGTCTCCGCGAGCGTCGCCGCCCACAGGGGCGCAGTGCTCAATCGCTGGAATGCCGCCTGTGCGCCGCCCCAGTCCTCCAGCAACAACGCAGCACCACAGTCGTAGTAGTCGTTGAATGTCATCGGTCCGCAGCGCTGGTCGCGCTTCTCGATCGCAGCCGCGAAAGCCTCGATCGCAGCACGATCGTGCGGCACCTGCCCGGCGCTCTGCACCGAGAGGTAACGCACGCTCGCGGCCAGCTCCAGGTGCATGCGGCGATCCAGTTCGCGCGCGCGGCAGGCATCGGGCTCGAAGTCATGGTGAATGCTCATGCGCACTGTCTCCGGCAGATCACAGGACCGTCAGCTCGGCGGTAACGCCGCATTGCCGCGCTGCGGGCCACGGGTGGCGACGCCCATTGCGCCACCACCCGGGCTGCTCGTCACCGAGTGGCCGCAGCCGGCGGCTGGCGGCCGTGATGTCTCAGCCGAAACGCGGCTTGCCACCCACGGCTCCACCGGTCTTTTCGCCGACCATCGCGCCCGTTTTCAGCAGCTGGTCCTTCGATCCAAGCCTGGCAGCGCTCGCAGCCAGTTCCAGGCGAAAGCCGAGCAGCTTGCGCGCATCAATCTTCACGCTGGGAGTGGTCATCATGGTTTGTTTCCCTTTTTCACGTTATTGAAGCGTCGAGTGACGCTCGTGGATTCCAGCAGAAGCGTGCCGGTAGAAAGCGTGTCAGCGCGCACGTTCGGGGCAGCCCACCGCGCTTCGTCAAACACGTCTTGCAGCCGCCGTGGCCGGGCAAGTGGATGGCGGCGAACATAATCGACCAGGCGCGCAAGCGCGGAGATCAGGTCGGGGCGCCATTTGCCAGCAGCACCTCCTGACCGTCTGGCCCTGTCGCGGTGACCGTGTCACGCCGACAACAGTCAGACGAACACGGATTTCAAAACTGGCGCGGCAATGGCGAGCCAGTGCGTGTGCCCGGCGAGGCCCGATTTGCTGTTGGAGAGACTCACTGCATCGAGGCGCAAGACGCGCTCACCCCGCCAGCTGTCCCAGCCGACGCACGGCGCCCGCGACGCGCGGCGTCCAGCTGCGGGCGCAGTTGAGCCGCAAACAATTACGGTATTGCCCCGTCGCCGAGAACAGCGGGCCCGGCAGGAAACTGATGTGCTCCCTCAGCGCGCGCGCGTGCATCGCCAGCGAATCGCGGCCGGGCGGCAGCTCCACCCACAACACGAAGCCGCCTTCGGGCCGGCTGATCCGCGTGCCCGGCGGAAAGTGCCGCTCGACCGCCGCGGAGAACAGCTCCACGTGCTCGGCGCAATCTTGCCGAAGGCGGCGCAGATGGCGGGTGTAGCCGTCCTGCGCGAGCCAGTCCGCCAGCGCATGCTGCAGCAGCGGGGCGGTGGAGGCCGAAGTCGTGAACTTGCGCAGCCTCACGGCCTGCAGCCATTTGCCTGGTGCAACCCAGCCGATGCGGGCCCCCGGCGCGAGCGTCTTGGAGAACGAAGAGACCAGCATCACCTGGCCGCTGCGGTCCAGTGACTTGATCGGCGGCGGGCGGGCACCGGCATAGTTCAGTTCGCCGTAGATGTCATCCTCGATCAGCGCGATGTCGTGCTCGCTGCACACCTCGAGCAACGCCTTGCGTCGCGGCTCGGGCAGCGAGGCGCCCAGCGGATTGCTGTAGCTGCTGACCAGCAGGCAGGCCTTGATCGAGTGACCCTGTCGGCCGTCGAGCGCGCGCTGCAGCGCCTCGACCGACAGGCCGTCGCGCGGATCGGTCGCGATCTCGAGCGCTTTCAGCCCCAGGCTTTCGATGATCTGCAGGAACCCGAAGTAGGCGGGCGACTCCACAGCGATGGTGTCCCCCGCAGAGGCAACGGCGCCGATGCACAGGTGCAGCGCCTCCATGCAGCCGTTGGTCACCAGCAATTCGTCTTCCGCCAGCGCGCAGCCAATCTCCGCATAGCGTCGCGCGATCTGGTGACGCAGCGCTGGCAGGCCGCGCAGCAGTTCGTACTCCGACAGCAGCGACGGCAGGCGGCGCGCGGCGGCTACGACCCGGCGCTGCAGCGCGCGCTCCGGCAGCCATGCCGATTCCGGTATGGCCGAGCCCAGCGGCACGATACGACGGTCATTGCGCGCCGCATCCAGCAAACCCAGCAGGCTGTTGACGCTCACGTCCGAGGCCGTGCGTGGCGGCTGCGTGAGAGCGAGTGGCGCCGACCTGCGGGGCCGTGGGCGCACGTAGAAGCCCGACTGCGGCCGCGCCTCCAGCACCCCCCGCCGTTCCAGCACGCGCAGTGCCGCGACCGCCGTGGCCGCACTGATCCGCGACTGCCGCGACAGCTCGCGGACGCTGGGCGCGCGTTCGCCGGGCCGCAGCTGGCCGCTGCCGATCAGTCCCTGCAACTGCTCCGCGACCACCGCGTAGCGCGGCTCGCGCCTGCGTGTGATGCGTCTGGCGGGCGCGCTGCGAGCAGCGGGATTGGCATCGATGGGCGGCATTCCGGGGCCCCGAGAGCGACTGGGTAAGCGATGGGCAGCTTAGCGCGCCACGATGCCTTGACAACTGTGCTGCATCAAGTCAGGGTTCTCTGTATCTGTACTGATCCAGTCCGGGACGTTACCGTTCCGCCATGTTCGCGCTTGCCGATGGTCCTGGTTTTCAAGTCCTGCTGCCGCTGGCCGCGTTCGCCTTCGTCATGTCGATCACACCGGGGCCGAACAACTTCATGCTGCTGAGTTCGGGCGCGCGGTTCGGGCTGCTGCGCTCGGTGCCGCACCTGCTCGGGGTCACGCTCGGGTTTGCCGCGCTGCTCGGCCTGGCGTATGCGGGGGTGGCGGCGCTGTTGCTCGGGTTTCCGGTCGTGCTGTCGGGGCTCACGCTGCTGTGCGCGGCGTACCTGGGCTGGCTGGCCTGGTCGCTGCTGCGCAGCGAGCCGCCTGCTGAGTCGGCAGCGGAAGGGCAGAGCGGCCTGGCGGGTCGGCCGATGACGACCAGTGAGGCGGCGCTGTTCCAGTTCGTCAATCCAAAGGGCTGGGCGATGGCGGTGTCCGCGGTCGGACTCGTCGCACAGGCCCCGCTGACCCCCAGCTGGTCGCTCGCGCTGCTGCTGATCGTGTGCTCGGCCGTCAACCTGCCCTGCGTGTTCGCCTGGGCCGCATTTGGCGCCGCGCTGCGTCGCGCGTTGCAGCGGCCCCTGGTGCATCGCGCGTTCACGACCGTCATGGCCGTCGCGATCGCGCTCACGGCGCTGTGGATGCTGCGTCCGCTCTGGTCGGCGACCTCCGCCAGCTGATGCGCCAGGTGCGCTACCGCTACCACTTGCTGAACGTCTTCACCCGCGATGCGGCGCCGCTCAGCGGCAATCCGTTGTGCGTGTTCGAGGATGGCCGCGGCCTCGACGACGCGACGTTGCAGGCGCTCGCGCGGCAGTTCAACCTGTCCGAGACCACTTTCCTGCTGCCGTCGCAGCGGGCTACGGCCCGGGTGCGCATCTTCACGCCGGACTTCGAGATGCCGTTCGCTGGCCATCCGACGCTCGGTACCGCGCACGTCGTGCGGATGCTCGCCTGCACCGGCGCCAGCTTCGTGGCGGCGGCGACCGCCGCTGCGTTGACGCTGGAGATGACGGCCGGCGTGATTGCCGTGGCCGCGCAGGACGACGTCTGGACACTGGCTGCCGGAGCGGCCTCGTGGCGGGAATTGCACGCGACGCCGCAGGTGCTGGCGTCGGCGCTGGGGCTCACGCCGGCGGATCTGCGCTGGGTGCCTGGTGGCCCACGGCCGCTGTGGGTCGACACGGGCACGGAGCAACTGCTGGTGCCGCTGGTCGACGCCCGGACCCTGCAGGCCATCGCACCGAGCGCCGCCGCCATGGACTCCATGCGCAGCCGCCAGGGCCGCAGGATGGTGTACGCGTTCGTCGAGGGCGACGGCGGCGTGGTGCAGGCGCGATTCCTGTTCGAGGCCGACGGCGCGATGCGCGATGACCCCGCCACGGGATCGGCCTGCGCGAATCTCGGCGGCTGGTATCAGGCGACCGGCGCCAGGCTGCCGCTGGAGCGTCGGGTGGAGCAGGGCGACATCGTTCTGCGGCCGTCGACCCTCGGCCTGGCCGTAAGCGCGGCCGGCCGGATCGAGGTCTCGGGCCACGTCGTGCACCTCGGGCAGGGTGACGTGACGTTCTGACCGTGGCTATCGCGACGGTGCGGCCGGGCGCTGTGTGATCTGGCGCTGGGGCACGCGCTGTACAATGGGCACGGTTCCCGACGCCTGACCCATCGCAAGAGGCGCCCCCGATGGCATTGACCCTCTATTCACACCCCTTCTCCTCGTATTGTCAGAAGGTTCTCATTGCACTCTGGGAGAACGACACGCCGTTCATCTACCGCCATCTCGAACAGCCTGGCGCAGCGGACGAGCGCGCGGCGCTATGGCCGCTGGGTCGCTTTCCGGTGCTGGTGGACAACGGCAGCACCGTCGTCGAATCGAGCATCATCATCGAGCATCTGGATTTGCATCACCCCGGCCAGACCCGCTTCCTTCCCGAATCCCGCGAGGCTGCGCTGGAAGTCCGGTTGATGGATCGCTTCTTCGACAACTATGTGATGACGCCGATGTCGCGGCCCGTTTTCGAGGTATTGCGAACGGATGGGGCGCGAAAGGACGCGGTCATGTCGGAGGCAAGACAGGCGCTCGACACCGCCTACGGCTGGCTCGAGAACAAGCTGGCTGATCGCACCTGGGCGGCGGGCGAGGAGTTCACCATGGCGGATTGCGCAGCGGCTCCGGCACTCTTCTACGCCGACTGGGTGCACCAGATAGGCACCGCGTTCCCGACGCTGCGCGCCTATCGTGCACGACTGCTGGCGCGGCCTTCGTTTGCCCGCGCCGTTGAAGCGGCCCGACCGTATCGGTCGTACTTCCCGCTTGGCGCTCCCGACAGAGACTAGCGGTCGCGAGTCCGTGAGCCGGACGAAAGCCCGACGAGTTCGGACACCGGCGGGGCGGCAAGATGCTGTGATCGGATCAGCGACCGAATGGACTGGTGTATTTGCTCCTCTGCAAACGCGGCATGATGCCTGCTTGGCGCGCTTCAGGTTCGCGGCATCGAGGTAACTACCATGGCTGAAATCGTCGCACCCGAGGGCGCACCCCTGGCAATCGCGGTGGTCAGCTGCGAGCGCCTGGAAGACTCACTGGCGTTCTACTGCGACCGCATCGGGTTCGACGCGGCCGACACCGTTCGCTGGCGCGGTCCGGATTTCGAGGCGCTTTGGGGCGTGGGCGGCGGCGGCGAGGCGCGCGCCGCACTGTTGACGGCGCAGGGCTGCGCGGTGGGCCGCATCCTGCTGGTGGAGTTCGCCGGTGCGCGCCGGCAGCGTATCCAGGTAACGCCCAATTCGCAGGTCTTCGGCCTGGCGAATCTGAACTTCTACGTCAGCGATGCCGCGGCCGCGGTCAGTGAGCTGCGCCGCGATGGCTACGACTTCTGGACCGAGGCCACGCAGCACAGCCTCACCGCGGGCGTCGGCAATCCGATCGAGGTGCTGTTCGACGGGCCGGACGGCGTCGCGATCAACCTGGTGCAGCTCGCCAGCCCGGATCCGCAGACGCGCATCGGCCAGATGCGTGCCTACGTCGAGCGCCAGGGCTACACGCGGCGCGGCTTCACGCCAGTGGTCACCACGTCTCACGTGGTGCGCTCGCTCGCCCGCGCCCGTGCGTTCTACGAGCAGGTGCTGCGCATGGGTGCGCTGATCGACGAGCAGATGAGTGCCGAACACGTCAACGCCTTCCTGCGCCTGCCGCAAGGGGCGCGCACGCACATCACGTTCATGCAGGGCAACCACATGTTCGGCAAGATCGCGCTGTCCGAGCCGCTCAACTATGCGGCTCGCTGCGTCGACCTCAAGCCGCGCGCTGTCGCGCCGAACATCGGTTACCTGGCGCAGGGCTTCGAGGTGGCGGAACTGGGCGCGGCGCTGGAGGCTGCACGGCATCTCGAAGCTGAGCTGGTGGCGCCGCCGCGGCATGCGGTGCTGCCCGGGCTGGGCCCGCGCCGCAGTGCAATCGTCCGCAATCCGGGCAGCGGCGCGCTGCAGTGGCTGATCCAGAGGGCCTGAGCGCGTCTCGGGGCGCGGGCCGGGTGCGCGAGCGCCAAAGCGGCTACTCCAGGTACGCGTAGCCGTTCAGTTCGCCTTCGTAGAAGCGCTTGATCGCCTGGCTCTCGGCCACCGTCATCCGGTTGGCGCGAATCGCCCGCTCGCAGTCGCGGGCCAGCGCCGGGTACAGCTCCTCGACGTCGTACTCCATGTACTCCAGGACCTTGTTGGCCGTGTCGCCCATGACGATCTCCTCGATCGCCCAGTGACCGTCTTCTTCCAGCCGGATGTGCACGACATGCGTGTCACCGAACAGGTTGTGCAGGTCGCCGAGCGTTTCCTGGTAGGCGCCGACCAGGAACGCGGCAAGGTAGTACTCGTCGCCCGGTTCGATGTCGTGCACTTCGAGCGTGCGCTTGACGTCACGGTGGCTCACGAAGTGGTCGATCTTGCCGTCCGAGTCGCAGGTGATGTCGGCGAGCACCGCCTTGCGGTCCGGGTACTCCCCGAGCCGGTGGATCGGCATGATTGGGAACAGCTGGTCGATGGCCCAGCTGTCGGGCAGCGACTGGAACACCGACATGTTGCAGAAGTAGATGTCCGACAGCGCCGACTCGATGCCGTCCAGTTCTTCGGGCCATTCCGGCAGCTTGCGGCAGTAGTCACGCACCCTGGCGCAGGTGGCCCAGTACAGCCGTTCGGCCAGCCCGCGGAACTCGAGCGATAGCAGCCCCAGGTTGAACATCTGCAGGCACTGGTCGCGTGCGGTCAGTGCGTCGTGCCAGCACTCCACCAGCCGACGTTCGCTGACGTCGCGATACGCCTCGAACAGGTCCTTGACCGGCGCCGGCAGCGGCTTGCTGCCGGTGTAGTCGAGGTTCTCGCGGCCGGCGATGCGGAACTTGTCGAGCTGCGCGTGGCCGAGCACGTTGAAGATGAGCACGCTGTGCTGCGCGGCGATGGCACGGCCGGACTCGCTGACGATCTGCGGGTGATCGATGCCACGCTCGTTGCAGACGCTGGCGATGCGATGCACCACGTCGCGCGCGTACTCGTCCAGCGTGTAGTTCATCGATGAGGCGTAGTTGGTGCCGGAGCCGTCGTAGTCCACGCCGAGTCCGCCACCGACGTCGATGTACTCCAGGCCTGCGCCGAGCAGCTTCAGCTCCGCGTACACATGCGCCAGCTCGTTGATCGCGTCCTTGACGCGACGGATATCCTGCAGCTGGCTGCCCGGGTGGCAGTGCACCAGCTTCAGGCAGTCGAGCATGTCGGCGCGCCGCAGCACTTCCACCGCCTCCAGCATCTCGGTGATCAGCAGCCCGAACTTGGACTTCTCGCCGGCCGACTCACGCCAGCGCCCGGAGCCCTCGCTGGCGAGCTTGACGCGCACGCCGATGCGCGGGCGCACGCCATGGCGCTTGGCCTGGTGGAGAATCAGCCCGAGTTCCGAGAAGTTCTCGACTACGGGCACGATGGTGCGGCCGAGCTTGGTCGCGAGGATCACGGCTTCGATGTAGCTGTCGTCCTTGAAGCCGTTGCAGACGATCAGCCGGTCGGGCGAATTCTCGGTCATCGCCATGACCGCCAGCAGCTCGGGCTTGCTGCCCACTTCCAGGCCGAAGCCGAACTCGGCGCCGTAGCGGAACACTTCCTCGACCACCAGCCGCTGCTGGTTCACCTTGATCGGGAACACCGCGCAATAGCGATTGCGATACTCGTGCTCGGCGATCGCCGCCGCGAACGCATCGTGCAGGTGACGCAGCCGATGCTCGAGAATGCCGGAGAATCTGACCACCACCGGCGTGGTGAGGTCGCGCTGCTTGAGGCCCTGGACTACGTCGTAGAGGTCGATCTCGCGTGCCGGGTCCTGCCCTGGCCTGACGACGACATGGCCGGCATCGTTGATGGTGAAATAGCCCTTGCCCCACGCGTCAACATGGTAGAGGTCGCGCGAATCCGAAACGCTCCACGGCACCGCGGCGGGAGAAGTGCGACGCGCGCCGACGGAATCGGCGGGCGGGATCTTGGGGTTGGAAGCCATACAGCGGCAAGATAGCAGAAGCGGATTGACCCGCCGTGGCTTCAGTCCGCTCCGCGGGCCACGCCTCGCGACGGATCGCGGATCCATTCGCTCCAGGAGCCCGGGTAGAGGCGCGCACCGCCGAGCCCGGCGTGCTCCAGCGCGAGCAGGTTGTGGCAGGCGCTGACGCCGGAGCCGCACATCGCCACCCAGTTGGCCGGCTCGCGCCCTGCGAACGTCGCCAGCCACTGCTCGCGCAGGCTGCCGGCCGGCAGGAAGCGGGCGCTCGCGTCGAGGTTGCGGGCGAACGGGTGATTGCGCGCCCCGGGCACGTGCCCCGCCACCGGATCGATCGTCTCGTTCTGGCCGGCGAAACGGTCCGCCGCGCGTGCATCGACTACGCCGAGGGTCGACCGCCGGAGGCCGGCCTGGAGTTCGCCGGCGCTGGCGATCATCGTGGCGTCAGCGCTTGCCTCGAACCGCCGGGCGCGACGGCGCGCGTCGGCTGCGTCGGCCGCGCCGACCTGCAGCGCGCGACCGCTCGCGTTCCAGGCCGCGAGGCCGCCGTCGAGCACGGCCACGCGGCGCGCGCCGAGCCAGCGCAGCAGCCACCAGGCGCGCGCGGCATACATGCCATTGCCCTGGTCGTAGGCGACGACCTGCACCGAGGCATCGATTCCCCAGTCGCCAGCAGTGGCGGCGAATACCGCGGGATCGGGCAGGGGATGGCGACCGGACTGCGGCGTGACGGGCGCGGCAAGGTCGCGATCGAGGTGCGCGTAGCGCGCACCCGGGATGTGGCCCGCAGCGAACGCCTGCTCGCCCCAGTCGGGTCGGGCGAGATCAAAACGGCAATCCAGCACGACGCACGCCGTCTGCGGGGCTGATTGAGGCGCTGTCGGCGCTGCTGATCGAGGCGTTGCGGGTTCAGCGAGCAGGGTCGCGAGTGCATCGACGTCGATCAGGGTGGTGAATTCCTGCATGCCGCATTCTCGCGCCGTCCCCAGGTCGATACAATCGGAGGATCAATGGCAATCGAACTCTACTGGGGCAGCGGCAGTCCGTACTCGTGGCGCGTGCAGCTTGCGCTCGAGCACAAGCGTCTCGCCTACGAGTCGCACCTGCTGCAGTTCTCGATCCAGCAGCACAAATCGCCACGCATGCTGGCGATGAACCCGCGCGGGCGGCTGCCGGTGCTGCGAGACGGCGACTACGTCGTGTTCGAGTCGCTGGCGGTGCTGTACTACCTCGACCTGAAGTACCCCGACCCGCCCATCTTCGGTCGCAGCCCCGAGGAAGCCGGCGTCATCATGCGGGTCATCAACGAGTTCCAGGCGTACACCGAGGACTCGCTGCAGAAGATCACGCGCGCGCTGTTCACCGGC
>JANPDV010000342.1:0-9502 GCA_031431655.1 Gammaproteobacteria bacterium | reverse complement strand
CGGCCTACCTCGCCGATCCGCTCGTCTACAAGGGTCGCGTTGGCGCGCGGCTCGGCGCGCAGATGCTGGCAGCCATGGACGACGTGCAGGCGAACGCCAGCCGCATCACCTTGCCGTTGCTGCTGATGCATGGCCAGCGCGATGGCCTGGCGGCGCCCGCGGGATCGCAGTTCCTCTACGATCGGGCGGCGTCGTCCGACAAGACACTGAAGCTGTACGAGGGTCTCTACCACGAGATCTTCAACGAGCCCGAAAAGCAGGCGGTACTCGACGATCTCGTGGCCTGGCTCGACGCCCACGTACCGCCGTGATCCGCGTGCACGGCTGAGGTCAGGTCCGGGCTACGTTGCGAGGGCCGCGTTAAGGGGGTTGCGATGACGGCAATGAGCAGGCTGCGCGTCGGATTGCTCGGCGGCGGGAGCTGGGGAACGGCGGTCGCAGCGCTGGTCGCGCGCAACGCGCCGATCCTGCTGTGGGCGCGCGACGCCGAGACGGTGCGCGGCATCAACGAGCAGCGGCGCAACCAGAAGTACCTGCCCGATATCGCGCTCCCGAGCACGCTGCGCGCCAGCGCCGGCCTCGAGGAGGTGGTCGGGTTCGCCGACGTACTGGTCATGGGCGTGCCCGGGTCGAGCTTTCGGTCCGTGCTCGAAAGCGCCAGGCCGCACCTTCGTCCGTGGGTGCCGGTAATCAGTCTGACCAAGGGCCTGGAAGCGTCCTCGGGCAAGCGCATGACCGAGCTGATCCGCGAAGTGCTTCCCGGTCATCCGGTCGGCGTGCTGACCGGTCCGAATCTCGCGCGCGAGATCATGCTCGGGCAGGCCGCGGCCGGCGTGATCTCGATGGAAGACGACATCATCGTCCGCGAGCTGCAGTCGCTGTTCCACTCCGGACTGTTTCGCGTCTACACCAATACCGACCTGCTCGGCTGCGAGCTGGGCGGTGTCCTCAAGAACATCATCGCCATCGCGGTCGGCATGGGCGACGGGCTCGGCGCCGGCGACAACACGCGCGCGGCCGTGATCACGCGCGGGCTGGCCGAGATCACGCGGTTGGGCGTGGCGATGGGCGGGCGGCCGGAGACGTTCGCCGGCCTCGCGGGCATGGGCGACCTGATCGCGACCTGCACGAGCCCGCTGAGCCGCAACCGGCACGTCGGCGTCGAACTGGGCAAGGGACGCCGGATCCAGGAAATCCTGGACGCGATGCACATGGTTGCCGAAGGCGTCCGCAGTGCGCCCTCGGTGATTGCGCTCGCCGAGCGGCACGGCATCCCGATGCCGATCGCGCAGGACGTGTTCGAGGTCATCCAGGGCCGCAAGACGGCGGCGCAGGCCTTTCGCGGCCTGATCCGCAGCGCGGCGCGCTCGGAGGCGGATGCGGGTTGAGCGCCGAGGCGCAACCGATCCCGACGGGCTCCCGTCGGCGCACTCCGTCGATCTTCAGCGCCTGAGAAGCAGCGCGGCGCGGCGCGCGAGCGCGATGCCGGTGAGGGCGCCGCTGATGAAACCCGACACCCTGCGCGGCCCCGCGAGGAACAGCAGCAGCGCGACGCCGCCGATCAGCGCCGGCTGCGTGCCGAAGCGCCGCACCGCGACGACTCCCCGGTCGATGGCACCAAGCGACTCGCCGACCTGGCGCGCGTCCTCGCTCAGCCCGGCGCGCAGCAGCGAACTGCGCGCGCGCAGCAGCAACACACGGCGTTCGAGTTCTTCAGGCTGTCTCATCGTTCGCTGTCGGGGCGCAGTGCCGACTGGTCGCGCCGCAGTTCATCGATGCTCGCAGACAGCAGTGGCGGACGCGAGCGAAGCCGTGACCGTGCCGTCAGCGCGGCGACGAGCGTGACCAGTACAAACAGGCCTGCAAAGGAGCTGGCGGCGAGCACCCGATGCTCGTCCCAGACCGCAATGACAACCGCCAGCGCGATCATCAGCACCGAGAGTCCGCCAAAGAACAGGGCAATGAATGCCCACAGCAACAGCCGCGCGGCCCAGCTGATCTCGGCCGACAGCTCCGCCGTGAACAGCTCCACCCGCGTCTGCAGCAGCGCCAGCAGGCCGACCAGCAGACGTCGCAGCGAATCGAACATGCCGCCGCCGGATGCCTCGCTGGCGCGCCCCGGTTCCATGATCAGCGGCGGCTGAGCAGCAGCCCGATCAGCACGCCGACGCCCGTAGCGATACCGATGGACTGCCACGGATTGTCGCGAACGTAGCGATCGGTATCGCGTACCGCTTCACGGCTGCGGTCGAGCAGCTCGTTTTCGAGCGATTGCAGCTTGTCGCGCGCCGCCTCCAGCGACTCGGTGGCGCGTGCGCGCGCCGCCGTGGCCTCGTCACCGGCCTTGCCGGCGGTCTCGCGCATCAGCGCTTCCGCATGTTCCACGACGGCACGGAGGTCATCGAGAATCCTGTCGGCGTTGTTCCGTGACATGGTCGCATGCTCCTGAGCAAGGGATGGCCATGCCAGTTTATCCGAAACATCCGGGAGGCGCGGATCAGGGCTTTCAACGGGGCGACGGCCAGCGGTTTGATGGGTCGCGGCCGCCGCCGCGCGTGCAATACTGGGACCCAATGCGCCTGCTGACCGCCGCCGGACCCGCTTCCCGCCGATGAGACCGTCCTCCGCCGGGGCGCCGACGCGCGCGCTGCTGATCGTGCTGTGCCTGCTCGCCGCTGCGCTGCGGCCGGCTGCCGCGGCCGCACCCGAGAAAGTGCTGCGCATGGCGTTCCGCAGCGTCGAGACCGGCTTCGACCCGCAGCGCGTCGACGACCTCTACTCCACCGCGATCAACGATCAGCTGTTCGAGGCGCTGCTCGAGTTCGACTACCTTGCGCGCCCCGCCCGGCTGGTGCCGCTCGCGGCGCGGGAGGTACCGCAGCCCGAGCTGGGCGGACTCGTCTACACGTTCCGGATCCGGCCCGGGATCTACTTCCAGGACGATCCGGCCTTCAAGGGCCAGCGGCGCGAACTCGTGGCGCGCGACGCGGAGTACGCGCTGAAGCGGCTCGTCGATCCGCAGCTGCGCAGCCCCTACGCGTGGCTGGTGCAGGGCAAGATCGCCGGCCTGGACGCAGCGCGCGAGCACGCGGCGAAGGCGGGTCGATTCGACTACGACGCGCCAGTCGAGGGCCTGACGCTCGTGGACAGGTACACGCTGCGGGTGCGCCTCAATTCCCCCGACTACAACTTCATCTACGTGTTCGCGATGTCGCAGACCGCGCCCGTCGCACGCGAAGTGATTCAGGCCTATGCCGCCGACACGATGGCTCATCCGGTGGGCACCGGTCCGTTCCGCCTCGCCGAATGGGTGCGGCGCTCGAAGATCGTCCTGGTGCGCAACCCGAACCATCGTGGCCTGGCGCTCAACACGACCTGGGCCGATCCGAAGGACGAGACCGACCAGCGGGTCATCGCGGCGCTGCGCGGCAAGCGGCTGCCGCAACTGGACCGCGTGGAGATCTATCCGATCGAGGAGGAGCAGCCGCGCTTCCTGGCCTTCATGGGCGGCGACCACGATGTGCTGCAGGAAACGCCCGCCGCCTTCATCCACCAGGTCGTCCCGAATGGCCAGCTCGCGCCGAACCTGGCGGCTGCCGGCGTCACGGCCCACCGCGAACTCGCGCCCAGCATCACCTTCGAAATATTCAACATGGAGAACCCGCTCATCGGGGGTTACACGCCGGAGAAGGTCGCGTTGCGCCGAGCCATGGTCCTCGGGCACGACCTGCCGACCGAGATCGCGGTGCTGCGCAAGGGCCAGGACATGGCGGCGCAGAGCCCGATTCCGCCCGGAACCGTCGGCTACGATCCGACGTTCACGGCGCACGAGAGCTACAACCCCGCACGCGCGAAGGCGCTGCTCGACCTCTACGGCTATGTCGACCGCAACGGCGACGGCTGGCGCGAGTTGCCCGACGGTTCGCCGCTGCTGATCGACTACCTGCACACCACCGGTGGCCAGTCCGCGCGCCAGCTCGCCGCACTGTGGGTCAAATCAATGAGCCGCATCGGTATCCGGCTCGAGCCCCGGGCAGTCCAGTTCTCGGACCAGCTGCGGGACCGCCACAACGGGAAGTTCATGCTGGCCGCCGGCGCCTGGGTTGCCGACTATCCCGACGGGCAGAACTTCCTGCAGCTGCTCTATGGCCCGAACGCCGGCCAGTCAGCCGACGCGCGTTTCAGGCTGCCTGCGTTTGACAGCCTCTACGAACAGGCCCTGCGGATGCCCGACAACGAGGGGCGCAACCGGCTGTACGGCGAGATGAACCGGCTGGTCCTCGCGTACGCACCGTGGCGTCTCGGAGTGATTCGCAGCTACGTGCATCTCACGCGGCCGTGGGTGCTCGGCTACAAGAAGCATCCGATGAACCACCTGAACGTGAAGTACCTGGACGTCGACGTCAACATGCAGGCGAAGGCAGCGCGATGAGCGCGTACATCCTGCGCAGGCTGTGGCAGATCCTGCCGACGCTCGCGGGCGTGATCCTGCTGGTCTTCATCCTGTTCAACTGGGTCGGCGGCGATCCCGCGCTGGTGCTCGCAGGCAAGGTCACCGATCCGGCGCAGATCGAGAACATCCGCCGCCAGCTCGGCGTCGACCAGCCGTGGTGGGTGCAGCTGTGGATCTTCGTGCAGCAGGTCTTCACGTTCGACTTCGGGCGCAGCTGGTCCACGAACGAAGAGGTCTCGCGCATCCTGCTGACGCGCATCGGCCCGACGCTGACGATCATGGTGCCGGTGCTGGTGCTGGAGACGACGCTCGCGGTGCTGCTCGCGGTGCTGGTCGCATACGTGCGCGGCACGGTCACGGACCGCGCCATCATGATCATCACGACCGCCGCGATGTCCATAAGCTTCCTCGTCTACATCATCGTCGCGCAGTGGCTGTTCGGCTTCCAACTCGGCTGGTTTCCGGTGCAGGGATGGACGAACAGCTTCCTGACTAACCTCACCGTCTACGCGCCGCTGCCGATCCTGCTCGCGGTGCTGGTCGGCCTCGCGCCGCAACTGCGCCTGTACCGCTCCTTCCTGCTCGACGAGATCAACCAGGACTACGTGCGCACGGCGCGGGCCAAGGGGCTGCCGGAGCGCCGCGTGATGCTCAAGCACGTGCTGCGCAACGCGATGATCCCGATCCTGACCAACATAGCGATCTACCTGCCGGGCCTGTTCGTCGGCTCGTTCCTGCTCGAGGTGTTCTTCGCGATCCCCGGCCTCGGCCGTGAGATCGTCGGCGCCGTCAACCGCAGCGACTTCCCGGTCATCAAGGCCGTAACCGTGTACCTGGCGATGCTGACGATGCTCGTCAACCTGCTGGTCGACGTCCTTTACCGGTTCGTGGACCCGCGGGTGTCGTTCAAGTGACTACCGGCCCGCAGGCCACGCCCGTCGGTGCCGCGTCCGCGGCAACCGTCGCAATGGTCCCTCCGGCGCGACGCTCGCCGGGCCTCTGGGCACTGGCCTGGGCGCGCCTGCGCCGCGACCGCGTCGCGATGCTGTCGCTCGCGATTGCCGCGCTGTTCATTGCGGTCATGCTCGCTTCGCGGCTCGGCCTGGTCGCCGCGAACTGGGATGAAGAGATCGCCGTCTCCTATGCGAGCCCTGCGTTCCTGCCGGATGCCGAGAACCTCGAGGCAGCGCGCTCGGCGGGCATTCCGCGGCCCGATGCCGGGCCTCCGGTCGACATTTCGGACATCGATCCGCTCGCGCCGCACTACGGCGAGTGGGCGGAGCGCTCGGCGGCGCTCGAGCAGGTCGAGGGCAGCCGGCGGACCACCCTGCCCTTCGGCGCGGACAAGTGGGGCCACGACGTCCTGCTGAAGACCATCAAAGGCTCCGAGGTGTCGATCACCGTCGGCCTGGTCGCCGCATTGCTGGCGACGCTGTTCGGCACGCTGCTCGGAGCGCTCGCGGGCTACTGGGGCGGCCGCGTCGATGATGTGCTCGAGTGGTTCTACAACGTCTTCACATCGATTCCCTACATCCTGCTGATCCTGTCGTTCGCGGCCGTGCTGTCGCAGGGCCTCGTGACGATCATCCTGATCCTTGGCCTGACCGGCTGGACGGGGATCTACCGCCTGGTGCGCGCCGAGTACGTCAAGCACTCCGCGCGCGAGTACGTGCGCGCGGCCCAGGCGATCGGCGTGACGGACCTGTCACGGATGTTCGCGCACATCCTGCCGAACGCGAGCCACGTCGTGCTCGTGCAGTTCTCGCAGCACTTCGTGCAGTTCATCAAGGCCGAGGTGATCCTGTCGTTCCTGGGGCTCGGCGTGCCAGTCACCATGGTCTCCTGGGGCACGATGCTCGCCGAGGCACAGGAGGAACTCATCATCGGCAAGTGGTGGCAGCTGACGGCGGCCGGCGTCAGCATGGCGGTGCTGGTCACCGCAATCAGCCTGCTGGCGGATGCGATGCGCGACGCGCTCGATCCGAAGATCCGCTGAGCCGATGCAGCCCCTCACCGCAACGCCGACCGGATCGCAGCCGACCGCGCCGCGCATCCTCGATGTCGACGGGCTCGGCATCGAGTTCCGGATCGATCGACAGACGCGCGTCCAGGCAGTCCGCGACGTCTCGTTCGGCGTCGCGAGCGGCAGCACCGTCGCCCTCGTCGGCGAGTCGGGCAGCGGCAAGTCCGTGACCGCGATGTCGATCGTCGGGCTGCTGCCGCCCAACGCCACACTGGCCTCGACGAGCCGGATCAAGTTCGGCGGGCGCGACCTGGTGGGGCTGCCGCAAGCGCAGCTGCGGGCGCTGCGCGGCAAGGACATCTCGGTCGTGTTCCAGGAGCCGATGAGCTCGCTGAACCCGGTGTTCACGATCGGCGATCAGATCGCCGAGTCGCTGCGCCTGCACCTCGGCATGGGCGCACGCGCCGCCCGCGACCGGACGGTCGAACTGATCGACGAGGTCGGCATTCCGCGGCCGCAGCAGCGGGCTCTTTCCTATCCTCACGAGCTGTCCGGCGGACAGCAGCAGCGCGCGATGATCGCGATGGCGATCGCCTGCGAGCCGCAGCTGCTGATCGCGGACGAACCGACGACCGCGCTCGACGTGACGATCCAGCGGCAGATACTCGAGCTGCTCGCTGGCCTGCAGCAGCGCCACGGCATGGCGATGCTGTTCATCACGCATGACCTGGGCATCGTCGGCGAGATCGCGGAGCACGTCGTCGTGATGCAGGGTGGCTGCATTCGCGAGCAGGGCAGCGTCCGCGACATCTTCGAACGGCCGATCGATCCCTACACGCGCGCGCTGCTGGCGTGCCGGCCGCGCCTTGACCGCCGTCCGCAGCACCTGCCGGTCATCGAGGACTTTCTCGGCGGCAACGCCCCGGCTGCCGTCGCGGAACGACCGCGCGGCGTGGTCGCGCAGGATCCGGTGATCCTCGAGGTCCGGGACCTGTGCAAGAGCTTCCCGGTACGCAAGGGCCTGTTCGGGACCGAGTACGTGCCGGCCGTCCGCGACGTGTCGTTCCGGCTGCGCAAGGGCAAGACGCTCGGGCTCGTCGGTGAGTCCGGCTCGGGCAAGACGACCGTGGGGCTCACGCTGATGCGCCTGCACCGTGCCAGCGGCGGACAGGCGCTGTTCGAAGGCTGCGACCTGCTGGCGCTCAGCGAAGCGGAGATGAAGCCCTACCGGCGCCGGATCCAGATCGTCTTCCAGAACCCTTACGCCTCGCTGAACCCGCGCTTCACGGTCGGCAACATCCTGCTCGAGCCGATGCGGCTGCACTCGATCGGCGCGGACAACGACGAACGGATCGCGCTCGCGCAGCAGATGCTGCAGCGGGTCGGCCTGCCGGCCGAGTCGTTCGACCGTTATCCACACGAGTTCTCGGGCGGGCAGCGCCAGCGCATCGCGATCGCGCGCTGCCTGACGATGCGGCCCGACGTGCTGATCTGCGACGAGTCGGTGTCCGCCCTCGACGTGTCGGTGCAGGCGCAGGTGCTGAACCTGCTGCAGGACCTGCAGGATGAGTACCGACTCTCGTACATTTTCATCTCGCACGATCTCGCGGTCGTGCGCTACATGTCAGACGAGGTCATCGTGATGTCCGAGGGCCGTGCCGTGGAACTCGCCGACGCCGACCAGATCTACCGCGCGCCGGAGCACCCCTACACGCGCAGGCTGCTGGAGTCGGTCCCGAGGGGCTGGACCGGCGAGCGCGCCGGCACCGGGCCGGCGCCGCGACCAGCGTAACGAGCAGCGCTGCGCCGCCGGGAAATGTCAGGCCGCAGGCTCGAGGCGGGCGGGCTCCGAGTCGCCGAAGTGCGCGCTCATGTAGCGGCAGATGCGGTCGATCGCCTCGCGCGACTCGGCCAGCTCCGAAAAGGCCACGAACACGTGCGGCATGTCGTGCCAGACGTCGAGCGTCACGCCCGTGGCGCGCGCAGCGTAGCGTACGGCGTCGTCGAGCAGCAGTTCCGAGCTGCCGACGATCAGCAGCGTGGGTGGCAGGCCCGCGAGATTGCCGAGGAGCGGCGACAGGCTCGGGTGCGCCGCGCGGCCCTCGGGCACGTAGTACCGGGCGAGTCGCGCGACGCTCGCCCGCGTGAACAGCGGATCGAGACCGTCGTTACGCTGCATCGAATCGCCGCTGAAGGTCGCGTCCGTCACCGCCGAAATCGCCACCGCGGCAGCCGGCAGCGGCAGGCCGGCATCGCGCGCCGACTGCAGCGTCACCAGCGCCAGGTTGCCGCCCGCGGAGTCGCCGGCCACGATGATCCGGTGCGACGCGATCCCGGAGTCGAGCAGGTAGCGGTAGGCCGCGAGACAGTCGTCGACCGCTGCAGGGAACGGGTGCTCCGGCGCGAGCCGGTAGGCCACCAGGAAGCCGCGCGCCTGCGCGCCGCCACAGAACTGCGCGAGCAGCCAGCGGTGCACCCGCGGCGTCTCGCAGATGAACGCCCCGCCATGAAAGTACAGGATCACGCGGTCGGACGGCGTGCCGGCAACATCGATCCAGCTGGCCGTGCAGGCACCGATGGTCACCGGCGGGCCCGAGGGCTCCGGCGCCCGGGCGCCGAGCCGCCGGTCGAGGCGCTCCCCGATGCGGCGCATGCCGGCGACGTCCACTGAGGCGAAGCGCAGCCGCACCCAGCGCAGCAGGAGCTTGACCGTCCACTTGGTGAGTTGCCTGCGAATGCTCGAATCCTCCTGCGTCTCAGTGCGGGGCTGGTAATCGTCTCATGACCGGCTGCAGTATGGCTCCCCGCCCGTTCGCCCGCACACCCGTGGCGCGAGGAAGCGCGAAGTGCCAAAGCCGATCCGATCGCTGGACCTGATGTTCCTGCTGGGCGAGCGGGCGACGGAACCTAAACACGTTGCGCTCCTGCTGCTGCTGCAGATGCAGGCGAAGGCCTCCACGGACCTGATCGCCCAGCTCGTGCAGAGTTACCGCGAAGCCGTGCCCCGCGCACCGTTCAACCGGCTCGCCCGGTTCGGCCTGACGCACTTGCCGCAGTGGACCACCACCCGCACGTTCGACGCGCGC
>JANPDV010000341.1:0-4553 GCA_031431655.1 Gammaproteobacteria bacterium | reverse complement strand
TCATCCACATGCCCATTGCGCGCGGCTCGCGGTTGACGAACAGCATGCCTTCGTCGGCCGGCAGGTCACGGACGAACATCAGGCCCTGGCTCTGTCGTTCGGGCGTGTCCGCCACCCAGATGCGAAACACGTGTCCGGTGCCGCCGCCATGCACCGTCAGCGTGGAGCGCGGGAAGCTCGACAGCTCAAGCAGCCCGTCGTCGCGAGCGAAGGCGGGGGCGCCGGGCACGGCCAGCAGCAGCGCCGCGGCAAGCAGGCGCAGTGCGCCGAAAAAGGCGTCAGGACGGACCGGTCGTAGCTGCATGCCCGCCATCCTCGCTGAAATCCACGCGCGATGCGAAGTCGAAGCGCGTGACGAGCACGCGGGCCGGCCCGTCGACCGCCGTGGCCGGCGCAACGCAGAACCCGCGGGCGACGACGCGCCAGCTGAGTACGCCGGTGCCGCCGAGCGCGCCGACCCGTTCCTGCCGCAGTTCGTCGACCGTGCAGTTGCGGTCGCCGCGGGTCGCGTACATGCGCTGCTCGCCCTCGAAGATGATCGTGACGTTGGTGGGCCGTGCGGTGACCGACCTGCCCTCGGGAGTATCGGCGATGCCGAACACGAAGCGCATGCGACGGCCGGCCGCGTTGCGCGGACCGGCGATCATCACCCGCAGGCCGCGGCCGTCGGGGCGCGCGCCGCCTTCACATTCGATCTCGGCGGAGTTCCAGGACAGGTCGAGGTCGAGGCTGCCGCGCAGCCGTGCGCGCAGGTACGCCTCCGCGCCCACCAGGCAGCGCGCGGCTGGCGCACTCGCCGCAGTGGCAGTGACCGCGACCGTCGCTGGCGGCGCCGTGGCCGATCCGGATCCCGATCCCGAGCACGCCGCGGGCAGCAATGCGGACGCGAGCAGTGCAAGCCGGCGGGCCTGCGGCGTCATGCCCGCTGCACGAGCAGTGATTTTGCGAGGCGCGCATGACCGCGGCCGATGGCGCGCGCGGCGTGCATCGTCAAGGTCAACAGCAGGATTCCGAGCATCATCATCAGGGCCAGTTGGAGCGGCGAGTCTGACCACGATAGCGCACCGTTGCCGAGATCGACGCGCAGGCCGTCGAGCCCGTCAGGGGTCAGCCCGGCGCGCTGCGCCGCCGCCCACAGCGGCCCGAAGCTCAGCGCGAGTCCGAGCGTCATGCCGACGGTCGCGAAGGTGAAGTAGACGATGCCAACGGGCAGCATCAAAAGAAAATAGCCGATCGTGGTCCAGGTGCGCGCGTCCTTGAGCATCTCCAGCACCCGCGCCCAGAAGCCGCGCGGCTCGCCGGGGTGGCGCGGACGCCGCGGCATGCGCTCGCCGGTCATCGCCTCGATCAGCCGGCCTTCGCCCAGTGCGATGACGCGCGTCAACCCGACGAACACCAGGAAGAACGGTACGCCAATGATCAGCACCGCCAGGCCGGCGGACAAGGCCAGGCCCGTAACGGCAAACGTGAAATAGACGATTCCCGTGGCCAGGCACAGCAGCATGAAGAACACCGACGTCCAGGCGCGCGGATCGAGAAACACGCCGAAGAATCGCCGCAGCGCCGATGCATCCGCGGGCGTCGCCGACGGCGTGGCCATCGCTGCCTTGACCTTCGCTTCGGTGTCGCGGTAGGCCGCTGCCACTTCATCCGGTGCGCCGTAGGTGGAGGCGATCAGTTCGAGCACGTCTGCCTCGGACTTGTCCGGATGCGCGGCGAGCTCGGCGCGCAGGTATTCCTCGGCGTCGTACAGCGCGTCCTGGATCAGCGCGGGGTCGTCCGCGCCGAAGGTTTCGCGCAGCTGGCGCAGGTACTGCTCGATCGAGCGTGGGGCGGAGCGGTTCATGATTGGGCCTCGTCAGCGGGGTCGCGGGTCTCGGTGAAGTGATCGACGAAGTCGCGCGTGTCACGCCAGGTGGCGCGCCATTGCTGCAGGACGGCGCGGCCGGCATCGGTGATCCGGTAATAGCGGCGTGGCGGCCCGGAGTAGGACGGCACGATGCGGCTCGACAGGAGGCCGCTGGCCGACAGCGCGCGCAGCACGGGGTAGATCGTGCCCTCCTTGAACAGCGGCTCGCCCGAACGCGCACGTTGCAGGCGCTTGGCGATGTCGTAGCCGTAGAGGTCCTCGGGTGCCGCGGCCAGTACCGCCAGCAGCACCAGCGACACGAGGCCGCCGTTCAACTCTTTCTGGAACTTCCGGTCGAGCGTATCGTCCATTTGCCAATACTGTATAGATCACAGTACTAGGAATCAACTACTAGTCTGCAAGCCCATGATCCGATGACGAAAGTTCTTTGAAGTGCGTCTAGGTTCCATGGTTGGGCCGCCGGACTGCAATAAGGCTGCTGCTAGACTCCCCCTACTTATGTCCAAGCAAGTGACCCTGGAAATCTTCCCCAGCATTCCGGAGGCCCTGTCGCGGCTGCCGGAGCTGGCCAACAACCTGTTTTTCAGCTGGCATCGCCCCACCCGGGCGCTGTTCGAGGAGCTGGACCCCGGCCTGTGGAGCCAGGTTCGCGGCAATCCCAAGCTGCTGTTGCGCTGTCTTGACCAGGGCACGCTCGACCGCGCTGCCGCGGACCCCGTGTTCGTCGAGCGTTACACCTCGCTGTGCGCGGTGTTCGACGCGTACGTCAAGACGCCGCCGCTCGCAGGCGCTCCGCTGGTGGGGTATTTCTGCGCCGAGTACGGCTTCAATCATGGCTTCCCGATCTATTCCGGCGGACTCGGCGTGCTCGCCGGCGATCACTGCAAGGCAGCCAGCGACGAGCGGCTGAACTTCGTCGGCGTCGGCCTGCTGTACGGCCAGGGCTACTTCACACAGGTCGTCGATAGCGATGGCGTGCAGCACGCCGAGTACCGCGATCACGACGCGCGCGACATGCCGGTTTCGCCGCTGTTCGACAAGCACGAGAAGCGCATCGTCGTGCACGTGCCAATCGCCGGCCGCAAGGTCGCCATCAGGCTGTGGCGCGCACAAGTCGGGCGCATCGCGGTGATCCTGCTGGACACCAACTGCCCGGAGAATTCCCCGGCGGACCGCGACATCACCCACCGGCTGTACGGCGGTGACGACGCGGTACGCATCCGCCAGGAGATGGTGCTCGGCATCGGCGGCGTGCGCGCGCTGCGTGCGCTCGGCCTGAAGCCGGATGTGTGGCACATGAATGAAGGCCACGCCGCATTCCTGGTGCTCGAGCGGCTGCGCGAAGTCATGGGCCAGGGCGTCGAGTTTGCAGCGGCGCTCGAGGCCGTGGCGGCTCAGTGCGCCTTCACGACCCACACGCCGGTGGCTGCGGGCCACGACGCATTCGGACATGACCTGCTGCTCGCCCACTTCGGCGAGTTCGTCAAAGAACTCGGCCTGCCGCTCGAGACATTCCTGAACCTGGCGCGCGGGCCATCGAACCATGGGATGTTCAACATGACGCGGCTGGCGCTTTCGGGCGCCCGGCATGTCAATGGCGTCAGCCGGCTGCACGGACTGGTCTCGCAGCAGCTGGTGGCAGATCACTGGCCCGAGATCACCCCGCAGCAGAACCCTGTGGGCTACGTCACCAACGGCATACACGTGCCAACGTTCCTGCACCAGCACTGGGCTGACTACTTCGACCTCAAGCTCGGTCGTGAATGGCGCGAGCACCTTTCCGACAGCGCCTTCTGGGCGGCGATAGGTCGCCAGCCGGATGCCGAGTTCTGGGCGGCCGGCCAGGCCGTCAAGACCGACGCACTCGGCAGTGTGCGCGAGCGACTGCGACGCGAGTTCCTGCGCAAGGGGCAGAGTCCCGCGCAACTGCGGCATGTTGCCAGGCTGCTCGATCCGGCGCGACCGGATGTGCTGACCATCGGTTTCGCGCGCCGCTTTGCCACCTACAAGCGCGCGGCACTGCTGTTGCGCGACCGCGCCAGGATGGCGCGCATCATTAACGACTCGGAGCGGCCGGTGGTGTTCCTGTTCGCCGGCAAGGCACATCCGGCCGACCAGCCTGGCCAGGCCGTGCTGCGCGAGATCAAGCAGCTGGCGATGCTGCCGGAGTTCGTCGGGCGCGTCGTGTTCCTCGAGGACTACGACATCCAGCTGGCACGCTGGCTGGTGGCCGGTTGCGATGTCTGGCTCAACAATCCGGTGGCGCCGCTGGAAGCCAGCGGCACATCGGGCATCAAGGCCGCGGTCAACGGGCGCCTGAATCTGTCGGTGCTGGACGGCTGGTGGGCCGAGGGTTTTGCCGAGGACAACGGCTGGGGAATTCCGCCGGTCGACGTGCAGGACCCGGGCCGGCGCGACGCGCTGGAAGCCGAGATGCTGCTCGACACGATCGAAGAGGAAGTCGTGCCGATGTATTACGCGCGCGAGGCCAACGGGCTGTCGAGCGAGTGGGTACGCCGCTGCAAGCGCGCGATGATGACGGTGATCCCCGCGTTCAACATGCGGCGGATGGTGGCGGACTACAGCCGCGGCATCTACGTGCCGACCGCCACGCACGGCCGCCGCCTCGCGTCCGCGAACTATGCCGGCGCTAAGTCACTCGCCCAATGGAAACAGCGCGTCC
>JANPDV010000340.1:0-5555 GCA_031431655.1 Gammaproteobacteria bacterium | reverse complement strand
GTCACTGGCGCAGTGGAAGCAGCGCGTCCGCGAAGCGTGGCCGCGCGTGACGCTGGCGCCGCTGGAAACCCCCCCGCGCAGCCAGCTGCGCGGCACACCGGTGCGGATGCGCGTGGCGGCGCAGCTCGGCGGGCTGGCGGCGGACGACGTGCACCTGGAGTTCGTCGCCCGCCGCACCCTGCCTGGCAAGCCCTACGAGCCGCCGGCGCTCACGTCATACGGCCCCGCCGCAGATCCGCTCGCGTGGCGCGTGCTGCTGCAGCCGACGGGCGAGCTTGACAGCCACGGTGCCCACATCCATGCGTTCGAGCTGACGTCGGATGGCTGCGGGCAGTTCACTGGCGACGTGCGCATCTCTCCGGCGCACGAGCTGCTGACCCATCCCTATGAAATGGGCCTGATGAAGGGTCTGCCGAGCGCCTGAACCGGGCCGCGACCCGACTTTGCAGGCACCCTCGCCCTACACGGGGGCGCTGTTCTCGTCCTTCCTGCCGAGCTCGGCGCACCGCGCGCGACGGCCTCGCGCGGCTAGCCCGGTGCGAAGACCAGCCCCGCCAGCGGCGGGAGGGTGACGACGATCGACTGCTGGAACCCATGCGCGGGCACCGGCTCGGCGGTCACGCTGGCGATGTTGCCGAGGTTGCTGCCGCCGTAGCGTGCCGCGTCCGAGTTCAGGCGCTCGCGCCAGATGCCGCCGCGCGGCACGCCGATCCGGTAGCCATCGCGCGGCACGGGTGTGAGATTCAGCGCGACCAGCAGCGGGGGCGCGTGGCGGGCGCGGTGCTCGAGGTCGGCTGGCGAGCCCGCGTGATCGAAATCGCCGCGCAGGTACACCAGCACGGACTGCGCGCGGTTCTCGCAGTCGACCCAGCGGAAGCCGCGCGGCTCGAATTCATAGGCGTGCAGGCGGGCGTCGCCGGTGTAGAGGTGATTGAGGTCGCTGACCAGCGACTCGACGCCGAGATGCTCGGCGTATTCGCGCAGGTGCCAGGGCAGGCCGGCCGCCTGGCTCCATTCGCTGGTCTGCGCGAACTCGCCGCCCATGAACAGCAGCTTCTTGCCCGGGAATGTCCACATGTAGGTGTAGAGCGCGCGCAGGTTGGCGAACTGCTGCCAGCGGTCGCCCGGCATCTTGTAGACCAGCGGCTGCTTGAGGTGGACGACCTCGTCGTGCGACAGCGGCAGGATGAAGTTCTCCGTGTACGCATACATCGTTGCGAATGTCAGCTTGTCCTGGTGGTGCGCGCGGTGCAGCGGGTCTTCCTTGAAGTAGCTGAGCGTGTCGTGCATCCACCCCATGTTCCACTTCATCGAGAAGCCCAGGCCGCCGTCGTGCACGGGTCGGCTCACCATCGGCCAGTCGGTGGACTCCTCGGCCATGACGATCGCCCCGGGGGACCGCGCGTGCACGACGGTGTTCAGCTCCCGCAGGAACTCGACGGCCTCCAGGTTCTGGTTGCCGCCGTACCGGTTCGGCACGAAGTCGCCCTGCTTGCGGCTGAAGTCGAGGTACAGCATCGAGGCGACTGCGTCGACGCGCAGGCCGTCGAAGTGAAATTCGTTCAGCCAATAGATGGCGCTCGAGATCAGGAACGAACGCACTTCGTGCCGCTCGTAGTTGAAGATCAGCGTGCCCCAGTCCTTGTGCTCGGCCTTGCGCGGGTCGGCGTACTCGTACAGCGCCGTGCCGTCGAAGTTGCCCAGGCCGTGCGCGTCGCGCGGGAAATGGCCGGGCACCCAGTCGAGAATGACCCCGAGCCCGGCGCGGTGGCACTCGTCGACGAAATAGCGCAGGTCGTCCGCCGAGCCATGCCGCGAGGTGGGGGCGAAGTAGCCGGAGGTCTGGTAGCCCCAGGAGTCATCCAGCGGATGCTCGGTGATCGGCAGCAGTTCCAGATGCGTGAAGCCAAGGCCCCTGGCGCGCGGGATCAGTTCGGCGGCGAGTTCGCGGTAAGTCAGAAAGCGGTTGCCGGGGCCCCGGCGCCAGGACGCCAGATGCACTTCGTGGATGCTGAGCGGCGCGTGCAGCCAGCTGCGCCGCGCGCGCTGCTCGAGCCAGCCGGCGTCATCGAAGGCGTGGCCGGGCAGCGGCGCCACCACCGCGGCGGTGGCGGGGCGCTGCTCGGTGGCCCGAGCCAGCGGGTCCGTCTTCAGCAACAAGGCGCCGGTGTCGCGGTTGCGGATCTCGAACTTGTACACGGTGTGAGCATCGATTCCGGGCAGGAACAGTTCCCACACCCCGCTCGGTCCGCACGAGCGCATGGGATAGCGGCGTCCGTCCCAGCGACAGAAATCGCCGACGACGCTGACGCGCGATGCATTCGGCGCCCAGAGGCTGAAGCGCGTGCCGGCGACGCCATTGATCTGCATCAGCGCTGCGCCGAGCAGCCGGAATACCTCGTAGTGCCGACCCTCGTTGAACAGGTACAGGCCCTCTGCGGGCAGCAGCGGTTCGCGGAACGAGTAAGGATCGACCTGGTGCTGGCGGTGCCCGGCGCCGTCGTGCCAGGCGACTTCGTAGTGCTGCGGCAGCGCCGTGGAGGGGCCTTCCCAGACGAACAGGTCCGTCTGGCCCCGGCGCCGGGCCTCGAGCGTCTGCCCGGGCGGTGTCGCGGCCTGCAGGCTCACCCTTGCGGCGTGCGGAATCAGCAGCGTGACGCGGGTCGTAGTACCGCTGCGATGTGGCCCGAGCACCGCAAAGGGATCGTGCAGCGTGCCGTCGAGCAGGCGCACTTCGTCGGTTCGAAGGTGAACAGGTTCGGGCAGCGGGGTCGACATTTTCCTAATATAGTGAACTGTCACGCCCTGCATTGCCCTCACTGCGTATTACTTCGAGGTTCAGCACGCCCATGCGTCCCGCGTCCGTCCGCGCCTCGTCCGGTCGATACGTCAGTCGCCTGACCAGCGGCACCCTGGCGGTGGTGATGGCCGGCGGCCGTGGCGAGCGGCTCAAAGGTCTTACCGAGCATCGCGCCAAGCCCGCCACGCCGTTCGGTGGCAAGTTCCGGATCATCGACTTCGTGCTCTCCAACTGCGTGAACTCCGGCATCCGGCAGATCAGCGTGCTGACCCAGTACAAGGCGCAGTCGCTGATCCAGCACGTGCAGCGCGGCTGGGGTTACCTGCGCGGCGAGTTCGGCGAGTTCGTCGAGGTCGTGCCGGCGCAGCAGCAGACCGGTGAGCACTGGTACCTGGGGACCGCGGATGCGGTGCACCAGAACCTGGAGCTGATCCTCGCGCACCGTCCCAAGCATGTGCTGGTGCTGGCGGGGGACCACATCTACAAGATGGACTATGGCCCGATGATCGCCTACCACGTGGAGAAGGCGGCCGACATCACGGTAGGCGTGGTGGAGGTGTCACGCGACGAGGCCCGCTCTTTCGGGGTGATGACCACGACCGAATGGAACCGCGTCACCGATTTCAAGGAGAAGCCCGCCGAACCGGATGCCATCCCGGGCAAGCCCGACCGCGCGCTCGCATCCATGGGCATCTACGTCTTCAACACGCGCCTGCTCGAGAAACTGCTGGTCGCCGACGCCGCGGACCCGACTTCCGCGCACGACTTCGGCAAGGACGTCATCCCGGCCTCGATCAACCCGCGGCAGGTTTTCGCCTATCCGTTCCAGGACGTGAAGACCCGCGCGCAGAACTACTGGCGCGACGTCGGCACCATCGATGCGTATTACGAGGCCAACCTGGAGCTCGTGCACGTCAACCCGGAGCTGAATATCTACGACGAGGAGTGGCCGATCTGGACCTACCAGGTGCAGCAGCCGCCGGCCAAGTTCGTGCTGAACGACACGGACCGCGTCGGCACCGCCATCAATTCCATGGTCGCCGGCGGATCCATCGTCTCCGGCGCGCTGGTGCTCGGTTCATTGCTGTTCTCGAACTGCAAGGTCGACGAGCGCTCGCGGATCGAGCAGGCCGTGATCCTGCCCGACGTGCAGATCGGCAAGGGCTGCGTCGTACGGCACGCCATCATCGACGAGGGCTGCGAGATTCCCGACGGCATGCAGATCGGCGTTGACATGGCGCGCGACCGCGAGCGTTTCCTCGTGACCGAGAAGGGCGTGGTGCTCGTCACGGCTGACATGCTTCGCGCCGCATGAGTCCGGACCCGGCGAGCACTGCCCGATGAGCGGATCGGCCGCCCGGCTGCCCGTGGTGCTGCTGTGGCACATGCACCAGCCGCAGTATCGTGACGCCCTGACCGGCGATTACGTGCTGCCGTGGACCTACCTGCACGCGATCAAGGACTACTCGGACATGGCTGCTCATCTCGAGCAGGTGCCGGGTGCACGCGCGGTGGTCAACTTCACGCCCGTGCTGATCGAGCAGTTGCAGGACTACGCCGCGCGCACCGCGAAGTGCCTGCGTGACGGCACGCCGGTCGGCGACCACGTGCTCGACACGCTGACGGGTCACGCGCTGCCCGTGACTTCGATCGCCCGGGTCGAACTGGCGCGGGCACTGCTGCGCGCGCAGGCCGAGCGCATGATCGAGCCCAATCCCGCGTTTGCCGAAGCCGTTGCGCTGGCCCGCTCGCTGCTGACACCGGAGCGCGGCGGCTGGATCGCCGACGCGTTGCTGCACGACCTCGCGGTCGGCTATCACCTGGCCTGGCTTGGCGAAACGGTGCGGCGCGGTGATGCTCGCCTGCGGGCGCTGCTCGACAAGGGTCGCGGCTTCGACGCCGACGATCGGCGCCTGCTTTTCGGCGTGATCAGCGAAACGCTCGCGGGCATCCTGCCGCGCTATCGCGCGCTCGCCGAGAGCCGTCGGGTGGAGCTGTCGGTGACGCCGTACGCGCACCCGATCCTGCCGCTGTTGCTGGATTTCCGCGCCGCGCGCGAGTCGCTGCCGGCCTCGCGGCTGCCGGAGCATCCACGCTATCCCGGCGGCGAGGACCGCTGCAGCTGGCACATGGCCGAGGGGCTGCGGGTATTCAAGCAGGCGTTCGGCTTCACGCCGCGCGGCTGCTGGCCCTCCGAGGGGGCGATCAGCCAGCGCGCGCTGGAAGTGGTGGAGCGCTTCGGCATCGACTGGGTGGCGACCAGCGCCAACGTGCTGCGCGGCAGCCTTGGCGAGCAGGCCGACGATCCGGCCGAGTTCGACGCGCCGTACCGGGTGCCGGGCCAGCGCCTCGCCAGCTTCTACCGGCATGACCACATCTCCGATCTGGTCGGATTCGAGTACTCGACCTGGCACGGCGACGATGCCGCGGCTCACCTGGTCGCCCGGCTGGTGGAGCAGGCCGACCGCTACGCCGCGCCGGGCGGTGGCGTGCAACCGGGACGGTGCGTGCTCGTGGCGCTCGACGGCGAGAATGCCTGGGAGCACTTCCCGTTCAATGGCTACTACTTCCTGCGGCGCGCCTATGAATTGCTGGCGGCGCATCCGCGCCTGGAGCTGACCACGCTGGGGGACTTCCTGGCGCGCGACCCCCCGACGCGGCCGCTGCGGCGCGTCGTGGCGGGAAGCTGGGTCCATGGCACGCTGTCGACGTGGATGGGCGATGCCGCCAAGAACGCGGGATGGGACCTGCTTTG
>JANPDV010000339.1:0-6624 GCA_031431655.1 Gammaproteobacteria bacterium | reverse complement strand
TGGCAATGCTGGTCGGTACCGCAACGACGCACTGGCAGACCCCCGCCTGGCTGCAGGCCACCGGCGTCTGGATTTCCATCTTCTTCCTGGCACTGCTCGGTGTGCTCAACCTGCGTGCCGTCATTACCGCGGCACCCGAGGCGATCGTCGCGCCGGTCGGCATCAAGGGACGCTTTTTCGGCAGGCTCGTCAGCACGTCCAATCCGTTCGCGGTGGCCGGTGTGGGCGCGTTGTTCGCGCTGTCATTCGACACCATCAGCCAGGCCGCCCTGTTCGCGCTGGCGGGTGGCCAGTTCGGCGGCGTCGGCTATGCGCTGGTGCTGGCTCTGCTGTTCCTGCTCGGCATGCTCGTCACCGACGCGCTGAACGGCCTGTGGATCTCGCGACTGATCGCGCGGGCCGATGAACTGGCGCGGATTGCGTCACGCGTGATGGGCCTGGCGGTGGCCAGCGTCAGCCTGCTGATCGCGGCGTTCAGCGCCACGAAGCTGCTGCTGCCCCGGCTCGATGCCTGGGCGGAGGGCCGCGAGCTGTGGTTCGGCGCCGGCGTGGTTGCGCTGGTGATGGCGGGCTTCGTGCTGGCGCGGCTGGCTGCACGCCGTGCTCCTCCGCCCCTCGCACGCAGCGACTGACGCATCTGCAGCGGCCACAGGCGGCGCCTCCAGGCGACGGCCGACGGGTGTCAGGTGGCTGCCGCCGGCCCCGCACTTGCCAGTAGCACCGCGCGCGGCGTGTGCGCAAAGCGCAGCCCCTCGCGCGCGAAGGTCTCCAGCAGCTGCCGGTTCACGGCATCCAGCGTTTCGAGATAGCGCCGCGGCGGATCCATCGCGACGAAGTAGCAGACTTCAAACTGCAGCGCCGCTTCCCCCAGCGACTTCAACACACAGTACTCATAGCGCGCGCCGGCCTGCGCCTGCACCACGCCGCGCACCAGCTCGGTGATGCGCGCCATGCGCTCGGGTACGGTGTCGTAGGGCACAGCCAGCGTGAACAGCACGCGGCGCTCGGGCATCCGGCCAAGATTGCGGACCCGGCTCTTCAGCAGGTCCGCGTTGGACACGATGACCTGCTCGCCCGTCACGCTGCGCAGCCGGGTGCTCTTGATGCCGATGCGCTCCACGCTGCCTTCGATGTCGTCGATGCGCAGCATGTCGCCGACCAGGAACGGCTTGTCGAGCGTGATCGACAACGACGCGAACAGGTCGCCCAGCAGCGTCTGTACGGCGAGCGCGATAGCGATGCCGCCGATACCCAGTCCCGCGACCAGCGCGGTGATGTTGACGCCGAGGTTGTCGAGCGCCAGCAGTGTCGCGACGACGAAGATAGCCAGCCGCGCGACGAACATGATGACGCCCAGCGAGCCACGCATGCCGGCGTCGCCCTGCGCCAGGGCGCGCTCGTTGTGCCGCTCCAGGGCGAAGCGCACGGCCCCCGCGCCCCACAGCGCAACCTGCAGCCACGCAACCACGACGATCACCATCGTCGAAATGCGCTCGACGCGCTGCGGCAGCTCCAGGAAGCGTTCGCCGACGTACAGCGCCACCACCCAGAGGAACAGCCGGCTGGTGCGCGCCAGCAATACCAGCGCCAGGTCCACGCCCGCCGGCACCTTCATGTCGGAGATGCGCTTGCGGCGCGAGAGAATGAAGCCGCGCGCCAGCGGCAGCAGCAGGAATGTCGCCAGGAACGCCAGCGAGGCCCATGCCCAGGCCTGCACGGTGTTGCCCAGGTACACGTGCCTCAGCAGTTGGTCCATGCGGCGATTATATCGGCTGCGATCGGGTCAGCCGCTTTCCGATCAGGCCACGGCTCTCGATGCAGCCGTCGCTCGCACGGCCTCAGGACGCGTCGGCCATCTGCTCCGGTTCTTCGTCACCGGCGTCGATGCCAAGTTCCTTGATCTTGCGCGTCAGCGTATTGCGACCCCAGCCCAGCAGCCGTGCGGCCTGCTGTCGATGACCCTGCGTGCGCCGCAGCGCCACGTCGATCATCGTGCGCTCGAACTGCGGCATCGCCGTGTCGAGCAGTGGCGGTGCGCCGTCGCGCAGTGCCTCGCCGAGCGCCCACTGCTCCAGCGCCGAACTCCACGCACCCTCCGCCGGCGCGGAGCCGCTCGCACCGGTTACTTCGGCCGGCAGGTCTTCGGGGCGGATTTCGCTGCCCGGCGCCAGCACGGTGAGCCGCCGGCACAGGTTGACCAGCTCGCGTACGTTGCCAGGCCACGCGTAGGGCTCGAGCGCGGCGCGCGCTGCAGGCGAGAACGTCTTCGGCTCAACCTTCAGTTCGGTCGCCGCCACGCCCAGGTAGTGATCGAGCAGCCCGCCGACATCCTCGCGCCGCGCGCGCAGTGGCGGCAGCTCGATGCGGATCACGTTCAGGCGGTGGTAGAGATCCTCGCGGAACAGGCCCCTGGACACACGCTCGGTCAGGTTCTGGTGAGTCGCGGCGATCACGCGCACATCGACCTTGATCGACGCCTGCCCACCGACGCGGAAGAACTCGCCTTCGGCCAGGACGCGCAGCAGCCGCGTCTGCAACGGCGCTGACATGTCGCCGATCTCGTCGAGAAAGAGCGTGCCGCCATCGGCCTGCTCGAAACGCCCTCGCCGCAGCGCATCGGCACCGGTGAACGAGCCCTTCTCGTGGCCGAACAGCTCCGACTCCAGCAGCTCCGCCGGAATCGCAGAGGTGTTGAGCGCCACGAAGGGCCTGGCCGAACGCGGACTGTGATCGTGCAGCGCGCGCGCGACGAGTTCCTTGCCGGTGCCCGACTCGCCGGTGACCAGCACCGTAACGCTGGAACGGGAAAGGCGGCCGATCGCGCGGAACACCTGCTGCATCGCAGGCGCCCGGCCGAGCAGTTCCGGAATGCGCGAGGCGTCGACCTTGTCGACCGCCCTGGTTGCCGCGGACTGCGCGGCGCGGCGCACCAGCGCCACGGCGTGATCGACGTCGAAAGGTTTCGGCAGGTACTCGAACGCGCCGCTCTCGTAGGCGGAGACTGCATTGTCGAGGTCGGAGTGCGCGGTCATGACGATGACGGGAAGACCGGGCCGCGAGCTGCGCAACTGGCGCAACAGTTCCAGACCGGACTTGCCCGGCATCCGGATATCGGTGATCAGCACATCCGGCGCGTCGCCCCGCAGTGCCGCGAGTGCCGCCAGCGCCGGCTCGGCGGCCTCGAAGGTGCGCGTCCGCATGCCGTCGTTGCGCATTGCCCGCTCCAGCACCCAGCGGATCGACGCATCGTCCTCCACCAGCCAGACTTCGAGCGGTTGCGTGTTCAAGTGACTGCCCCCTCGAGCGGCAGGAGCATCGAAAAGACCGTGCGGCCCGGCTCGCTCTGGAACTCCACCGAACCGCCATTGCGCGTGACGATGTCCTGGGCGACAGCGAGGCCAAGACCGGTGCCCTGCGGCCGGCCCGTGACCAGCGGATAGAACAGGCTGCCGCGGATCGAATCCGGAACTCCCGGCCCGTTGTCTTCGACATCGACACGCACCACCAGCCGATGCCGGTCCAGCCCCACGCGCAGGTTGCTGACCACGCGCGTGCGCAGCGTGATGCGGCCGCGATCGCCGACCGCCTGCAGCGCGTTGCGCGCGAGGTTCAGCAGCGCCTGGATCAGCTGGTTGCGATCGAACAGCGCGTTCGGCACGCTCGGATCGTAGTCGCGCTCGATCAGCACGGTACTGCGGGCCTCGCCGCGCAGCAGCTGGAAGACGTGCTCGCAGATTTCGTGCACGCTCATCGACTGCTTCTGCGGCGCGCGCGTCGGGCCCGCCATCGAATCCACCAGCGCGGTGAGCCGGTCCGCCTCGCTGATGATGACGCTGGTGTACTCGCGCAATGCGGGGTCGGCGAGCTCACGCTGCAGCAGCTGCGCAGCGCCGCGCAGGCCACCGAGCGGGTTCTTGATTTCATGCCCAAGCTGTCGCGTCATCATGCGGCTGCCGTCCAGCCGCGCGCGCAGTTCGCTTTCCTGCGTGAGCCGGGTGCGCTGGGTTTCATCGGACAGTTCCAGCAGAAGGTGCGTGCCGGTCATCTGGCCCTCGAGCGGCGTCACCGTGATATCGAGCACCCGCGGCTCGCGCGGGGCACCGGTCGGGCGGATCGTCAGCTCGCGTTCGGAGAACACGTCGCCACGTTCGTGCGCGCGCTTCAGCCGTGGAAGCAGGCCATTGGACTCGTGCAGCAGCTCGGCGAACGGCCGGCCACGCGCCTGGTTGAAGCTCATCGCGAGCAGGTCCTGCGCGGCGACATTCGCGTAGATCAGGCAGAGCTGGGCGTCGAGGACCAGCAGCCCGGTCGACAGCGCATCGAACAGGTCAGCCGGATCGTAGTGCGAGATCGGCGAGGTAAAGAGTCGCTCGACGGCCATTACACGCGCTCCGCGATGCGGCGCGGGGCGCGAGAGGTGGCACCGCTCAGTTGCCGGGTCGCGGTGCCCCTGGCGCCCTGGGGACGACGCCCGGCCCCTGCGGACGCGCCGGACTCAGCAGCGATGCCTGGCGCACATGGAACGTGACGGCCGGCGTGCGGCATGCTTCCGCGCCGGAGGTGGGATTCGCAAAGATCACCACAGCTTGATAGCTGCCGCGCGCGATGGGCGAGACCACGAAGCCGGCGCCGGCGCCCGGCGCATCCCGCCGGACGCCATCGAGCAGCAGCAGCGGCGTGAAGCCCTCGGGGCCCCGAAACGTCACCGTCACTGAATTCTCGTTGAAGAACGCCTGGTCCGGCGTCGGCGCGGTAATGCTGCAGGTAACGGGCGGCGGACGGCCCGCATTCGGTGGCAACGACGGCCGCACCGGCGACGACGGCGGGGCGGAGTAGGTCTGCGCCTTCGGCAGAGCCACACGCTCGGCCCCGGGCTGCGGCCGGTCGGAGTAGTGCACCGTGCCGTCCTTGTCGACCCATCGGTAGGTCTGCGCCTGTGCGGTCACGCAGAGCAGCACGCTCGCCGCGGCGAGCGCGCCCGGAAATAAGGTAAAGAGGCGACTGCGCATGTCGTCCAAGCATACGCGCGCGCCGTATCAAGGGAATGGCTTCACGACAGTATCGCGCATCGCGGCAGTGTCGCCCGGGGCCGGAACGGGGCGGCGGAGGTCCGCCGCCCCGTGACCCGTCGTTGTCGAATCGGCTAGTTCGATCAACGGAGCCGCTGCATCAGCAGCTGTAGTACAGGTCCAGCTCGACCGGATGAGTGCTCATCCGGAAGCGCGTGATTTCCTGCAGCTTCAGGCTCATGTACGCATCGATGACGTCGTTGGTGAACACACCGCCGCGCGTCAGGAACTCGCGATCCTTGTCGAGGTGCTCCAGCGCCATGTCGAGCGAATGGCATACCGTCGGGATGTGCTTCGCCTCCTCCGGCTCCAGGTCGTACAGGTCCTTGTCGGCCGGGTCGCCCGGGTGGATCTTGTTCTGGATGCCGTCGAGGCCCGCCATCATCATCGCCGCGAACGCAAAGTAAGGGTTCGACGACGAATCGGGGAAGCGCACTTCGATCCGGCGGGCCTTCGGGTTCGACACCCAGGGAATGCGGATCGACGCCGAACGGTTGCGCGCCGAGTACGCCAGCATCACCGGCGCTTCGAAGCCCGGCACCAGGCGCTTGTAGCTGTTGGTGCCCGCGTTCGTGAACGCGTTGAGCGCCTTGGCGTGCTTGATGATGCCGCCGATGTAGTACAGCGCCAACTCGGAGAGGCCGCCGTACTTGTCGCCGGCGAACAGCGCCTTGCCGTCCTTCTGCAGCGACTGGTGGACGTGCATGCCGGACCCGTTGTCGCCTACCAGCGGCTTCGGCATGAACGTGGCCGTCTTGCCGTAGCCATGGGCCACGTTGTGCACGGCGTACTTGAGGATCTGCACTTCGTCGGCCTTCTTGACCAGGCCGCCCGGTCCGATGCCGATCTCGCACTGGCCGCCGGTGGCGACCTCGTGGTGATGCACTTCGACGACCAGGCCCAGCTCTTCGCAGGCCGAGCACATCGCGTTGCGGATGTCCTGGAACGCGTCGACCGGCGGCACCGGGAAGTAGCCGCCCTTGATGCCCGGGCGATGGCCCTTGTTGCCTTCCGGGTAAACCGTGTTGGAGTTCCACGCGCCCTGCACCGAATCGATTTCATAGGACGCGCCGCGCATTTCATTGGACCAGCGGACGCTGTCGAAGATGAAGAACTCGTTCTCCGGGCCGAACAGGGCGCCATCGGCGATGCCGGTGCTCTTGAGGTAGGCCTCGGCGCGCTTGCCGATCGAGCGCGGATCGCGCTCGTAGCCCTGCATCGTCGCTGGCTCGATCACGTCGCAGCGGATGTTCACGGTGGCGTCTTCGAAGAACGGATCCAGCACGGTCGTCTTCGCTTCCGGCATCAGGATCATGTCGGACTCATTGATGCCCTTCCAGCCGGCGATCGACGAACCGTCGAACATCTTGCCGTCACGGAACAGACCCTCATCGACCAGCTTGGCCGGGATCGTTACGTGTTGTTCCTTGCCGCGCGTATCCGTGAAACGCAGGTCGGCCCACTTCACTTCTTTGTCTTTGATCAGCTTGATGACGTCGCTCGGGGTCATGGTGGCTCCGCTTCAATGCCCTTGTGGTTGTTGACGAATCGGGAT
>JANPDV010000338.1:0-4674 GCA_031431655.1 Gammaproteobacteria bacterium | reverse complement strand
GTGGCGCGCCAGGACGGCGCGCCTCGAGCCCACATGGATGTGCTCTTCGCGTCCCCGCAAGAACACTCGCACGAGCCAGGCGCCGCCGTACGTCGTCCACGTGGACATGCGATCCCCTGCCGCACGTGCCCCTAAGCGGGTCGCGCACTCACAGGGGCGCTCGCTCGGCATCGTAATCATAGATCTCCGCCATGCCCTGGCTGCGCTCTTCCTGCTTGTCGCCGACCAACCGCTGGTACAGCTGGGTTGCCGCGCGCGATCGCAGCACGATCGCCGAGGTGCGCCCGCGGCGCGCCTGTTCGTATCGCATCAGCCCCGCCTCCGGAGAGGCCGACTGTTCGATCGCACGCGCAAGAATGGCGCCATCCTCGATCGACATGGCCGCGCCCTGCGCCATGAAGGGCAGCGTCGGATGCGCCGCGTCGCCGAGCAGGGTGACCCGGCCCCGCGTCCAGGTATCGAGCGGATTGCGGTCGAACAGCCCCCATTTGAAGCAGTTCTCCGGTGGCGTGTTCTGCAGCAACTGCTTTACGTCCGGATGGAAATCGGCGAACTCGTTGACGACGTCGCTGACTTCGGACCGCTTGTTCCAGCCTTCTTCCTGCCACGCCGCTTTCGCGACCAGCGCCACGTAGTTGACGACCCGCCCGCCGCGCAGGGGGTACTGGACGATGTGGCGGTCATGGCCGATCCAGATCGTTGAGGCCGGCGCCGTGACGCTGGCCGGCAGGCCGCTCGCAGGAACGACTCCGCGCCAGGCGACCTGGCCCGTGAAGCTCGGCGCCGTGCCGCCAAAGGTGCGCTCCCGGACTCGGGAGCGCGCGCCGTCGCAGCCGATCAGCGCATCGCCGATGCACTGCGTCCCGTCGGCGAATCGGGCCGTGACGCTGCCCTCGTCCTGTTCGTAGTCAACGAAAGTCCGGTCGACATGGATGCAATCGGGCGACAGCCGGCGCACGGCCGCAACCAGGATCGCATGAAGGTCGGCGCGGTGTACGTGCAGGTACTTCGCACCGTGGCGCGGCTCCATGACACCGCGCAGCGGCGCGCTGAGCATCAACTCTCCGTTATCGAAGCGCCGATAGATGGAGGACTCCGGCTCGATCGCAACGCCGAGCAGTTCGGATTCAACCCCGAGCTGAGCCAGGGTGCGCGTTGCGTTCGGCGTCAGCATGATGCCGGCACCGACATCGCCGAGCCGGGCGCTCTGCTCGAAGACCTCGGCTTCGATGCCACGCCGCAGCAGGGCGAGCGCCGCGCTCAAGCCGCCAATTCCTGCGCCGGCGATCAGGATCTTCTTCCGGTCCACAAGGTTCCCCACTCGAGAAGAGGTATTCTACAGTATACCTCATGAAATCGTCAGTTAAGCCGCCATCGGCGGCTGCGCTGCTGCCGCCCAACGCGCGCGCGAAAGATGCTATTTTTGCCTCGACTTCCCTGACCGCGGGCCCGCCTTGACCACGTCAACTCCGCTCAATCCGCGCAGCGCGCCGCTGCCGTTCTCGCTCAAGTTTGGCTGGGGAATCGGCGCCATCGGCGCGGTCACGATGATGATCGTCGTCAACGTCATGCTGCTGTTCTTCATGGTCAGCGTACTGGGGATGTCGCCGGCGCTCTCCGGCCTGGTCCTGGGTGCCGTACGGCTTGCGGACATGCTGGTCGACCCGCTCATGGGCGTCATCAGCGATCGGTCCAGCAGTCGCTGGGGTCGGCGCAGGCCATGGATGCTCGCCGGTGCGCTCGGCAGCGGCGTGGCGACCGTCGCGCTGTTCCACGTGCCACTGTTCGAGTCGTCGAGCTCCACAGCCGTGTACGTTGCAGCGATGCTGGCGGCCTACTACCTCTCGTATTCGATGTTCTACGTTCCCTACATCGCGATGCCCGCTGAAATGACCGACGACTACGACGAACGAACCTCGATCATGTCGTTCCGCACGGCATTCAGTGGCGTGGCGGGACTGATCGGGCTCGGCCTCGCGCCATTCCTGATCGGACTCTTCGGCAGCACCCGTGAGGGTTTCGCCAGGATGGGTTGGGTGATGGGAGCGTGCGTCGCCGCCACGATGCTGGTTGCGGTGTTCACGACGGCCGGAGCACGCCAGTCGGCTTCCGGCGGCCGTGTTTCCCTCCTGAGCAGTCTCGATGTGCTGCGCAACCGCAACTTCTCGATGCTGCTGCTCGCCAAGTTGTTCGCGCTGTTCGCCATCGCCTGCAACGCGGCCGTCGCACTGCTGTTCCAGGTCCACTACACCGCGCGCGGTGCGGACGGCCTGGCAATCATCGGCACCTGCCAGCACCTGACGACGATTGTTTCAATTGGCGGCTGGCTCTGGCTCGCCCAGCGCTATGAGAAGCGCACGCTCCTCATGTGGTCGCTGGCGGGGTATGCCGCCGTGAGCCTGAGCTGGCTCGCGGCCTTGCCCGGCGAGAGCGACGCGGTGTTCATCTTCAGGGGCATCGCCATCGGCGTGTTCTACGCCGGCGTCGTTCTGCTGACGCTGTCGATGCTGCCGGACGTCACGACGGACGAACAGCGTCGCACCGGTCGGCAAGTCGGCGGCGCGATGGCGGGTCTGTTCGCCGGCATCGAGAAGACGGCCTGGGCGCTGGCGCCAGTGGCGGCCGGATTCCTGCTGTCGCTTACGGGTTTCACAGGCGGCAAGAGTCCGGGCGTCGCGCAAACCGCCGAGACGATCAACGGCATCGCGTGGGCCGCTACGATCATGCCGGCGGTCGCTTTCCTGCTGGCAATACCTTTTCTGTTCGGCTACTCAGTTACACGCAAGCAGGCCCTGGCCGGAGTGTCCGACCGATGACGCAGAACGACGCATCGATGCACCCTGCCAGCGCGCCGGGTCACCTGGCTCTCTATCATTTTCCGGGATGCCCGTACTCCGAGCGGATTGAAATCCTGCTCGCCCTGAAGGGTCTCGATGCCCTGGTACGCGACGTCGAGATCGACATCTCGAGTCCGCGACCGGCATGGTTGCTGCAGAAGACACGTGGGTCGACCGCCCTGCCGGCTCTCGAAGTGCCTGAGGGCACGCTCAGGGAAAGTCTCGTCATCCTGCGCTACCTCGAGCAGAAGTTTCCTGAGCGTCAGGTCGCCCAGGCGGACCCTTTCCGGCACGCCATCGAAAGTATTCTCGTCGCGACGGACAGCGCGTTCACGATTCCCGGATACCAGTTGCTGCGCAACCGCGATCCCGCAAAGCGCGACGAGCTGCGGCGAGCCGTCGATGCGCAGTTTGCGCGTCTCGACGCTTTCCTTCGCGACTACGGTGCTAGCGGCCACTACCTGTTCGACGACTTCGGCTGGGCCGAGGTGGCGTTCACGCCCCTGATGAAGCGCCTGCGGCTCCTCGAGTACTACGAGTCCTACGAGATTCCGCGGACCCTCGAGCGCGTGCGGCGGTGGCAGGACGCCTGCCTCGCGCATCCAGCAGCGCAGCGCAGGACGAACGAGGAGATCGTCAAGCTGTACTACGACTACTCTCTGGGCATCGGCAGCGGTGCCATTCCGCCGGGTCGGCAGCGATCCAGCTTCACGATGAACCCGCATTGGTCCGGTCGGCCGATGCCGCCGCGTGACAAGTGGGGGCCCGCGATGACGGATGCGGAACTCGGCCTGGAAGCCTGAGCCTGATCGTCGATCAACGGGCGGCGCCGACACCCGGTGCGCGTGACGTGCGTTCGGGTATGGTTGGGCGTCATGACCAGTGCCTTCCCGAACCCGGACACGCGCCCGCCTTCGCACGGTGCACTTCTGATTCTAGACGTGCAGGAAGGCGTGCTGGAACGCGCGCTGGCGCCCCGCTCAGGAGGGCAGATCGCGGCGGGATGTATCGACGCCGCACGGTCCGCGCGTGCCGCAGGACTGCCGGTGATCCTGGGCGTCACACGCTGGGACGCCGACCTGGTCGACGCGCCCAAGCAGCCCGTCGACCGTGGCCTGCCCGTTCCCCGCGGCGGATACGGTCCCCGATGGCACGAACCCCCTATCGAGCTTGCCGGGCTGGCGGACCACGTGTTCCGGAAACGCCAGTGGGGCGCGTTCTACGGAACCGACCTGGAACTGCTGCTGCGCCGACGCAACGTCCGGACTCTGATTCTTGCCGGCCTGACGACCAATTTCGCGATCGAGTCCACCGCCAGGCAGGCATGGGAAATGGGATTCGCGATAATCTTCGCGGCCGATCTGCTCAGCAGCATCGACGCGCAGATGCATGAGTTCTCGGTGACCCAAATGCTGCCGAGGCTTGGCAGGCTGATGACCACCTCCGAGATTTTCCCGCGCAGCCTGGACCGCTGACGACGCTCAGGCACTGACGCGCATGGTGGCGCTGCGTACGGCCAGGTCGCGCAGCGCCCGCAATTGCGCAAACTCCACGACCTGTTGCGCGAGCGTCTCCAGGTCGTGAGCCACTTCCGCATCCGTCGGCATTCCGCCCGATTCAAACTTGGTCTTCAGAGTATTGACCGGCACTGACAGCGGCGTTGGCCAGGCCCTGAGGGCATGCACGATGGAGCGCAGCGCGATCAGCGTGGTCGCCGTACCCTGGGGGCCGAACGCGCAGGCGATGAGGCCCACGGCGCGGCCTTCGAGTAGCGGGGGTTCGTCGTCGAGCAGGTCGTTGGCATAGTCGAGGGCGTTCTTGATCAGCCCCGAAAAAG
>JANPDV010000337.1:0-2511 GCA_031431655.1 Gammaproteobacteria bacterium | reverse complement strand
GGATTGGTCCGAACAATCTGCTTGGTATCAAACCGGCGTAGACGAGGGAAATAGAATGGCAACCACGAAACTCAAAGCCGACCGCCCAGGCTATGCGTCCGACTTCATTCCGTCGGATGTGGAAAGGGCCGTTTTCCTCGGCAACCCTGTGCTCGACAACATCGTGGCCAGCATGATGGCTCTTGGCACGGAAGTGTGGTCGATGCGTCGCCGGATGAAAGTCCTTGAGGCTGTTTTGGAACAGAAGGGCGTCACTAAGGAGATGGTCGAGCAGTACGTGCCCACGGCGGAACAAGAGGCCGCCTGGCAGAAAGACCGCGACAGGTTCATCGACCTGACGTATTCACCGATGCTGCGCAAGGGCGACCTTCCGATCTCATCTACGTTTACCCGCAAAGAGAAGTAATCCAGAACGGCGCGGGCGGATAGGAAGTTTCAACCCCCCCCCTGCTGCACAGTCCGATCGCTTCCGCGAGCTGCTCGGACGACAACGCGCCGAAGCCGGTCACCGTGCCCGCAGCGGACGGGGAGGCAAGCACCCTGGCATACGTCGCTGTGCTCGCATCCTGCCCCGTTCTGATGCCAGGCGTCGCCTTGATTCCAACCGGTTGGGCGCCGCCAGTTCCATTGATTACCGCGTTGTTGACGCCGTCGATCGACACCCAACTGGCGAGGTCTTGCATCACGAACGCTGCAGCACTCGGCGTCGACGCGCCGCAGCCGGCAACGCGTCACAGAATCGGCATTGCGCCACCGTGGGCTGCTACCACAGCAAGCCAGATGTCATAAGGTTCAGGTCTTGCGAACTCGCATCGCCTGGAGGACTCACCATGCGCCTGTGCAATCGACTGCTCGCCTTGGTGGTGCTCGCCTGCTTCGGCGGCGCCGCGATCGCCGATCCTCCACCCTGGGCTCCGGCCAAAGGCTGGCGCAAGAAGCACGATGATCAGTACGTCGGATACTCGCGTCGCGAGTGGCGCGATGACTATGGCGTGACGTCCGGGCGCTGTAACACGGATCAGGTGCTTGCGGTGGTCGGCGCCGTCGCCGGAGGTGTGATCGGCAATCGGGTCGCTGAGCCGGGCAACCGCACGATCGCGACCGTGGTAGGGGCGGTCATCGGCGGCGTGATCGGCGACCGCATCGGCGATCGGATCGACGCGCGCGACCGCGCCTGCGTCGGGCATTCGCTGGAACTGGCGCGGACCGGGCAGACCGTTCGCTGGATCAACCCGAGCAGCGGTCTGCGTTATGCGGTGACACCGCGCCGCGATCGCGACGGTCTGTGCCGTGAGTTCGACTGGGCCGTTTCTGCCGATGGGCGGGGCAAGCCGGCGCGGGTTGTCGCCTGTGCCGACGGCGCCGGCGGCTGGACAGTCCGCTAAGCACCCAACGCCGGTCGCTGGCGGCGAGACGGTCGGTCGTCTAGGATTGGACGGTGCTGAACCGACTCCGCCGTGCCGGACTGCGTCGCTCGATGCTTTGCATCGCGCTGAGCCTGGTCGCGTTTTCGTCGCAGACCATGGCGTCGGCGCTGGGCTGGTGCTTCCATGACGACAGCGGCGTGCACTTGGCTTCCGCTTACGGGCTTTGCGATCACGCCGCCGAGCGCGCGGCGGCGGCCCATCACGACTGCGATGGTGCGGCAGAGTCGGGCCACGCTGCGTCGCACCAGTCCCTGATGGATCACGCTTCGGCAAACTCGTCGGCCGCTTCGGCGGCGACGCTGATGCCTTCGCCGCCCGTGGGGGTCGTGACGCGGGTGCCGGCGGATTGGGTCAGTTTCAGTGCAGCGGCGGTCGGTGTGTCCTACCAACGACAACGGCACCGTCTGCTCGAACCACTCTCGGCGGCCTTGCGTATCTCGGGCGCCCGCCCGGGTTCTGATTCCCGCCTTCTGATCTAGGACAACCCTCGATTTCGCCGTGCCGCGTTCCACTGAAGTGGGACTGCGGCGACGCGTGGTTTCTTGTGTCGAGGTTGTCATGGTCAATACCCGTCTTGGTTCATCGTCCAGGGTCCGTCTGGGCGCCGCCTGTGCGCTCGCGCTCGCGCTCGGAGCGGCGCCAGTGCTGCTCGCCCACGAGGGCGAGGACCATGCGGATGACTCAGCCTCGACGGTGCCGGCCGCGGCGGGGGCACGCACGGTCACGGAGCTGACCTCGGAGCTCTACGAGGCGCTGGTCGAGTCGCATGGTGACCACCTCGACATCTACCTCGATCGATTCGACACCAATGCTCCGGTGGTCGGCGCGAAGCTGACGCTCTCGATCGACGATGGTGCACCGGTGCCGGTCGAAGAGGAGACGCCCGGGCAGTACATGGTCGGGATCAAGCCGCTCGCGCCGGGCTCGGCGGTGACGCTGACGCTGGCGGTGAACTCGCCAGCAGGTGAGGACCTGCTGGGTGGCACGCTCGCGGCGGCCGGCGAACCCGAGAGCGCGATCGGCTCGCGATTCGCGGGCTGGCTGTTATCCCAGTGGCCGTGGGTGCTGGCAGCGCTGCTGGTGG
>JANPDV010000336.1:0-23460 GCA_031431655.1 Gammaproteobacteria bacterium | reverse complement strand
CGAAGTCCGCGTACGCCACCTTCCACGCGCCGCCGTGGTGGCCGCCGGCGACAATCTTCTTGCGCTTGATGATGATCGGCCGGCGATCGCCGGCCGCAGCGGGATTGGTCGCCATGGGGCGGGCTCTGCGCGCCTTACTTCCCGCCAGCTGGCGGCTTGCCCTTGAGATGATTCTCGAGGTCGCCGAAGGTCGGGCGGATGTCGCTGAACAGCAGCTTGCGGGCGAACTCGACCGCGACCTGCGGCGGATAGCCACGCACGCTCGCGACCAGCGCCATCTTCACCACCTCGAACACCTTGCTTTCCTCGTGCGCGCGGCCCTCCATCGCCGCCGCGATCGGGCCGACGAAGCCGTAGGCGACCAGGATGCCGAGGAAGGTGCCGACCAGCGCCGCGCCCACTTTCGCGCCGATGGTCGCGGTGTCGGCGCCTTCGATCGCCGCCATCGTGTTCACGATGCCGAGCACCGCCGCCACGATACCGAAGCCCGGCAGCGCGTCAGCGACCTTCTGCACGGCATGCGCCGGCTCCGCCGCTTCCTTGTGATGCGTCTCGAGTTCGTACTCGAGCAGGCTTTCGAGTTCGTGCGGATCGAGGTTACCGCTGACCATGAGGCGCAGGCAGTCGGTGATGAACTCGATCATGTGGTGATCCCCCATGATCGTCGGGTACTTCGAGAACGTGGCGCTCTTCGCCGGGTCTTCGATGTCCTGTTCGATCGCGAGCAGGCCTTCCTTGCGGGCCTTGGTCAGCAGGTCATACACCAGCTTCAGGATGTCGACGTAGTCGGAGCGCTCGTAGCGCGGCTTCTTGAACAGGGCGAGTGCGTTGGTGAAGGCGCCCTTGACCACTTTTAGCGGGTTGCTGGTCATGAATGCACCCAGAGCCGCGCCGATGATCACGACGATCTCGGAGGGGTGCCACAGCAGCAGCAGGTTGCCGCCGGCCATCATGAAGCCTCCGCCGACGCAGACCAGGACGATAATTGAGCCAATCAGCGCAAACATGGTTTGTCGACTCGCCTTCCGTGGTGTCGGTTCCGGATCGTTGTTGGTATCGGCCGGCCACGCACGGTTCTTGAGCGGCAAGGGATTGCCGCGCCGTCGCGCGGCGCCGACAATGAGTGACACGACTCCCGAGGTGCCCCTTGTTCGATCTATCGATCTGGTTGTCCGGGCTGACGGTGCTGTGCGCATTGGCCGGCGCCACCTGGCTGCTGTCGCTGCCGCTGCGCAACGTGGCCATCGTCGACTCCATCTGGTCGCTGATGTTCCTTGCGGCCGGCGTGACCTACGTCGTGCTCTCGCCCCATTGGGATGTCGCTACTGCTGTCGAACAGGCCGCGCCGGGGCCGCCGCAGCGACGTGCGCTGCTGCTGGTGCTGCTGGCCGTCTGGGCACTGCGTCTGGCCGTCTACATCACCGCGCGCAACTGGGGTCACGGAGAGGATCGTCGCTACCAGGCGATCCGCAGGCGCAACGAACCGCACTTTGCCGTCAAGAGCCTGTACCTGGTGTTCCTGTTGCAGGCGCTGCTGGCGTGGGTGATTTCGCTGCCGCTGCTGGGCGCTGCGCTCGGCGCTCGGCCGCTGGGCTGGCTGGACTACGCCGGCGTCGCGCTGTGGGTCCTTGGCTTCCTGTTCGAAGCGGGCGGCGACTGGCAGTTGTCGCGGTTCAAGGCTGACCCGGCGAACCAGGGAAAAGTGATGGACCGGGGCTTCTGGCGCTGGACGCGCCACCCCAACTATTTCGGTGATTTCGCGATCTGGTGGGGCTTCTATCTGATCGCCCTGTCTGCCGGCGCATGGTGGGCCATCATTGGGCCGGTGGTCATGTCAACGCTGCTGATGCGGGTGTCCGGCGTGACGCTGCTGGAGAAAGACATCGGCAAGCGCCGCCCCGGGTACGCCGAGTACATCCGGCGCACCAATTCGTTCTTCCCCGGCCCGCGCCGCGACTGATCGGCTCCGGGGTGCGTGACGACCGTCACAGCACGACGGTCGCCCCCTGCCTCTAAAATGGGCGCCTGGCGCACCCGGCACGCGTCCCTTGAAGGCCGTAGCGCGCGGTGTTTCCCCCGATGCACGATTCAGTCGCCAACACTCCGTCGATCAGCATCATCGTGCCAACGCACAATCGCGCGCGCTTCCTGCAGCGCGCGGTGCGCAGCGCGCTGAGTCAGACCTGCAGTGACTTCGAGATTCTGATCGTCGACGATGCGTCCAGCGACGCGACGCCGTCGCTCGCTCGTTCGTTCGCCGATCCGCGCATCCGGCTGTTCCGTAATGAACAGTCCCGCGGCGCCGCTGCCTCGCGCAATGTCGGCTTAGCCAACAGTCGCGGGCGCTTCATCGCCTTTCTGGACGATGACGACGAATGGCTGCCGCGCAAGCTCGAGTTGCAGCAGGCGCGTTTCGCGGCTGCCGACGCCAACGTGGCACTGATCCATGGCGGGTCGGTGGTGGTGTCCGAAAGCAGCGGGCGCGTCGTCGATGAAATCGTCCCGACCGCGAACCACACGAGCTGGCTCGACTACTTCGGCAATATCTCATTCACGACGTCGATCGTGCTGGTACGCCGCGACGCGCTGGTCGCTCTGGGTGGCTTCGACGAGTCGCTGCCCGGCGCGCAGGATCGTGACCTGTGGATCCGGCTGGCACGACAGTACGCGTTCGACTTCGTGCCCGAGGTCCTCGTGCGCCGGTTCATTCACGGCGACCAGATCACCTCGTCGCTGCCCGCCAAGATCGTTGCGAAGCGCCGCATCATCCAGAAGTACGCCAGTGACCTGGCCCGTCATCCGGCGCACCACGCCCACCAGATGTGGCGGCTGGGAATCCTGGAATGCGTGGCCGGTGAGTGGCACGCCGGGCGCGCCTCGCTGCTCGCTGCAGTGCGGCGCGCGCCCTTGCGACGTGACCTCTGGCGGGACCTGCTGACCGCGCTGACGAATGGACCGAGTGCCTGCGCCGCGAAGCTGCTGCAGCGGCGACTCGATCGCGTCGACGACGTGCAGCTGTACTACTGAGGCAGGCCGCGACCCAGGCGCGCGCGTTCGCGCGCTGTTTCCTGGCGCTCGCCGTGTGCCAGGATTGAACGAACGAAGAGTGCAATGCCGAGCATCTCCAGGGTCTCCTCAATGGTCGTGCCGATGAAGTAGGCACGGGTCTGCGGTCCCTCCGCGACCCAGATTCGCGCGCCGACCATTTCCAGCAGAATCGCGCCGGTCACGTACACGGCACCCGCAACAAAGAAGTCCCGCCGGGTTCGAGGATCCAGCGCCAGCAGGAACCGGGTGAGGCTGGCGACGAACAGCGCGCTGAGCAGTGCGTATGGAATCACCCATGCAAAGTGCAGGGCGCCATCGACCTGCAGCGCGGCCCTGACGGGACGATTCAGTTGTTCGTGCAGTGCAACCGATTCGTCGATCGCCAGGAACACGAATGCGCAGCCCAGCGTGATCCAGCCGGCCCGTGACGATTGTCCCTGGCGCGCCTCGGCGCTGGACGTGGCGAACAGCAGGCCTGCCGCCGCCAGCATGGCTGTGGCCGCGAACAGGGAGGGCACGTTGTTCTCGGCATTCAGGTTGAACAGCGGCCACAGGCCAAAAGCATTCGGATCCGCCGCGAGACGACGCGCCACCCGAGCCGCCACGTGCAGTACAACGAGTATCGCGATGAGCGTCAGGTGCAGTCGGAAGACGCTTCGGGATGGCAGGGCGAGGTTCACCGTCGAATCAGGCCATGGGGTTGCACGAGCCGAGCCGACGCGGGTCACAGGTTTGCTCTGCAGGCGGGGGCGGGCCGGGATTAAGTCGTGACTGTCACCAGGGGGACGGGCAGGACGCGCTGCTCGCCGGCTGGCGCCCGCCGAGGCAGCGCTCGCAGCCGCCTGTGTCCGGGGGCGTCAGCCCGTGGCAGCAGCGTCCGCCGAGCGAGAGGCGCGCTTTCGCTCGTGTTCCTTCAAGAACCGCTTGCGCAGGCGAATCGACAGCGGCGTGACCTCGACCAGCTCATCGTCATTGATGAACTCAACCGCATACTCGAGCGTCAGCGGCACGGGCGGCACCAGCAGGATGTTCTCGTCCTTGCCCGACGCGCGCACGTTGGTGAGTTTCTTCTCGCGGATCGGGTTCACGACCAGGTCGTTGTCGCGGCTGTGGATGCCGATGATGGCGCCTTCGTAGACCTTGTCGCCGTGGCCGACGAACAGCCGACCTCTTTCCTGCAGGGCGAACAGCGAGTAGGCGACGGCTTCACCGGCTTCATTGCTGATCAGCACGCCGTTGTGGCGTTCCGGTATCTCGCCCTTGACGATGTCGTAGCCATCGAAGATGTGGCTGGCGAGGCCGGTGCCGCGCGTCATCGTCATGAATTCGCCCTGGAAGCCGATCAGTCCACGGGCGGGCACACGGTACTCCAGGCGCACGCGGCCCTGGCCACGACCGGTTGGGTCGCCCTCGATCACCATGTCGATCAGCTCGGCGCGACGGCGGCCGAGTTCCTGCATCACGCCGCCCTGGTGGGCTTCGTCGATGTCGATGGTGAGCGCCTCGAACGGCTCCTTCATGACGCCATCGATCACGCGCCGCAGCACCTGCGGCTTGCCCACGGCAAGCTCGTATCCCTCGCGACGCATGTTCTCGATGAGGATCGTGAGATGCAGCTCGCCCCGGCCCTGGACGCGGAACACATCGGGCTCCGCGGTGTCTTCGACGCGCAGGGCAACGTTGCTCTGCAGTTCGCGCGAAAGGCGCTCCCGGATCTGGCGGCTCGTGACGAACTTGCCTTCGCGACCGGCGAGCGGTGAGGTGTTGACCTGGAAGTTCATCGCGAGCGTCGGTTCGTCGACTTCGATGGGCGGCAGGCCTTCCGGCTTCTCGACGTCGCAAATCGTCAGCCCGATGTTGACGCCTTCGACGCCGGTAATCGCGACGATGTCTCCGGCCGATGCTTCTTCCACGGCGCGCCGCTCGAGGCCGTGGAATGTGAGTACCTGGGCAACCTTGCCGACGCCGCGGGATTCGTCGCCCCAGCGCAGCGCCACGTTGGCGCCGGGTCGGACCGTGCCACGCCGTACGCGGCCGATGCCGATACGACCGACATAGGAGTTGTAGTCCAGCGTGGAGATCTGCAGCTGCAGCGGTGCATCCACGTCCATCTGCGGTGCGTCCACGTGTTCGAGCACGGCTTCGAACAGGGCGGTCATGTCGGTGGCAGGCTTGTCGAGGTCGCGCGTAGCCCAGCCCTGCAGCGCCGAGGCGTAGACGATCGGGAAGTCGAGCTGAGCGTCGGTGGCGCCGAGCTTGTCGAACAGCTCGAAAGTGCGGTCGACGACCCAGTTGGAGCGCGAGCCCGGACGGTCCACCTTGTTGACCACTACGATGGCGCGCAGTCCGAGCGCCAGCGCCTTGCGCGTGACGAAGCGGGTTTGTGGCATGGGGCCTTCGACGGCATCCACCAGCAGCAGGACGCCGTCCACCATTGACAGCACGCGCTCGACTTCGCCGCCGAAGTCCGCGTGGCCCGGCGTGTCGACGATGTTGATCCGCGTGCCGCGATACTCGATGGCGCAGTTCTTCGCGAGGATGGTGATGCCGCGTTCGCGCTCGATGTCGTTCGAGTCCATCACCCTCTCGGTGATCTTTTCATGGGCGGCAAACGTGCCCGACTGGCGCAGCAGCCCGTCCACGAGCGTGGTCTTGCCGTGGTCGACGTGGGCGATGATCGCGATGTTTCGGATTGGCCGGGCGGTGGACATGTCTGCACTCAAAAAGGGCGCGGAGCGTAGCAGAGGCGCGGCCCGGTTGCTAACGATAGCTGTGTCGCGAGTACAATCCGGCTCCCATTCCAGGGAAGGAGAGCCAAGATGTCCAAACTGTCGATGTCCCGTCGTCCGATCGTGCGCCTCGCTGCCGTCGCCCTGCTGACCGCGGTCGCCGGCGCGAGCTTTGCGCCGCAGTCCCTCGCGCAGCAGGCCCCCGGGGCCCAGTGGATCAAGTACCGCCAGGCCGTTTATACGGTTCTGGGCACCAATTTCGGGATCGTCGGCCGCATGGCCAACGGCCGCCAGCCGTACGATGCCAAGGCTGCCCAGGCCAGCGCGGACCGGATTGCGCTGATGGGTAGCACCGCCCCCGAGACGTTCCCGGCGGAGTCCGCCAGCGGCGCGCCGACCAAGGTCAAGCCGGAAATCTGGACGAACCGGGCCGAGTTCGACCAGCTGATGAAAACCATGGGCGAAAAGACGGCTGCCCTGGCCGTAGCGGCCAAGGCGAACAACGTCGATACGCTGAAGGCGGCCTTCGGCGACGCGCAGAAGTCCTGCAAGGCCTGCCACGACAAGTTCAAGCTGGAGTGACCGCCTCGCTGCGAACCGCGCCCCCCATCCGGGTGCGCGGGTCGCAGCAGTCCGTCTCGTGCCCCCCCGATGCCCACGCTCGCCCGCGGCGATTCCTCTCTGCACTACATCGTTTCCGGCCGTCGCCACGGTCCGGCCGTGCTGCTGGTGCATGCCCTGGGCACTTCGCTCGACGTCTGGGCGCCGCAGCTGGAAACCTTGAATCGCCGCTTCCGTGTAATCCGGCTCGACCTGCGCGGGCACGGCCGCTCCGGTGCTCTGGCCGGCGCACCGCGGCCCTGCACCATGGCGGACCTTGCTGATGACGCGATTGCGGTGCTGGATGCGACCGGAGTGGTGCGCGCGCATTGGTGCGGGCTGTCCATCGGAGGCATGATCGCGATGTGGGCTGCAGCGGCGGCTCCGCAGCGAGTCGGCAAGCTGGTGCTTGCGGCCACTACTGCGCATTTCCCTCCGCCCGAGGCCTGGCAGGAGCGGATCGATACCGCGCTGCGCGACGGGTTGTCGGGCCTCGCGGCCGGTGCTGCCGAGCGCTGGTTCACCGCCGAGTTCAGGCAGCGCGAGCCCGAGGTCGTGCAGCGCACCGTGGAGGCATTTGCCAGGACCTCCGTGGGCGGCTACGTCGAGTGCTGCGCGGCCATTCGCGACATGGATCAGCGCGATCGCATTGCGCAGATCCACGCACCCACGCTGGTGGTCGCCGGTGCATCCGATCCTGCCACCACGGTGCAGCACGCCCAGTTCCTCGTCGAGCAGATTCCGGGCGCCGACCTGCGGGTGCTGGATGCAGCCCACCTCTGCAATGTCGAGCAGCCAGTGGAGTTCGGCGACGCCCTGGTCGAGTTCCTCGGCGACTGAGCGGCGGCTACGGCAGGCCCGGAATCACTCGTGCCGTGCCCGCGCGATAGCGCTGGTAGTCCGGGTCGGACCAGTAGCGCGCCTGCTGTTTTTCGTCCAGGTCCGCAGACGCGTACCACATCAACGCGACGATGTAGAGCGGCGCCACGAGCGCCGCAATCAGGGCGGCAGGCGTCGCGAAACTGGCCAATCCAGCCAGCACCAGCCCGACCTGGAAAATGATCTCTCCCAGGTAATTCGGGTGGCGGATTCGCCGATAGAGGCCAGTGGACACCCAGCGCCCGGGCTGAGTGCGCTTGGCGGCGAGCTTCTGAGCATCGGCGATGGCCTCCAACGCCAGTCCCGCCAGCATGATCACGGTGCCGACGATGATCCATGGCGTCAGCTCGCCCGATCGGGCGACGTTCCAGGTCGTCATCGCCTGGTAGGCCATCAGCCAGGACACCATGATCCAGACGCCGATTTTCAGGCCCATCGGCGGCCTCGCTCCCGCCGCGTCGGCGCGGTCCGCGTTCTCGCGGAAGCTCGCTTCGCGATTGCGGGCGTGGATGAACTGCCACAGGCGCAGGCCGTAAAGCACGCAGGCGCCGCCGACCAGCAGTACCGGCAGGGACGGATATCGCGCGACGAGGATCAGATTGCAGACCAGCACGCTGATCGCATAGCCGTAGGAGAAGATGTAGGGGAAGTTGTAGAACACCACCGCACAGGCCGCGTGGGCAGCCAGCAGCACGGCCCACAGCACCGGCGTCCAGCTGCCATGGCCCAGGGACCACGCGAAAGACGCCCACATCACCAGTACCGCCACCGAGAAGATGATGCGCAACGGTCCGTTCATGTTGTCGTTCCCCCCGTCCGGCTCACCGCGACACTGCGCAGTATAGGGACCGGGCGCGGCTTGCCGACGCGGGCTGCGCACGGCGTTCGGGACTCGGCTAGCATCAGCCGCGATGCTCGAGGCGCGGCTCGCGACGCACTATGTTCCGCTGTGGATCGGCGGTGCCATCCGTGGGCGGGTGCGACGCGACCAGCTGCCGCTGCTGGAGCGCCTGCCGGAGCTCGAGCCTGCGGGCATCGGCCTGCGGCTGCGCGCGACCGCGGACTCGCGCAGCGCTCGCAGCCGCGCGCTGCAGCGGCTGGCCGTGTCCCTGCGGGAGGCCGGACTGGTGGCCGACTGGCGCGACGAGAAGTGCGCCGTGCTCGACGACCAGGGCGAGGAGATTGCTCGCTGCGAGCGCGGCGCTTTTCGCACCCTGGGCATCCAGAACCGCGCGGTGCACGTCAACGGATTTACCCGCTCCGGGCTGCTCTGGGTCGCGCGGCGCAGCGCTCACAAGCGCAGCGATCCGCACAGGCTCGACAACCTGGCGGCCGGCGGCGTCAGTGCCGGCGAGTCGCCGCGTCGTTGCGCGGTGCGCGAGCTTTGGGAAGAGGCCGGCGTCCCGGCGACGATTGCGCGCAGGGTCGACTTTCCCGGCATGCACATTCGCAGCCTGCGCGAAGTGCAGTTCGGCGTACATGACGAGCTGATCATCGTGGCTGACCTGATGTTGCCGGCCACGTTCCAGCCACAGGGCCAGGACGGCGAGGTTGCCGAGTTCCTGTGCATGACCGACGCGCAGGTCGAGTACGCACTCGCGCGTGGCGAGTTCACCGTCGAAGCGGCCTTGTCGACGCGCGAGTTCCTCGATCGTCGTGCGCATACGGCCATTGGTCGCGCGGCGCGCGATTCCCGGCCCCAGGAGGGGCTCCCATGACCGATGACAACCGTCCCGCTCCTGGCGAGGCCCTGCACGGCAACCGGCAACGCGGCTGGATCGCGCCGCTCAGAGTGCAAAGCCGTAGATGTACAGCGGAATCGCGGTGACGCCCGTGACCAGCATCCATGTCATGCCCAGCCTGCCCCACAGTCGATGGGTCCTGCTGAACGGACCCGGTGCCGGCGGCTTCGGGAACCGGCGCAGCGAAAGCACGATCAGTCCGGCCCAGATGAAGATCGTGCTGATCGCGAAGAACGTGTGGAACCAGATCCAGAAGTTCAGCGTCGCGGTCCCTGCGTAGCTGCTGGCCGCGGTGGCCGCGAAGATCCCGCCCTGCAGCCGCAGGTTGTATTCGAAAAGCGCGACGACAGCACCGAGCAGCAACGCCAGGGTTATCTGCAGCGACTTGTGCTGCGCGTAGCGCCGCTGGCGTGCCAGGCGCCAGTTGTAGACGACGATCGGCACCACGGCCACCAATGCCGTGATGACGATATCCATCAGCAGATCCGCGCGTGTACCCAGAAACCCTTTGGGAAACATCATGGGGCACCTCCGGAAGATCTCGACGCCTGCAGGCCGCCGAGCGAGAAAACGCTGATCTGGCGTGCCAGGCGCCGCACGGCCGCGGCGTTCGCGAACACCGGCGAACCGCTGCGCTGCAGCGATTCGGCCATGAACATGAAGTAGACGCACTGTGAGTACACGCTGCGCACGCCATCGTCGATCGACTCGGCCGTGGCGCTGCGACCCAGCGCCGCTGCCACGATGCCGCGCAGCTCCGCGCTTTCCGCCTCGTGAATCGACGGTGCAATCTGTTCGAACAGCGGACTCGGGTTGACGACCTCGAGCGCCGCAAGCCGCGGCAGCCGCGAGTGCCGGGTCACGAAGAACGTCAGCAGGCGCAGCACCAGCTGCTCGAGCCGCAGTTCGAGTGCGTCGCCAGCCGCTGCGCGCGGCAACGCCGCCGTGAACGAATGGGCCCGCTCGACCTCCGCGGCCATCACGGCCTGGTACAGACCGCGCTTGCCGCCGAAGTAGTAGTTGACTGCGTTGAGATTGGTGCCGGCGCTGGCGACGATGTCGCGGACCGTAGCGACCTCGTAGCCACGAGCGGCAAACAGCACGGCGGCGGCTTCGACCAGGCGCTGACGGGCGCCGTCGCTATCGGCGGGTGGGGCGATTCGGGTGCGTGACAGACTCACGAGTACAATTGTATTAAACGGACGTTTATACGTCAACCGCAGCCCGCACGATCTCCCGGACCTCGATGGCGCTATGGATGCCTGGCACTGTCCTGCGCGGTGGCGTCGTGCGGGGCGGTCGCCAGCTGTGCCAGCGCCGAGTCGGCGAGCCGGTGGACGATCCACTCCTTCAGCGGCGTCGCGCCGAGCGACTCGTAGAAGCCCCGGGCCGGCGCATTCCAGTCCAGCACCGCCCACTCGAGGCGGCCCAGACTCTCGGCGACGCAGCGGCGCGCCAGATGCCGCAACAGGGCCTTGCCGATGCCATGGCTGCGATGCTCCGGACGCACGAACAGGTCCTCCAGGTAGAGGCCGTGCTGGCCGCGGAATGTCGAGAAACTGTAGAACCACAGCGCGAAACCTGCGGTGTGCAGCACGCCATCGCCATCGCGCCACTCGGCCAGCTCGCAGAACACGCGCGGCTGTGGCGCGAACAGGGCTGCCCGCAACCGGGCCTCGTCGGCGACGGCCTGGTCCAGCAGCTTCTCGTACTCCGCCAGTGCGCTGATCAGTGTCAGCACCGTGGGCAGGTCAGTGGGTTCGGCGGGACGGATTCGCAGCACGGGTGGCTCCCCGGAGTCTCTTGCAGCGCATTTACAGCCACGTCGGCGGCTTACTGCATGCCGGCAGCATAAGTCATGCCCCCGGCGGCGCTTTGCTTTTGCACTGCAAGAAGCGAGAATCGCGGCCGCCCTAGTTGAATGATGCAAACGGGGGAGTGCGCTTCGATGGATCTGAAGAACAAGACCGTGGTCGTCACGGGAGCAGGACGCGGAATCGGTCGCGAGCTAGCCAAGGTCTTCGCGGCCCGGGGCGCGAACATTGCGGCCTTCGACCTCAATCCGGCCGACATCGACGTCACCGCGTCTGAATGCGCCGCGCTCGGCGTGCGGGCGCGCGGCTTCGTCGCGAACGTGGCGAAGGAGGACCAGGTGGTCGCTGCGATGGACGCCACGGTGGCGGAGTTCGGGCGGCTCGATGTGCTGGTCAACAACGCGGGCATCGTCAAGGACGGCCTGTTGATCAAGGTCAAGGATGGCGCGGTCACCGGCAAGATGACACTCGATCAGTGGCAGGCCGTCATCGACGTCAACCTGACCGGCGTGTTCCTCTGCGGCCGCGAAGCAGCGGAGCGCATGATCAAGCTGGGGCACGGCGGCGTCATCGTCAACATTTCGAGCGTCTCGCGCTGGGGAAACCCTGGCCAGAGCAACTACACGGCAACCAAGGCCGGCGTCGCCGCGATGGCCGAGACCTGGGCCAAGGAGCTGGCGCGCTACGGTATCCGTACCGGTTCAGTGGCGCCGGGTTACACACGCACCGATATCCTCGCTGCCATGCGTCCCGAAGTGCTCGACAAGCTGTTGGTCGGCGTGCCCCTGAAGCGTCTTGGCGAAGTCGCGGAGATCGCCCACGCGGTGATGTTCATCTGCGAGAACGACTTCTTTACCGGCCGCTGCGTCGACGTCGACGGGGGCATGCGTATTTGACCGGGCCGTTCTATCCGTCGCTGCGCGGCCGCGCGGTACTGGTCACCGGCGCAGGGCGCGGCTTCGGCCGTCTGTTCGCCCTGGCACTCGTGCAGCAGGGCGCGCTGGTCCTGGGGACCGCGGCGCGGGCCTATGCGGAGCTCGCCCAGACCGCAAATGACGCAAACGCGGCAGCGCACGCGGCGGGCCGCGGCGGCCGCTTCGTCGCCTGCCATGCAGACGTCTCGGACTATGCGGATTGCGAGCGCAGCGTGGCCGAAGCGCGTGCGGCGTTCGGGCGCCTGGACGTACTGATCAACAACGCGGCGCGCGGTCCGCTCGAGGCCAATGGCGATTTCGTCGTGGCCAGGCCGAAGTTCTGGGAAGCCGCGCCGGACGCGTACAGGCGCATGGTCGACACCAACCTGGTCGGCGCGTTCTTCATGGCCAGGGCCGTGGTGCCGCAGCTCGTTGCGCAGGGGTTCGGGCGCGTGGTCAACGTCTCGACTTCGTTGCCGACCATGGTGATGCAGGGTCTGGCGGCGTACGGGTCCACCAAGGCGGCGCTGGAAGTGGCTTCGGTCACCTGGGCGCGCGACCTGGCCGGTACGGGCGTCACGGTCAACGTGCTGCTGCCCGGCGGACCTGCGGACACGGCGCTGATTCCGGGTGGGCAGATCGGAACGCGCGCAAATCCGGCGTTCAGGGCCGGCAAAGGTCCGGTCGGCGACGAGGGTCGCGCGGGCGGGATCCTGCCTGCCGAGGTCGTCGTTCCGCCGGCGTTGTGGCTGTGCGCCGATGACTCCGCCGAGTTTACCGGGCGGCGTATCGTCGCCAAGGACTGGGATCCCGAGCTGCCGGCTGCGGACGCAATGGCCCGCGCGATGCAACCGGTCCACGACTCACCGCGCATCATGTAGGGCGCCGCGCTACCCTGTACGCCGGTCTTCCGGGAGGGTGCGGCATGTTCCAGCGATCGGCGGCAATGATGGTGGGCGCAGCGGCTCTGACGTTGCTGGTGAGTTGCGCGGCGCCAGGCGGCACTCGCAAGGACGCTGCGAACGCGCGGGCGTCGCAGTTGCCGCAGGTCGAACACCCTGCGGATAATCCTGCCACCCCGGCCAAGCTGGCGCTGGGCGCCCAGCTGTTCATCGACGCGCGCCTCTCAGGGTCCGGGAAAATGGCCTGCCAGGGGTGCCACTATCGCGAACTCGGCTGGACAGACGCGCAGGTGTTGTCCCGCAAGGACAACGGCGACCTGAATACGCGCCACACGCCCAGCCTGTACAACGTGGGTAACCAGTCCGCGTGGTACTGGGACGGACGCGCAGCGACGCTCGAGGCGCAGGTGCTCGCCGCGTGGCGCAACCAGACGGGCGCGGACCCTGCCAAGGTTGCGGCCTTGCTCAACGGCGTGGCGGGCTATCGCAGCCAGTTCAATGCGGTTTTCGGCGGTGATGCGACACCCGAGATGATCGTCAAGGCGCTGGCGGCCTATCTGCGCGTCAAGGTCAGCGACGACTCGCCGTGGGATCGCCACGAGCGGGGACAGCGCAACGCCGTTTCACGCGAGGCAATCGCCGGCCAGGAGCTGTTCATGGGCAAGGCGCGCTGCGTCACCTGCCACGCGCCGCCGTTCTATGGCAACAGCACCTTCTACAACATCGGGCTGGAGGCCGGGAAGGCGAAACCCGACCCGGGCCGCTTCAACGTCTCGAAGGACGAGGCGGATCGTGGCGCGTTCAAGACGCCGTCCCTGCGTTCGGTGGCCCTCGGCGCCCCTTACTTCCACGATGGCAGCGCCGCCACGCTGGAAGCGGCGGTGCGCTACATGGCCGATGGCGGCAACGCCGACCCTAATAAATCGCCGCTGCTGACGCCGACCGACCTGAGCCCCGCGGAGCTTGCGCAGCTCGCAGCCTTCCTGAAGTCGCTGACGAGCACCGAGCGCTGGACTGCGCCGGCGCTGCCGCGCTGAGCCATGCGTCGGCACAGCGTTGCGGGGTTGCTGGTGACGGTGTTGGCCGTGATCGGGGTGCCTGCGGTTGCGCAGGCGGCCGAGACGGTCGCCGTGCTCGGCACCGGCCGGGTCGGCGCGGCGCTCGGACCGCAGTTTGCCAGGCAGGGCATGACCGTAATCTACGGCTCGCGCGAGCCGGGTCGCGCCGAGGTCCGCGCGCTCGTGGCGAAGACGGGTGCCGGTGCATCGGCCGCCTTGCCGGCCGCAGCGGTGGCCCGGGCACAGTATGTCGTCGTGGCGCTGCCGTGGAGCGCCACCGAGGCGACGCTCGCCGGCCTGGACCTGGCCGGCAAGATCATCATCGATCCCACCAACGCGCTGCGTACGAATCCCACGACCCGGATGATGGAGATGGTGGTGGATACCTCGGGCGCGGAGCGCATCCAGGCACTCGCGCCGCGCGCGCGGGTGGTCAAGGCGTTCAATACCGTCGGGTCACACGTCATGGCGGACCCCACGGTCGCGGGCGGCACGGTCACGATCCCGCTGGTCGGTGACGATGCTGCCGCCAAGGCCGCGGTCGCGCGGATCGTGCAGCGGATGGGCCTGGAGCCGCTCGATGTCGGGCCGCTGCGCAGTGCGCGCGCGCTCGAGGGCATGGCCATCCTGTACATGGCGCCCTACCTTTCGGGGCGCCGCGATGATGCATTCGAGTTCTACCTGCGCAGGGGTACTTCGCCAAAGCAGAGTCAGGGCGTCCGCCCGGCGCAGTAGCACGCTTGGCCGCTGAACTCGGTGCGCGTCAGTTCGCCGGCGTCTTTCGCTATTCGCGGCGGGCGCTCGAGCTGGTGTGGAGCACCAGTCGTCCGCTGACCTGCGGGCTGGCGCTGCTGACCCTCGTTGCGGGCACGCTGCCGGCCGGGGTCGCCTGGGTCGGCGCCCGGATCGTCGATGCCGTCGTTGCAGCCGCCCGCGGGGACCCGGAAGCCAGCACGGCGCTGGTGCTGGAACTGGTGGCGCTCGAAGCGGTGCTGGTGGCCCTGGTGGCCGCGGCGCAGCGCGGTATCAGCCTGTGCCAGTCGCTGCTGCGCGCCCAGCTCGGGCAGCGCGTCAACGCGCTGATCCTGGAAAAGGCGCTGTCGCTGTCGCTGTCGCAATTCGAGGACTCCGAGTTCTACGACAAGCTCACGCGCGCACGCCGCGAGGCCTCCAGCCGTCCGCTGTCCCTGGTGATGCGCACTTTTGGCCTGGTCCAGAACGGCGTTTCCCTGATCAGCTTCGGCGCGCTGCTCGCCCAGTTCTCACCTTGGGCCGTGGCGGTGCTGTTCCTGGCGGGGCTGCCGGCCTTCGTGGCCGAGGCCAAGTTCTCCGGCGATGCCTTCCGCCTGTTCCGCTGGCGCGCACCGGAAACGCGGATGCAGCTGTACCTGGAGACCCTGCTGGCCCGTGAGGACCACGCCAAGGAGGTCAAGCTGTTCGGGCTCGGTCGCCGGATGCTGGATCGCTACCGCGAGATCTTCCAACGGCTCTACGCAGAAGACCGCGCGCTGACGATCCGCCGCGACCTGTGGGGTTTCGGTCTCGGCCTGGTGGCCACGGCCGCCCTCTATGGGGCCTACGCCTGGATTGCACTCGAGGCCGTCGCCAGGGCGATCACGCTGGGCCAGATGACGATGTACCTGATGCTGTTCCGGCAGGGCCAGAGTGCCGTGTCCGCCAGTCTCTCGGCAGTCGGCGGCATGTACGAGGACAACCTCTACCTGTCGACGCTGTACGAGTATCTGGAGACCCCCAGCTCGGCAGCGACCGGCGGCGCGTGCGTCGGCCCCGATCGCAGCGACGGCATCCGCTTCGAGGACGTGGGCTTCCGCTACCCGGGCGCGGAGCGGCCCTCACTCGAGCACATCGATCTGCACCTGAAGCCGGGCTCGAGCCTGGCGCTGGTTGGCCAGAACGGCGCCGGCAAGACCACGCTGATCAAGCTGTTGACGCGCCTGTATGCGCCGACGTCGGGTCGCGTGCTGCTCGACGGGCTCGACCTGCGCGAGTGGGACGAGACGGCGCTGCGCGAGCGCATCGCGGTGATCTTCCAGGACTTCGTGCGCTATCAACTGCTGGTGGGTGAGAACATCGGCGCCGGCGACGAGCCGCGCTTCGAGGACGAGGCTGGCTGGCAGGATGCCGCGGCCAAGGGCCGCGCGGATGATTTCATAGGTGAACTCGGTGCGGGCTATCGCACGCAGCTCGGAAAGTGGTTCAAGGACGGTCGCGAACTGTCGGGTGGCCAATGGCAGAAGATCGCGCTTGCGCGGGCGTTCATGCGCGAGAAGGCCGATATTCTCGTGCTGGACGAGCCGACCGCCGCCATGGATGCCGAGACCGAGGCCGAGATCTTCGAGCATTTCCGCAGGCTGGCGGCGGGGCGCATGACCATCCTGATCTCGCATCGCTTTTCGACCGTGAGGATGGCCGACCAGATTGCCGTGATCGAGGATGGCCGCATCGCGGAACTGGGCTCGCACGATGCGCTGGTAGCGCGTGATGGGACCTATGCGCGGCTGTTCGCACTTCAGGCGCGGGGTTACCGGTGAGCGAGAGCGCTCGCGCGGACGCGGACCGGCTGCTGGTTCGCGGACTGGGCGTGCGCCAGCTGGCCGCAACCATCTTCAATGCGACGGTTGGCAGCGGCATCTTCGTGCTTCCGGCCGTGACCTACCTGCAACTCGGTGCTGCGGCACCGCTCGCCTGGGGCTTCAGACGCTTTCGTTGAACTGCAGCGCCGCGAGCCTGGCGTACAACGGGCTGCTGTCCAGCAGTTCTGCGTGCGTGCCCGAGGCGACGATGCGGCCTTCGTCCATCACGACGATGCGGTCGGCCTTCAGGACCGTGGCGAGCCGATGCGCGATGATGATCGTGGTTCGCGTCGCCATCAGTTGTTCCAGTGCGCTCTGCACCAGCCGCTCGCTTTCGGCGTCGAGCGAGCTGGTCGCCTCGTCGAGCAGCAGGATCGGCGGATTCTTGAGGATCGCGCGGGCGATGGCCAGGCGCTGACGCTGGCCACCGGAGAGCCGCGTGCCGCGCTCGCCGAGGAAGGTGTCGTAGCCTTCCGGCAGCGCACTCAGGAACTCGTCGGCCGCGGCCGCGCGCGCCGCAGCTTCGGTCTCCGCGTCAGTTGCGCCGGGCCGGCCATAGCGAATGTTCTCGCGCGCGCTGGTGCCGAACAGCACGGTGTCCTGGGGCACCAGGCCGATGCGGCGCCGCACCTCGTCGGGTCGTGCCCGCGACACGTCGACTCCATCCACGAGCACCCGACCCGATGTTGGATCGTAGAAGCGCAGCAGCAGCTGGAAAGTCGTGCTCTTGCCGGCGCCCGAGGGCCCGACGAACGCGATTGTTTCGCCCGGGGCAATGTCCAGCGTGAAGTCGCGCAGTGCGTAGCTGTCGGGCCGCGACGGATAGCGGAAGCTGACGTTCTCGAAACGGATGCGCCCGGACTGCCGGTCCGGCGGTGGTAGTGCGACGGGATGGTCGGGCGCCACGATGCGAGGTTCGGCCTGCTGCAGTTCGACCAGTCGCTCCATCGCGCCCGCCGCACGCTGCACCTCGCTCCACATTTCACTGAGGCTGGCGGCGGCCGTGCCCGCAAAGACCGCCAGCAGCAGGAACTGGCCCAATTCGCCGCCGGTCATCTGGCCGGAAAGCACCTGGTGCGCGCCGAACCACAGCACGACCGTGATGGCGCCGAACACCAGCATGGTCGCCACTGCCGTCAACCAGGCGCGCACCCGCGTACGCTTGATGGCGACGTCGAAGGAATCCTCGACCGCGCCCGCGTAGCGCTTGCTGTGCAGGTCCTCCAGCGTGAAGGCCTGCACGGTCTGGATCGCATTCAGCGTCTCGCCGGCCAGGCCGCTGGTATCCGCCACCCGGTCCTGCGACGCCCGCGACAGGCCGCGCAGCTTGCGGCCGAGACTGATGACCGGCACCAGCACGACCGGGATGGCGATGAGGATCAGCCCGAGCAGCTTTACGCTGGTGAAGGCGAGCAGCACCAGCGAGCCCACCAGGTTGATGCTGGAGCGGAGTGCGATCGACAGACCGACCCCGGTGATCGACTGCACCAGCGTGGTATCGGTCGTGAGGCGTGACAGCACTTCGCCGGTCCGCGTCACCTCGAAGAAGGTCGGGTCCATGCGGATCACGCGCGCATACACCGCCGAGCGCATGTCGGCGACCACCCGCTCTCCGAGCCAGGTGACCAGGTAGAAGCGCAGCGCCGCAAACACCCCGAACAGCACGGCGACCACCAGGAACACGGCGAAGTAGATGTTGATCGTGTCGGCGCTGCCGGCGGCCATGCCCTTGTCGATAAGGCCCCTCAGCGCCTGGGGCAGGGCCAGCATGGCTCCCGAGGCGACCAGCAGCGACACCATCGCGGCCGCGATCACCCAGCGATAGGGCCGCAGGAAGGGTACGAGGGCCCGCAGCGGTTTAACGGAACGTGACTTGGGTCGATCTGCGATTGAGTTCACGGACAAAGCTGTTGAGAACGCCCTTAGTCAGGCGGATTGTGGAGTTTAACCGCACGCGCGCCGCGTGCTCCGGGGTTCTTGCGCAGTGGACCACGATGTTCCCGAAGAAACGCTGACGACGCGCGGCAACCTCAAGTTGCTGCTCGGCGGCTTGCCGCTGTTTTCCGACCTCGACTACGACATCGTCAGCGAGATCGCGGAGCACTGCGAATGGCTGTCGGTGCCGGGTGGGGCCACCCTTTACGAGGCTACCGAGCCGTCGGACGCGCTCTACATTGTGCTCGCCGGGTGCCTCGGCAACTTTGCGCCGAAGAAGCCGGGCGATCGGCGGCGTTTCCTTGGTCGCGTCACGGCTGGCGAAATGGTCGGTGAGATGGGCCTGATTTCCGGCAGGCCGCGCACCGCCTCAGTGATCGCACTGCGCGACAGCGAGATCGCTCGCCTGTCCAAACGATCTTTCGATCGCGTGTTCGGCCGGCACCCCGCAGCGATGCTCAAGGTAGCGCAGGTAATGGTGCAGCGGCTCGAGCACGCCACGCTGGCGCCGCGGGGCCGCTCGCCGGGACCCCGTTCTATCGCCATCATTCCGCAGTCGATCGAAGTCGACGTCGCCAGTTTCGCGGTCGCGCTGGTGGATGCGCTGCGCCGCAACGGTCGCGCCGAACTGGTCTGGAGCGTGCGCGGCGCGGACCATACCAGCCACTGGTTCCACAAGGTCGAGGCATCCAACGACTACGTCGTCTATGTCGCGGACCCGGGCGCGTCTACCTGGACCAAGCTGTGCATGCGCCAGGCCGATACCCTGCTGTTGCTCGCTGCTGCGCAGAATGAAGCGGCGCCCTGGCCGGCTCTTGCCCAGGGGCCCGATCAGCGTGCCGCCCTGCAACGGGCCGAACTGGTGCTGCTGCACGATGGCGCCATCGTTGCCGGTGCTGCGCAGCGCTGGCTGGCCGTGCAGCCCGGTCTCCCGCACCATCACGTGCGCAGCGCCGAAGACGTGCCGCGCGTGGCGCGCATGCTCACCGGAACAGCGGTCGGCCTGGTGCTCTCGGGCGGTGGCGCGCGCGGTTTCGCGCACCTGGGGGTGATTCGCGCGCTGCGCGAGCGCGGCATTCCGATCGACATGGTCGGTGGCACCAGTATCGGCGCAATCATGGGCGCCGCCGCGGCGCTCGGCTGGCCAGACGAGCAACTCGTGGACGTGTTCAGGCGTACCTTCGTCGACAGCAACCCGCTGGGCGACTACACGCTGCCGGTGGTCTCGCTGGTTTCCGGTCGGCGTGTTTCGGAGCGACTGCGGCGCGAGTTCGGCGAGGTGCGAATCGAAGACCTGCCCCTGTCGTTCTACTGCGTCTCGACCAACCTCACTTCCGGCACGGCTGCCGTACACCGCAATGGCGAGCTGTGGCGCTGGCTGCGTGCGTCGGTCGCGATACCGGGCGTGCTGCCACCCGTCATGTACCAGGGCCAGGTGTTCGTCGACGGTGCGACGATCAACAATCTGCCCGTCGACGTCATGCGCGAGAGCGGCGCGTGCCGCGTGATCGGCGTCGACGTGGGCGCAGACCCGGCGTTTACCTCCGACGTCGAGGACACCGACATGCCGCCGTTGTGGCGCGTCATGACCTGGTTTCGCGGCCGCCGGCGCCGACCTAATATTTTCCAGATCCTGTGGCGCTCAGGGATGATCAACAGCGCCGCGGCAACCGCCGCGCGCCGCGACCAGACGGACCTGCTGCTGCACCCGCCGCTGGAGAATGTCGACCTGCTGGGATGGCGGGCCTTCGAGGCTGCAATGGAAGCCGGCTATACGCATACCCTGGAGAGCCTGGACCGCTTGCCAGCGGGGCTGCAGGCGAGGGGCCTGGCCGGGTCCACCGCGGCTTCGCCGGATGCCGCGATCATCGCCGACGATGGTGACCACCTCGGCACGTCGCTGGCCACCGCTCCAGCCGCGTAGCCTTCAGACGCTGGCGGAGAGCGCCGCGTATTGCGACGGCAGCACGCCCGTATAGCGACGGAACATCCGCGCGAAATAAGAACCGTCGTGGAAGCCAACCGCGTAGGCGATCTCGGTGACTGGCATGCCGCCGCCACGCAGGCGCTTGCAGGCCTCGAGAATCCGGAACCGCAGCAGGTACTCGCGGAACGTGATCCCGTAGACGGAATGGAAGCTGCGGCTGAACTGAAAGCGGCTGAGTCCGCAATGGGCTGCGATTGCGGCAGCGGCAAACTTCTCAGCGTAGTGCTGCCCCACGAACTCGGGCGCTGCCAGCACGGCCTTGCGAGACGGCGACAGGCGGGCCCGCTCGTCCACCGAGAACTCGGGCGCCTCCGGCATCGGGATGCTGCGAATTGTGCGTGTTGGGATGCGGGGTGACATCGGCAGTGAGCGCGGTTCGTCCGCGGCGGGCGCCGCGCCAGCCGAATCTAGATGATGCCGCAACGAAGTCTCATTAAGAAGTTGTAAGCCAGGATCCCTGCGCGCGAAGTGCAACATAAGTCTTTGATTTATAAGAGCCGAACTGCGGCCCGAATAATCGGATAGTTCAGCTAGAATGACGCCCGCCCCGCCGGTCCGGATGCCGCCATGCAAGAAGCCCCCGATACCTTCGACGCCGCTTTCTCCAAGGCCGTGGACCTTGGGAATAAGCTGGCTGACAAACACAAGGATGCCGACCTGTGGGACATCTCGGATGGCCTGCTAGCCGGAGCGATACAATACTGGCTCTACGCGCGCCAGCCTTGCGGTGACGCGCGCTGCACTGACTGCATGCCGATCAGCACTGCCGAGGGCCGCATGGCCGAGCTCAAGCGGCTGATCGACCAGCTCGCCTCGGAGAGCGAATACTTCCACACGCCGATGGATTCGAACGCAGGGCGGGCCTGATCCGCAGCCGGTGCCGAGCCCGGATAACTCTGACCACCCTCAGTCCCTGAGATGACTCCTAGCGGCGCTCCGAGCCTCGTGACGCGACGGGAGTCCGACCCCGTTCGCACTCTGCGGCGACGCTCCCTGTTCGTCGGCAGTGTGCTGGTGCTCTGCACGCTGGCGTTCTGGCTGGGACGCGACGGACTGCGCGACCAGATCGACGGTCACGTCAGCGCGCTCGACGTGCTGTACTTCTCGGTCGTCGCCATGTCGACCACCGGCTTCGGCGACATCGTCCCGGTGTCTGACGGCATGCGGCTGTTCACCAGCTTCGTGCTGACGCCGGTCCGGCTGATCGTCTGGTTCATCCTGCTCGGCACGGCATATGAATTCGTCGTGCAGCGACTCATCGAGGGCTATCGCATGTCGCGGCTCGAGAAATCCCTGGCCAACCACCTGATCTTCTGTGGCTTCGGCGACCGTGGCGCCACCGCGCTGAAGGAGATGCTGTCGCGCGGCGCGGTGCCTGCCCAGGTCGTGGTGCTCGACCCCGACGCCGCAGCGGTGCACCGTGCTGCTGACCTCGGCTGCATCGGCCTGGTCGGCGATGCGTCGAGCGAGGAGCGGCTGCGTGCGGCGGGTATCGAGCGGGCGCGCTGCGTCGTCGTCTGCACCGGACGCGACGACACCAACCTGCTGATCGTGCTTACGTTGCGGCACCTGAACCCGGACATACGCATCGTTGCCAACGTCTACGAGCCGGAGAACGTCAAGCTGATGCGCCACGCCGGCGCGTCGGTGGTGCTGCGCCCGGGCGAGGTCAACGGCTACCTGCTTGCCGAAGCCGCTTCCTACCGGCACGTGGCAGACACCGTCCTGGAACTGCTGGACCGCCGCGGCTCCATGCACCTGACCGAGCGCGCGCCGCACGCTGGCGAGATTGGCAAACGACTGCCGGAACTTGCGCCCGCACTCTGCCTGAGGCTGTATCGTGGCGAGCAGCGCTTCGACTACTGGCGTGCCGGTGACCTGACCGTGCAGTCCGGCGACCTGTTGCACGTCATCGAGCCCGCCTGAGCAGCGCGTTCGCGACTCCGATCCCCAATACCTCAACTGTCCCGTTCCAGGAGCAACCCCGATGATCCGCAAGTTGAAGACCGGCCGCAGTGCAGAAACGACGGCCGAGCAGCACAAGCAGGTGAGGCTGACGGTGGAATCGATACTCGGGGACATCGGCACGCGCGGCGAGGCGGCGGTGCGCGAGTACTCGCACAAGTTCGACAAGTGGTCACCGGCGAGCTTCCGGCTCAGCGACGCGGAGATCGAGACCGCGCTGGACTCGGTTTCGAAGCAGACCCGCGCGGACATCGAGTTTGCGCAGAAGCAGATCCGCGGCTTTGCGCTGAAGCAGCGCGCGGCGCTGCAGGACATCGAGGTCGAGACGCTGCCGGGCGTGGTGCTGGGCCACCGCAACATTCCGGTGAATTCCGTCGGCTGCTACGTCCCTGGCGGCCGCTACCCGATGGTGGCCTCAGCGCACATGAGCGTCGTCACGGCGAAGGCCGCGGGCGTCAAGCGCGTGATCGCCACGGCGCCGCCGTTCAACGGGGCGCCGCACCCGGCGATCGTCACCGCGATGCACCTGGGCGGCGCGGATGAAATCTACGCGCTCGGCGGCGTACAGGCGGTTGCCGCGATGGCTCTGGGTACCGAGAGCATCCAGCCGGTCGACATGATCGTCGGTCCCGGCAACGCGTACGTGGCCGAAGCCAAGCGCCAGTTGTTCGGCCGCATCGGCATTGACCTGCTGGCCGGCCCGACCGAGACGCTGATCATCGCGGACGACAGCTGCGATGCCGAGATGGCTGCGGTGGACCTGATCGGGCAGGCCGAGCACGGCCCGGGGAGCCCTGCGGTGCTGCTGACGAGCAGCGAGAAGCTCGCCAGGGAAGTGCCCGCGGCGATCGAGAAGCTGCTGTCCTGGCTGCCGACCGCCGACGTGGCCCGCGTGGCCTGGGACAACTGCGGCGAAATCATCCTGGTGGATACGCTGCAGGAGCTGGTGGAGGAGGCGGACCGGATCGCCTCCGAGCACGTGCAGGTGCTGACGCGCGATCCGGACTATTTCCTGAAGCACATGACGAACTACGGCGCGCTGTTCCTCGGCCACCGCACCAACGTGTCGTATGGCGACAAGGTGATCGGCACCAATCACACGCTGCCGACGATGAAGGCGGCGCGCTACACCGGCGGGCTCTGGGTCGGCAAGTTCATCAAGACCTGCACCTATCAGCGCGTGCTGACGGATGCGGCCTCAGCGATGGTCGGCGAGTACTGCTCGCGGCTGTGCGAGATCGAGAACTTCTCCGGCCACAAGGAGCAGGCCGACCTGCGCGTGCGGCGCTACGG
>JANPDV010000335.1:0-22773 GCA_031431655.1 Gammaproteobacteria bacterium | reverse complement strand
CGCATAGGTGAGCACCGAGACCAGCGCCAGCGGGATGAACACCAGGATCGCGCCCGTGACAGAGCGGAAGGTCAGCAGGCACATCAGGATCACGGCGGCGAAAACGCCGCCCAGGATCGGGAACTCGGTGCGCTCCACTTCCTCGTTGGTGGCCGCCATCACGCCGACGTTGCCGGTGGCGAGGCGGAACTCCGCGCCGTCGACCGGATTGTCGTGGCGCCAGGTCTTCACCGCAGCGACCACGCGCTCGATCGTCTCGGACTTGTGGTTCGACAGGAACAGCATCACCGGGACCACGTTGCAGTCGGCATTCAGCAGCCCCGTGCTGGTCTCGATGTAGCGCGTCGACTGGGTCAGCTGGTCCTGGTTGCGCGGGATCTCGCGCCACTTCAGCGAGCCCTCGCTCCAGCCGGCGATCGCCTGCTTCGCGACCAGCGGCAGCGAGATCACCTGCTGGACGCCATCGACGTTCTGCATGCGCCAGGAGAAGTCGTCGATCGCCTTCATCAATGTATGGCTGACGCAGGCGGGTTCCTTCGTCTCCACGATGACGGTGAGGATGTCGACCCCGATCGCGAACTCCTTCGTGATCACTCGCGTGTCGAGGTTGTAGCGCGAGTCGGGGCGCAGTTCGGGCACGCCGGCGGTGACGTCTCCGATCACCGCGCCCCTGCCGACGTAGAAGCCGGCCACGCCGAGCACGGCGGCAGTCGCGATGATCGCGGCGGCCGGGCCTCTTTCGGTGATGACCGAGAGGCCGTGCCACCAGCGCTTCAGCACGAACGCGCGGCGCGCGACGCGGTCGCGGTAGCCGGGGTCGAACTTCACGAAGGAGACCAGCACCGGCAGCAGCACGAGGTCGGTCAGGATCACGATCGCGACGCCGATGCTCGCGGTGATCGCCATCTCCTGGATCACCTGGACCGGGATGTACAGGATGGTGACGAAGCCCACCAGGTCCGCCAGCAACGCCACTACCGCGGGCAAGAGCAGCTGGCGGAACGTACGTCGCGCCGCGGCTTCGGGATCGAGGCCCTCGAGCACCGCGTCCGTGACCGCGCTTATCTTCTGCACGCCGTGACTGACGCCGATCGCAAAGATCAGGAACGGCACCAGCAGTCCCAGCGGGTCGATGCCATAGCCGAGCGTGACCAGCGTGCCGAGCTGCCATACCACCGCGATCACCGAGCACACCACCGGCACCAGGGCCACGCGGAACGACTGACAGTAGAACCACACCGACAGCAGCGTCAGAACCAGCGTGACCGACGCGAACAGCACCACCGAAATCGCGCCCTGCGCGATATCGTGCATGACCTTGGCGAAGCCGATCATGTGGACGTCGATCGGCGTGCCCTTCGCCGCCACGCGGATTCCCGAGCCGGCGATCTCGTCGCGGACCTGGCGCTCCAGTTCGCCGGCCACCTTTATCGGGTCGATGGGACGCCCGTTCGCGTCCTGCTCGAGCACGATGGCGCTGATCAATGCGCCCGAGAAGTCGTTGGCAACCAGGCGCCCGACGATGCCGGCCTTGAGGATGTTCTCGCGCACTGTCGCGAGGGCCTCCGGCGTGGGCTGGAACTCGCCATCCACGACGTTGCCCGCCTGGATGCCGTCTTCCACGACCTCGATGTAGCGCACATTCGGCGTGAACAGCGACTGCACCCGACCGCGGTCGATTCCGTCCATGACGACGACCCGGTCCGTGGCCTTCTTCAGTGCCGCGAAGAACTTGGGCGTGAACATGTTGCCGTCTTCGGCAATCAGCGCGATCAGGACCCGGTTCGCCCCACCGAACTCTGCCTGGTGCTTGACGAACGTCTGCATGTACTCGTGCTTGAGCGGCAACTGCTTCGTGAACGAAGCGTCGATCCGCAGCCCGCGCCCGGCGATCACCAGCATGGCGAGCGTGACGACCGCGAACACGCCGATGATCAGCGCGCGGTGCGAGAAGATGAAGCGCTCCATGCGCGCCGTGAAACTGTTGTCAGTCATGCCGCCCTCTCCCGCTGCAAACCGGTAGACGCGACTAGCGCGTCGCCACCAGCCGTCCGCCGTCCTCGCCTACGGCCACCAGCTCGCCATCGGACAGCGCGAGTACGCCCGACAGACCCTTGCGATCGGCCTGCTCCCGCAGGGTCCAGCGTGACCCCGACGCATCGCTTGTCAGCACGGTACCGGACAGCCCTACGAGCGCGAGCCGGCCGTCGGGCAGCCGGGCGCCGTCGGTGAGCATCGCGCCGGTGCCAACGTCGAGCTTCGACCACGTGAGGCCGGCGTCCGCGCTGCGAAATGCGTTGCCGCGCAGGCCGAAAGCCAGCAGCGCGTCGGGCCCGGTCGCCAGCAGGCCAAAGAACGACCCGTTGTAGGGGGTCGGCAACGAATGCCAGGTCGCGCCAGCATCATCGGAGCGATAGAGCTGCCCGGCCTCGGCAGCGATGAACAGGCGGCTGCCCACTGGCAGGATGCGGTTGAGGTGGTAGTCGGGTGGCACGTCCTCGAATGCAGCCGCTTCACCTGCGGCCCGCTTTACCACCGGCGGCTTGATCAGCGGCGTGGATGCGAATTTCTTCGACACCCAGCTCTGACCCCCGTCCTGCGTCGTGAAGTACGAGCCATAGGCGCCGACCGCAATGCCCCGCTGCGCGTCGCCGAACCACACGTCCAGCAGCGGCTGCTGCGACTCGGGCGCGTAGTTGCTGCGGGTCCAGGTCTCACCGCCGTCGGCGGTGTTGATGATCACTTCGTCGTGGCCGACCGCCCAGCCACTGCGCTCGTTCGCGAACGCGACGGCCGTCAGCATCGCGCGCGTGGGAACCGCCTTTGCCTGGCGCCAGCTCTTGCCGCCATCGTCGGAGAGCAGCACATGGCCACGTTCGCCAACCGCCACCAGCCGCTCGCCGGCACGGGCGACATCGAGCAGCAAGGAACGACTGGCGAGGGGCTCGAGGAACGCCGCGCCATCGACCGGATCGCGGGGCACCGTCGTCGCCTGGGCCCACAGGCCAGCACTCACAGCGGCGGCGACGACCGCGGCGAGCACTGCGCCCCCCGTGCGGCCCGAGAATCTGCGAACGCTGCGCATCGGCACCCCCTCTCGCCTGCGATGCGCACCGCACCGCGACAAACAGCAGAAAAAACACGGGCCGGCAAGGCCGGCCCGTTTCGTCAGAGCGCGGGCATCAGCCCTCGTTCAGCGTACGCCGCGACGCTGCAGCGCGTTGGGCTGGTAATCCGACGGCGAGCGCTTGATGTTGAAATCACGGCTGCGTGCTTCTTCGTTGTCCAGGCCCAGCGCGAGGTAGCGGCCGTTCGACGTGTCCATGACCAGCTCGACTGCTGTCCACAGCGACGGCACGTCGTAGTAAGTGATGACGTGGCCTTCCTGGATGCGGTAGAGCTGGTCGCGGCTGTCATAGCAATCGACCGCGAGAATCTGCCAGCTGTCCTCGTCCACGTAGAGCGTGCGGCGCTTGTAGAGATGGCTGACGCCCGGCTTGAGCGTGGAGTCCACGACCCAGACGCGGTGCAGTTCATAGCGCGCCAGGTCCTGGTTGATGTGGTTCTTCTTAAGGATGTCGCCGTACTTCAGCGTGTTGCTGCGCAGCTTGTAGGCGTTGTAAGGAACCAGCATTTCCTTCTTGCCTATCAGCTTCCAGTTGTAGCGCTGCGGGCTGCCGTTGTAGATGTCGAACTGGTCCGAGGTGCGCAGGTTGTCCGAGTTCGTGCCCGGATTGTCGAAGGCGACGTCGGGCGCGCGGCGAACGCGACGCTGGCCCGGGTTGTAGATCCATGCGCGGCGGTTCTCCTTCGCCTGGTCCAGCGTCTCCTGGACCAGCAGGATCTCGCCCGCCAGGCGAGCCGGCGCCGTGGTTTCCTGGATGAAGTAGGCGATGATGTTGTCGAGGTTTTCCGAGCGCGCGCCGGCAGCGCTGTAGGCGACGAAGGTCTCGTCCTTGAACTTGACCTCGGTATACGAGCCGCTGGCGGTCACGGGGAACTGGCCGATCGTGCGGGAGATCGCATCGCCGCGGTATCGCAGTACGTGGTTCCAGAACACCTCGACGCCTTCCTTGGGAATCGGGAACGGGATGCCCTCACCGGCGTTGACGACGCCGTTGCCACCCGGAGCCAGCTGCGCCGTCGTGACGATACGCTTGGTCGCGTCGTAGATCCGCTGCGGCACCGCCGCGCTGCGGCGCGTGGGGTACACCTGTATCTTGTACGTCGGGTACTGATTCAGCAGCTTCTTGTGCCCTTCGGTCAGCACCGCGGCGTACTGGCCCATGTTGGCCTTGGTGATCGTGTACAGCGGCTTGTCGTTCGCGAACGGGTCGGGGTGATGCCCGCCGGGCTTGAAGTTCGGGAAGCCGGCTTTCGCCGCGGACGTGAGCCCGCCATCCCATGCGGGGATGGTACCCGCCGCGTTGCCCGCCTTGTCCGCACCGAGCGGCGTGAGCTCCGCGCCGAGCCGGGCGGCCTCCTGCGCACTGATGGCGGCCCAGACGGGTGCTGCAGTCAGCAGCGATGCAGCGGCGATCAGCAATGCTTTCTTGAACATGGGGTCCCTCGGCTCAGAATGAGTACTTGAGGCTCGCGGCCACGAAGTCGCGGTCGTTGGTCTCGTTGAACCGGCCGGCGCCGCCGAAGCCGGTCCACGACATGTCGACTTCCCACTTGGCCTGCAGGTTGGCACTGACGCCAAGCGTCAGCGCGTAGCGACCCTCGACGAAGTTGCCGCCCGGGCCCGGCGAGGTACCGGAAACGTCGTGCTGCCAGGACCAGCGAGGGACGACGTTCCAGGGTCCCATGAGGCCGGGATACTCGGCGCGACCTGCGAAGCGGTATCCCCAGGATGACTTGTCCGGGAAGCGGGCCTGCGGCTCGACTTCGCCGAAGTGGCGCGACGCCAGCGCCGCGTTGCCCGACACGTAGGTGCCTGGACCCTGGTAACGCAGGCCACGGCCCGTGGGGCCGCCGGAAGTCTTGTCCGGCAGACCCGGGATGAGCGACAGGGCGCCTTCGAACACCATGACCACCTGCGCCGCCTTGAGCACGTTCGCGAACGTCTTGGTCGCGGTGAACTGGGCCTGCCAGGTGTCGTGCCGGCCCCAACCCGGCACTTCCTGGGCGGTGCCGAAGCGGCCGACCTGGTTACAGGCGGTCAGCGTGTTGGTTCCGGGTGTCAACTCATTACATGCGGGCGGCGTGAAATTGGCGAGCGTGGTGCCCGCCGGCAGCATGCCCGCGCCCAGCAGGCCGAGGCCGGCCTCGAACGGGGTGAGCGCGGCGAACAGCAGCTCGACGTCGTCGTATACGAGCGGCACGTCCTGGCGGTAGGTCACCTCGCCCTGCAGCGCGATGCCGCCGCTCTGGATCTGGGTGTTGAAGGACAGGCCGATCATCTGGATGTCTTCCGGGTACTCCACGAAGTATCCGGCGGTCTTGGCGTACTCGTGGGTTGCCAGGTTGCTCGCCTGGGCACCGACGTTGCCGCGGCCCAGCGCCGTGTTGCCGGCGATGCGCGCGTACTCCGCCAGCTGCGCCTGGCTGATGTTGCCGACCAGCCCGAGACCGTTGGTGCGCGAGGCGGCGAGCCCCTGCGCCGCGCCGATGCCGATGGCCGCGGCCAGCGGCTGGCCGGCGGCAAGCGCAAACGCCGTTGCCTGCACGGCTGTCGCCGTGCCCCACGCGTTCGCCACGCCCGCATTGCTGCCCGTGCGACCCGACAGCACCGGCAAGCGGCTGTGGTAGTTCATGAAGTACAGGCCGAACTCGGTGCCGTTGTTCAGGCCCTCGGCGAAGTACTTGACGTTGAAGCCGTACTGCCCATCCTTGTCGGGCTTGCGGTCCGCCAGGCGCGGTACGCCCTGGAAATCGGTGATCAGGCTGCCACCGAGCGGGCGGAAATCCACGCCCTGGTCGGAGAATGCGCCGAAGCCCAGGAACACCTTGTTGCCGCCGATGACGGCGAAATCATTGGCCGAAAAGAAGCTGCCGGAAGGCTCGGGAATCGTCGAGTCCCAGTCCAGCATGTAGACGGCCTGCGCGCTCCAGCGGTCACTGAACTGCACCGAGAAATTGACCATCTCCTGCGGCAGGAACGCTTCCTTCAGTTCGTTGCCGGGCACGCGCAGCGCGGCTACGTCGAAATGGTTGATGGTGTTGATGCCGTTCTGGATGAAGGTGCTCTCGCCCCAGCTGACGGCCTGCTGCCCGACCCTCAGCTCGCCAGGCATCGCGCCCAGGTTGAAGCGCCAGTAGGCGAACGCATCCAGCAGCCGCGTATAGCTGCCCACCAGGCCCTCGGCGTCCTTGACCAGCGGCGTGCGGGCCGTGCCGCTGCCCATCACGTCGAAATCGTACAGAGCGGAACCGCGCACGAAGGCGCCGACCTGCTTGTAGTTCAGCGAGACCTCGCTGACCGCCTTGATGGCGCTGCTGTAGAGGTCGGTGCTGTAGTTGAGGTTGCCGTCGTCATAGTTGACGGAGCGGCCGCAGCCACCGTCTGCGTTGCCGATCAGCCGGCAGTCGCGGTTCTCCACGCGCCAGGCCTGGCCGAAAGTGATGGTGGTATCCCAATTGCCGGTCAGCGTGCCAGCGGCATTCGAGAAGTCGAAGGCCTGCGCCCGATCGGCGCTGCCAACAGCCAGCGCAACGGCGGCTGCGACCCTGATCCACGACAGCGACGAGGCCTGTGAAGCGGCCTGTGAAACGCGATTCGATTTGAGCATCTTGCCCCCCAGAAAATTCACGATGGGGTGGTCTCACCCCCTGAAGTCACTTCTTGTTGTAGGTGACTGCAAACGAGGATGGGGTCCGTCCCGATCCGGTGCCAGAAAACCCGATCCAGCGATGATGCCGGCGCCGATGTCGACGTGGCCGCCTGGCTGATCAGCGATGAGTATATCAGTCGTTTTCACGCGACGCGCCACTGCGGACTCGTCTTGCACTGCAAAATAGAACCGTCGCGCCTCAGACGTGCGTGACCTGCAGGATGCTGTGGCGGATCTGCTCCGAGAGCACGAACTCGGCATCGGCCGCGATGCGCTCCAGCACCTCGTCGAACAGCAGGCGGCCCTCGGGGTCAGCGCGCAGGACGCCGCGTTCCAGCAGCAATTCGAGGAAAGTCTCGAACATCGCACGATCGGAGAATTCGGGCGAGTTGAAGCCGTACAGCATCGTGATCCGCTGCGCCATCAACTGGCAGCGCTCGGCCAGCGCCCGTGCGCCGATCTGCCCGCTACCGGCCTGACGCAGCAGGGCGATGGCGAGGTAGTAGCGCTCGATCGTCTGGATGGTCGCCTGCGCAAGGATCGACAGCTGGATCGCGCGCGACGAGGTGGGTGCCGGACGCCGCCATGCGTCGGCCTCGGCAACGCGCTCGAGAATTCCCGCCTGCTCGAGACTGGCGAGCACGCCGCTGACCGCGGCTTCCAGTTCGCTCTCGCTCCAGCGCATGAACAGCTCCGCACCGACATACGGATAGATACGCCACGCCAGTCGCTGCAGGTCGGTGGTGCGGACCACGGCGTTGCTGAGGAAGGCGCAGGCGAGCAGCGACGGCATGGCGAACAGGTGAAGCACGTTGTTGCGGTAATACGTCAGCTGCAAAGCGGCCGCGTCCGGCACCCGCAGCACGTCCCCCAGCTTGTGCGGCTGCCGCTGCAGCACCTTCATTGCCTCGCCGTAGCGGATGCACTCGGCGGCGCTCATCGGAGTGACGGTCACTCGCGGGCCGTAGAACCGCGTCTGCAGCAGCGCCAGGTACAGCTCGATCTGCTGCACCAGGTCCTCTTCGAGCATCGCCTGGCGTGGCGTGGCCAGCAGCGTCACCGCCAGCAGGTTGAGCGGCGTGACGGCCGCTGCACTGTTGATGTTGCGCATGATGCGCTGCGCCAGCTCCTGCACCAGCGGACCCATCCAGGGCAGCCGGGTGTCGTCTTCGAAGCGCTGCTGGCGCCAGTCCGGCGCGCGTGCGGCGAGCAACTCGTCGAGCGGGATCGGCTCACCCACGTTGACGTGCACGCGGCCGAACTTCTCGCGCAGTACACGCAGCGCGCGCAACAGGTCCAGCGCGCTCTCCTTCTGCTTCGGCCGGCCGGAGAGTTCGCCGATGTAGGTGTCCGCTTCGACGATGCGCTCGTAGCCGAAATAGACCGGCACGAACAGCAGCGGCCTGCGCGCATCGCGCAGGTAGCTGCGCAGGGTCATCGACAGCATGCCGGTCTTGGGCTGCAGCAGTCGCCCGGTGCGCGAGCGGCCACCCTCGATGAAGTACTCGATCGAGTGGCCGCGCGACAGGATCGCGCTGAGGTACTTCATGAACACGACGGTATAGAGGGCGTTGCCGCCGAAGCTTCGGCGGATGAAGAAGGCACCGCCCTTGCGCAGGAACCGGCCGACTACCGGGAGGTTGAGGTTGATGCCTGCCGCGATGTGCGGGATGGCATAGCCCTCGCGATAGATCACGTAGGACAGCAGCAGGTAATCCATGTGGCTGCGATGGCAGGGCACGTAGACCAGCTCGCTGTCTTTCGAGATCTCGCGCAGTGTCTCCTTGTGCTGGAACTCCACGCCATCGTAGAGCCGCGTCCACAGGCGTCGCAGCACTCGCTCCATCGACACCACGAACACGTGCGAATAGTTGGCAGCGATCTCCTCGGCATAGCCCCGCGCGATCGCGATCGCCTTTGCGCGGTCGATCTTGCGGTCGCGCATTTCGCTCGCCATCGCGGCCCGCACCGCACGCGTACGCAGCACGCGTGCGACGATCGTGCGCCGATGCGACAGGTCAGGCCCGATCCGCGAGGCGCGCTGCCGGCGGAAACGCGAGCGCAGGCTGCGGGCGATGCGTCCGGCCTCGATGCTATCGCCGCCACCGCCGGCCAGCATGGCGCGCAGGCTCTGCGGATCGCCGAGTTCCAGCATCGCGAAGCGGCCGTTGAAGATCACCTGGAAGAACTTGCGCAGGCCGCTGCCGAGCACCCAGTTCTCGGACAGCAGCAGCCGCAGCCAGGAACCCTCCTTCTGCGGCGCGCGGCCCCAGTACACGGCAACGGGAACCAGCCGCACGTCGAGCGAGGCATCGGCGCGCAGCGCCGCGATCAGGCGTGCGAGCGCCTCGGGCGGACGACGGTCAATCCGTGCGTCGAACATCCCGCGCGGCTGGTAGAGCGCAAAATGCGCATCGACGGCGCGGCCCTCGCCGCGCCCGATCACGCGTGCATCGGGCCGGGCGAGCCGGACTTTGGCACAGAGGTTCTGCAGCGCCGCCAGATCGGTGCGACTGCGGCGCTCCAGCACGTAGCAGACCGGCGCGCCGGCAATCGCGCCGATGCGCGTGGCGATGTCATCGGGCCGGACCTCCGCGCGCACCCACAGCGCGAGAATCCGGCGCAGCAGTCCGTTCATGCCCCTTCGTGGGGCATATCCAGCGCCACGAGGAAGTACTCGAACAGGTGCTTCAGGCGCCGCACGGACTCGTGCAGCCCGTGCTCGTCGTGCACCAGGTGCAGCGTGGCGTGATGTTCGCGGGCAAAGCGCACGCTGTGGTCGACCGGTACCACTTCGTCGATCCAGCCGTGCACGATCGTCATCGGACAATCGACGGCGCGCGGCCGCAGCGGCGGCAGGCCCTCCATGTAGATCGCAGGGGCCATCAGGAACAAGCCGCGCGCGTGCAGTGTCGATGCCGCGGCGGCCGCGACATAGGCGCCGAGGCTCGAGCCAACCAGCACAAGTTCGCCCTGCAGTTCACGGCAACCCTCGACCAGCCGTTGCACGCGCTCGTCCGGATCGTCGATTCTACGGTAGTCGATCGACTCGACCTTGTACGACTCGCCGCGGGCGGTCTCCGCGAGCGCACTGATCTTCTTGCCCCAGGGCCCGGAGTCCTTGCCGTGACTGAAAACGACGTATCTTTCACCCACCCGTCTTGCCTCGTTGCGAACCATGGCTGGCAGCGTTACCGGCCGCGCTGCGCATTCTAGCCGGCTATCTCCGGGTCACGCGCGCAGGCGCGCTCCACAGCATCGCATCCAGGCCGGCAGCGTCCGGCGAGGCCGGCGCGCTGCGGATGCGCCCATTGACCACCGCGACCCCCTCGGCCCGCAGCAACCTGATCTGTTGCGCCCGGGCGCGGCTTCCCGGCGGCAACGCGATGCGTCCGCCCGCACCGACGATGCGATGCCAGGGCAGGCGGCGACCGGACGGCACGCGCCGCAGCGCGAAGCCCACCAGTCGGGCCGCGCGTGGCACGCCGGCACGCCGCGCGATCTCACCATAGGAAGCCCAGTCTCCCGGGGGTACGGCCGCAATCGCGTTCCAGATCGCATCGAAAGGCGGTCCGCCCGGCAGCTCGGCACGCGAACCCGACGGTGACTTGCTGGCCAAGGCGTCAGAAGCGCGGTGGCGTCCAGGCCGCGCTGCCGGCGCCCTGCAGTTCCGTCGGCAACGCCGGCGCATGGGCAGGCGCAAGCTGGAACGGCATCGGCTGCGCGCCCCAGCGATTCTGGTGATGGCCCTCGCAGAAGCGGATCAGCGACAGCGAGCCGCGCCGCGAGCCGAACGGACCATGCCAGATCCGAGCCGGCCGCCAGAAGTACGCGCCTTCGTACATCGTGCCACGCTCGCCGACGATGTCGCCGCCAAGCAGGTACATCTCCTCCACGCAGTCGTGCGCGAGCTGGGCTTCCTGCCAGCCGTCCGGATGCGTCTGCGCGCCCGACGACAGCAGGATGGTCTTCTCGCCGGTGGCGGGCACGTTCCGCAGCACTTTGTGCGCGAGATTCAGGAACTGCACGGATGGATCGATGTCGTGCCGGGTCCATGCAGTGTTGTGGGTGTCGATGCGCTCGATCAACGCTGTCGCGTCCCACCCCCCGGGGGCAAACCCGGACGGCGGCGAAACCGCGCGGCTGGCGGGATCGAGATCGAAGAAGCCCAGCACCGTGGCCCCGCCCGGCGCCGACTGCGCAACGTGCGGGAACCCCGCCGGCAGGAACGCGTAATCGTCGAGCCCGTAGCGCTGCGTGCCGATCCGCAGTTCGCCGTCGAGCACGAACAACTCGTGCGAAGCCGCCAGCACCGACGCGGCGGACTGCCAGCCGGCCGGATAGCGCAGCAGTGCGCTGCAGGCTCCCGAAAGCGGGTCGCGACTCAATACCTTGGCCTCCACGCCAGACCATGCGGCCCCTGCGAATGGCGCGGCGCGCCACCGCAGCTGCTGGGCGTGGATGAACTCGAGATGCGGCCTTGGCATACGGCGAACCCTACTTGAGCCCCCTGCGAGTGTGCACTAAAGTGCCGGCCCGTCAGGGAAACACTGATTTCACGGTTTGCAACGGATGACTGATACTCGGGCGGTCGCCACCACGGCGGCCCAGCTGGACTGGCTCACCATGAGCAATACGTCCCCGATCTCGCCGATCCTGCGCCAGTGGCAACGTGCGTCGGGCTCGGGCCTGGGCCGCTGGCTGTTCGCCCGGGCCGTCTGCCGCAAGGCTCCCTACTTCGCCACGATCGCCCCGCGCTTCCTGGTGCTGCAGCCGGCGCTGTGCCGCGTCGACATGCCGCAGCGCCGCGCGGTCGAGAACCACATAGGCACGGTGCATGCGCTCGCCATGGGCAACCTGTGCGAACTGGCGGCGGGTCTGTGCACCGAGGTGACGATCCCCGCGACCATGCGCTGGATTCCGCGTGGCATGACCATCGAATACCTCAAGCGCGCCCAGGGTCGGATCACGGCGGCCGCGCGCCTCGACAAGAACGAATGGCAGGGCGCGGAGAACATCGGGGTCCCGGTCACCGTGACGAACGCCTCGGGCGAGGAAGTCGTGCGCGCCGTGATCACGATGTACGTGTCACCCCGCGAGACCGCGCAGCAGCGTTGATTCGATCTCCACGTCGACGCTCGAGCCACCCGTGGCCAGGCGGTTTACCGACACAGCGCGGACGCGGCTCTCACCGCCACGGTGCGTCACCAGGAACGCGTGGAACTCGCCGGCCCGCGACGTCGCGATGCCGAACAGCAGCGTGACACGCCCTGCCGCCAGCGCGCGGGCGTCGTTGAGCCGTTCGTCGCAGACGACGAAGTAGCTGTCGCAGTCGTCGCTCACGGGAAACGCGTCTTCCTGCGCCAGCGACTCGAGAAACGCTTCGACCTGCCCGCGTGCGCGGCGCCAGGTGTCCGTGCCGTTGTGTGCGAACCCGACCCAGCGCGTACCCTGCTGGATCGACAGCGCCACGAACTGTGCAAGCCGCCGCGGGCCCAGGTAGCGCCAGTCGGAGGCCACCGAGTTGCCGGTGGCCAGCGTGCGCAGCTTTTCGTCCGCCCCAGCGCCCTGCTCTCGCACGGCGTTGACGCCCAGGTTCAGCAGCCGCAGACGGTCCGAAGCGCTGATGTCGCAGGATGGCCGCAGCTGCGTGTCGAACAGCCACGGCGTGTGCGCCAGCGGCAGCCACGGCGGTGTCCGATCGTCAGAGCGCGCCAGCGCGCCCGCAACCGCACCGCAATTGGCAAACTGCACGTCGCGGCCCAGCAGCGGATCCGGCGCGGTGAGGCGCGGAAAGAACATCACGGCATTGTCGGCGCGGAACGGCCAGCGCCGTGCGCCGTGCAGCGCTTCGGCGGTGGTGGCCCAGGCCGCGGGCGGATCGACCACCAGCAGTGCCTGGCGCTCGCGACAGAACTTGGCCGCCACCAGCAGGGTGCTGGAACCCACATCGCGTTCGCGATCCAGCGGCGGGATGCAGAGCATGCCGAACGACGGGGCCGCGGCCAGTGCGAAGATGCCGCGCGCGGCGGTCACGGACCCGATTACGTCGTAGTCGGATATGGGCTGGCCGTCGTCGCCGTCGTTGTTGGCACCAACGTAGCCCACGACGGCCCCCGGCGCGATGCCGCGCGTCACGGCAGGCCGGATCATCGGCACGCTGCCCTGAACCCGCACCAGGGCGGAATCCGACAGCGCATCCGCCACGAACCGCCCGGAGTCGGGGCGCGTGGAAACCCGACGGAAGATCTCCTGCTCCTCGATGCGCTCGGAACCGACGCCGGCAATCCGCTGCACCACCAGGTTGAAGCGCTCCACGTCATCCGGCGGAATGCCGTCGAAGTCCACCGACGCACGCAGGAACTCGCGCGACCCGGGGGCGAGCCCCACCAGGGTCAGTGGGCCGCGCAGGCCCGGCAGCGTCAGCGTCGGCGCAGTCGCGCCGTTGGCGACACGCACGATGATCGCGGTGCGTCCGCCGTTGGCAAAGAAATGCTCGACGGCATACGCGAGCGTGGACGCCTGCCAGAGGCCGCCGAAGATGCGCTGGTACTGGGCGAACGTGCTGATCGTGACCGGCAGGTTGACCGGGCCCTTGAGTGCGCGGCCGACGAAGGCGGTGGTGCCGGTGGGCGCACGGGCGATGCCCTGCTCCGGACTGCTCTGCTCGACAGGTTGGAAGGCGGAGTACGCCGCTTCAGCCACGATTCACCACACGCCTGGACCGCGCGCAATTTAACACTTGTGATGAATGATTGCGCGCACCGTTAGCGGCGCCAGAGCGGCACGTCAGCGTGCTTGAAGAACGGAATCAGCAGCGCGCCTGCGACGAAGCCACCGACGTGCGCGCCGAACGCGACGCCACCCTCACCGGCAGCGCCGAGACTCATCGCCAGCTGTATCGCGAACCACAGCGCCAGAACCCATACCGCGCGAAACCAGCCGAGCGTGATGAACACGAATGGCGGTGGCAGCGCCAGCAACACGCGCGCAGACGGATACAGCAGCAGGTACGCGCCGAGCACCCCGGAGATGGCGCCGCTGGCGCCGACCATGGGAACCTCGCCAGCCGGATCCGGCAGCACCTGGGCAAGTACGGCGATGACGCCGCACAGCAGATAGAACGCGATGTAACGGAGGTGGCCCATGGCGTCCTCGATGTTGTTGCCGAACACCCAGAGGAACAGCATGTTGCCCAGCAGATGGCCCCAGCCACCGTGCAGGAACATCGACGTGAACACCGTGGCCGTCGGTGGTATCCAGTCGAGTTCCGGCGGCAGCGAGGCAGTGCCCAGCAGCACCGCCGGCACTACGCCCAGGGCCAGCACGGTGCGAGCGAAGCCCTGCTCGCCGGCGCCGATCTGCCACAGGAAGGCGAGCACGCACAGGCCTATCAACGTCCAGTTGATGTAGGGCCGGATGCGGGTCGGATTGTCGTCCCGGATCGGGACTACCACTCGCGACGCCCTGGGCGACTCATCGAGCAGCCGGGCGGACGATCGGGTCCAGCGAGGCGACCAGGATCGGGTGGTAGCCCGGACGCGCGAGGGCATAGATGCGTTGCGCGCGCTCGCGGCCCTGCGCGGTCTTCATCAACTCGGCATACAGCGGTCGCACCAGCTTGCGACGGCCGATCGTCTGCAGGTACTCCTCCAGGCGCGGCCACGACGGCGCGTAGTCCGCGCGGATTGCCAGCAGCAGCCAGCTGTGCGCGATCTCGGCATTGCGCGTCGCGGTGAGGCCGAACACCGCATCCAGCTCCGCCATCGGGGCCAGGCTCGGCGGCGCGGCAAAGCCATCGAGGAAATGCAGGCGCTCCTGCACCGACCAGTCATTGGCCAGCAGCGCAGCGGCAGCGACGCGCCCGGCGAGCCACTCGGCGCGCTGCGCATCAACGCGCTCGAAGATCGCGGTACGCGGCAGCACCGCATAGGAGGGCAGCCCGGGCTGGAACAGCCACTCTGCGACCTGCGCCTCGGTCACCGCGCCGGGCTTGCGGGCCAGCAGGTTGCTGCTGAGCCAGGCGCGGAACTGTTCGGTCGTAACGCTCTGGAATGCGTGTGCATCGAACCAGCCGCGCAGGAAATCCTGCACCGTCTCGCGACCGAACTGCGATGCCAGCCAGTCGAGAAACAGGCGGCCCTTTTCATAGGGAATCTGCGTGGTGTTGTCCTCCGGATCGGCGCCGCGCATCTCGGGAGCGAGCACCTGGAACCTTGCGGGCACGCGTTGCAGGTCGTCGCGCAGCGACTGCAGGCCCAGCACTGATTCCATTTCACGCCGCTTGGCGCCGTACAGCTTCTCGACGATGTCGCGTTCGAGGTAGGTCGTGAAACCCTCGTTCATCCAGAAGTCGCGCCAGCTGGCGTTCGTCACCAGGTTGCCGGACCAGGAATGCGCCAGCTCATGTGCGATCAGCGACACCAGGCTGCGATCGCCCGCCAGCACGGTGGGGGTGATGAAGGACAACCGCGGATTCTCCATGCCGCCATACGGAAATGAAGGCGGCAGTATCAGCAGGTCGTAGCGACCCCAGCGGTATGGACCGTACATCGCCTCGCAGGCGTCGATCATCGCGGGAGTCTCGGCGAACTCGCGCGCAGCGGCCTGCAGCACCGATGGCTCGGCAAACACCGTGGTTCGCGGACCGATCTCGCGCGCGTCGATGCGTCCGACCGCGATTGCCATCAAATACGACGGGATCGGCTGCGGCATCTCGAAATGCCAGAGCCGCCCGCCCTCGGTGGCCGGCTGAGTGTTGTCCGCGCTCATCACGGCCCGCAGGCCGGCAGGCACCCGCAGTTGCGCACGGTAGGTGGCTCGCACGGCCGGTGAGTCCTGCAAGGGAATCCACGTACGCGCGTAAATCGACTGGGACTGGGAAAACAGGAACGGCTGCTGGCGGTCGGCCGTCTGCCGCGGCTCCAGCCACTGCAGGCCACGCGCGTCCGGGCTGGTGCGATAGAGGATCCGAACGGTCTCCGGCGCGGCGCCCGACGCCGCCCCGGCACCGCGTTGCGCCTTGGGCAGCTCGATGCGCAACGCCCGGCCAAGCAGCGCGTCGCCATCCGCGAGAGTGAAGCGCAGCGCCCGGCCGCGCCGCTCCACGCGCTCGATGGCCAGGCCGCTGGTGTCGAGAATGAGTTCGGTCGCATCGGCTCGCAGCCGCTCGATCTGCAGGTCGACCCGGCCGATCAGCCGCCGCTGGCGGAAGTCGACATCGAGCGCGAGCTCCAGGTGGCGCACGCGGACCGCATCGAAATTGGCGTAGGAATGCGGATCCGGCCCCGGCGTGCCGGGCGACGCCGCCTGCGCTGCGAACGGCAACGCGCTGAGAGCCGCGGCAGCAAGCCAGGCGCAGGCGCGGTTCACGTCAGTCGGCCTGGCTCAGGTGCGCGGCGGCGCGCCGCGTGACGCGCCGGCGCCGGGCGCGTCAGGGTCGCTGTCGGAGAGCATTTCCTGAAATGTCTTCTCGTCCACGGGCAGGTTCGAGACTCCGTCCCACGTGGAGTCCGGCGCCACCCGGTTCTGCACCCGCGGCGCGGCGGCGATCACCAGGTCGACGGAAGTGCCCGCCTCGGAGATCGATACCGGTACGCCGCGCGGGTCATGGCCGAGCTGCGAAACCAGTTCCCAGTTGACGCTCTCGTTGCGCGCCTTCAGTTCCGCCTGGATGCGCTTTGCGAGCGAACGGCTCAGCAGGTTCTTCTGTGCCTTGTCCCAGTCGCGCGGATCGTCCTCCAGCACGTCGAATGCCTGCAGGTAGAGCTGCCCATTGTGCCAGCCGAAGACGAACGGCTGGTTCACCACGGTGACCTTTTCGCCGATCCCGACCATCTCGTATATCGACTCCACGTCCTCCGGATAGAGCCGGACACAGCCGTGGCTGGAGCGCAGGCCGACACCGTAAGGCTTGTTGGTGCCATGGATCAGGTACTGCGGCCAACCCAGGTACATCGCGCGCGAGCCGAGCGGATTCTCGGGGCCGGCGCGAACCACGGCGGGGAGGATCTCGCCGTTCTTCTTGTGCTCGGCCCGCACACCGGGCCCGGGAATCCAGATCGGGTTCTTGGTCTTGCGCGTGACCTTGGTCGCGCCCTCGGGGGTCTTCCAGCCGACCTTGCCGATGCCGATCGGGTGGGTATAAACCACCTGCTTCTCGCCGTCGACGCGCTTCGGGAAATAATAGAGCCGCATCGCGGCCGAGTTGATCACGATGCCTTCGCGCGGCGCATTCGGCAGGATGTGCTGCGTCGGCACGATGATCTCGCGGCCTGCCCCGGGCAGCCACGGATCCACCTTCGGATTGGCGCGGACGATTTCCTCGTAGCCCACGTTGAACCGGCGCGCGATATCCGACAGCGTGTCTTCCTTGGTCGCCGTGGTGACCTGCACTTCACCAATCACATCGTCGCGCTCGGGATCGATCTCGAAGCGATGCATCGACGTCGGCACCGGTATCACCAGCGCGGCCGGTGGTGGTGGTGGCGGCGGCGGCTTGCGCCACGGATCGCCGATCAGCGAGCAGGCGGTAAGGGCGATACAGAGTGCGCTGGCGGCGGCGCTTCGGAACAGCATACGACTGGCGTGCATCCACCGATTATGGCATCGACCCTGCCCCGAATCGCTGTCGCCAAACGGCTACAGCAGTACCGCCTGGTTGGGCTGCTCGTTGGCGTCGCTGCCCCGATTGGGAAAGTGCTGGGCCAGCAGCGCGCCGACTCCGCGGATGCCGGCTGCCGCGCCCTCGCCATAGCGCCGCGCGCGGAAGTGGTCCTCCATCTGCCGGCACACGGCATCCCACTCCGCCTGCGACACGTGCGCCGTGAGGCCCCGGTCGGCCACGATCTCGACGTCGCGGTCGGCCATCAACACGTAGATGAGTACGCCGTTGTTGTGCTCGGTATCCCATACGCCGAGCTGCCCGAATACCTGCAGCGCCCGCTGTCGCGGCGTCACGCCGAACCATAGCTCCGGCACATCGAACGCCGTTTCGATCGCGAAGCGGATTTCCCCAGCGTGACGACGCTCCACCTCGCCCACGGCCGCATCGATGCTCGCCAGCACCGCGGCCGGGAATCGCCGCCGGGTGCCCCATTGCGTCGTGAACAGGTGCCGCAGGATCCGTCGAACGCCCATGTCTACCAGCTCCCCGAGGCGCCGCCGCCGCCGAAACTGCCGCCGCCGCCGCCGCCGAATCCGCCGCCACCGCCGCCGAAACCGCCCCCGCCGCCCCAGCCACCCGAGCGTGAGCCACCGCGACCTGGGTGGCTGGACCAACGCCCTGCGGACAGGAAGCCGAACAGGAACGACGCGAACAACGCCAGCGCCCCGACGCCGACGGCAGCTCCGATTGCCCCGGTAGCCGAATAGCCGATGAAGCCGGCGACTCCCCCGACTGCCGCCGAGCCCAACGCGCGTCCGAGGAATGCGTGCAGCACGCTCGAGCCGATCAGCACCACCCCGATCAGCAGCGGGAAAAGGTCCGCGAGCGGCTGATTGCCGCCACTCCATTTCGGGTCCGGCGCCGGCAGCGGCTCGCCGTCGACGACGCTGATCATGCGGTCGATGCCAGCGGAGACCCCGCCGGCGAAATCGCCCTGGCGAAACAGCGGGGTCACCGTTTCGTCGAGGATCCGCTTGGATACGAGGTCGGTCAGCGCCCCCTCCAGGCCGCGGCCCACTTCGATCCTGAGACGCCGATCTTCCTTGGCGACAATCAGCAGCGCACCGTCATCCGGCTTGGCACGACCGAGCTTCCAGGCATCGGCCACCCGGATGCCGAACTGCTCGATCTCTTCGGGCCGCGTGCTCGGCACGATCAGCACCGCGATCTGAGCGCCCTTGCGGGCCTCGAACTCGGCGAGTCGCTGCTCGAGCTGGCTCTGCTCCGCAGCGGTCAGGGTGCCGGTGAGGTCGGTGACGCGCGCTTCGAGCGGTGGCACAGGTCGCAGGCCCTGTGCCACGGCGACAGCGCCTGCCACCGCGAGCAGGCCCGCCAGCACTGCCGGCCACGCGCAATGTCGCCGGGCCATCGGCTGCCCGTTCAAGGTCATGGCGTCAGGCAGGACTCGGCCGTTACTTGGCGGGCGCCGCTGCAGCAGGCGCAGGCGCGCCGAAATCCACCGTGGGCGGTCGCGCGATGGCTGCTTCGTTTTCGACCGTGAAGTTGGGCTTCACCGAGTACTTGAAGAGCATTGCAGTCAGGTTGGTCGGAAACTGCCGGATGGTGCCGTTGTAGGCCTGCACCGTCTCGATGTAGCGGTTGCGCGCCACCGTGATGCGGTTTTCGGTGCCCTCGAGCTGCGCCTGCAGGTCGCGGAAATTCTGGTCGGATTTGAGCTGCGGGTAGTTTTCAGTAATCGCAATCAGGCTCTTCAGCGCGTTGGTCAGCTCACCCTGCGCCGCCTGGAATTTCTTCAGCGCTTCCGGGTCGTTCAGGACTTCCGGCGTAACCTGGATCGAGGTCGCGCGGGCCCGGGCCTCGGTGACGCCGACCAGGATCTTCTCTTCCTGGGCCGCGAAGCCGCGCACGGTGTTGACGAGGTTCGGAATCAGGTCAGCACGACGCTGATACTGGTTCACTACCTCGGACCAGCCGGCCTTGACGGCCTCGTCCTGGGTCTGAATCGTGTTGTAGCCGCAACCGCTCAACGCCAGGCTCGCAAGCCCAAGCAACAGGGTGACCGGGAAACGCATGGATCCTCCGATTTCGTGGCAATGCGGTCGACAGGACCGCCGAAGCCGGAAGTGTCACACGTTCGCCTGTCGGGCGGTACGTCGGGGCGACGAATGCAGCGGCGGGGCATAAAAAAACCCCGGGCCGCGAGGCCCGGGGTCGAAGTTGCGGACTTTCAATGAAGGGAAGGAAGTCCGCTAGGGGATCGGTAAAGAGTCCGTCAGCCAATCAGTGCAGGCGCGCCCAATGGAGGATCCGGATGTCATCGCTCTCCACATCGAAGTTCGCCGCGAGCAGTCTGCGCAGCTCCCGCTGCCCACCCTGCCGCCCCTCCAGGGGCTGAGTCAGTTCGACCACTCCGCTCCACTCGTTCGCCTGCGGCGCCTCCTCGGCACCGGTGACAAAGTGCGTGAAGTACTTGGTCGCCATGGACTGAAAGACTAGGTGCGTCCCGCGGCGACGACTGTGCTGGCGGCCACAGTTCCAGGCGGCGCCCGCCGATCCACTGCCGCTGCGGCACAATGCGTCCCACCTTTTCCCGAGTTAAGTCAAGCCATGACCCGCTACCGTCCGCCCACGCGGCCCGGCTCGAAGTTCATCACCGCCGCAGGGCACGCCCGTCTGCGCGCGGAACTGGAGGCGCTGTGGCGCGTCGAGAGGCCACGGGTAACCCAGGCGGTTTCAGAGGCCGCGGCCCAGGGCGACCGCTCCGAAAATGCCGACTACACGTACGGCAAACGCCGGCTGCGGGAAATCGACTCGCGCGTGCGCTTCCTGCGCAAACGGCTCGAGGACATGGTGGTCGTGGAGCAACCGCCGAGCGACCCTCGACGCGTTTTCTTCGGCGCCTGGGTGACGGTCGAAGATGCCGCCGGCACCGAACTGTGCTGGCGGATCGTCGGTCCGGATGAGTTCGACATGGCGCCGGCCTACATCAGCCTGGATGCCCCGCTCGCGCGCGCGTTGCTGGGCAAGGCGCTGGACGATGACGTGACGGTGAACCTGCCGGACGGTCCGCGCCGCTACACGATCGTGAACGTCCGCTACGGCGACAGGCCCGCTGGCGCGGACTGAAACAAACCCGCGCGCCGGACGGTCTTGAAGACCATGACCAAACGCAATCTCGTGATCGGCGCCCTGGCCGTGCTGTGCCTCGGCGCGGGAGCCGCGCCCCGACTGCTGGAACTGCTACCGCTCATTCCCCTGGCTGAAGACCGTGCAGCAGTGTTTCGCGCCGCGGGGACTGAAGCTGGTGTCGGTGCACAGTCCGGAGTTCGATCGCGAGAAGCAGCCGGCGCGCACGCTCGCCAGGCTGCGTGAGTACGGACTGGAACAGACTCCGACGATGCTAGACGACGATCTGCGTTACTGGAACGCGCTGGGCAATCGTTACTGGCCGGCTTTCTACCTCGTCGACAAGCGCGGCAACGTTCGCCGCCTGCTGGTCGGCGAGCAGCACGCGGGGCAACCCAACGCCGTCGCGTTCGAGGCCGCGATCCAGCAACTGCTGGACGAATAGCCGGCGGTCGTTACACCACGCGCACGTTCTTGAACTGCCAGGGGTCGCTCTTGTCGATGTCTTCCGGAAACAGGCGCTCGCGATCCGACAGGGGCGTCCAGTCGGTGTACTCGCCGGTCAGCGTGCCGAGATAGGGCGTGCACAGTTCCAGCACGCGCTTGTAGTCCATCTCGTCGGCCTCGACCATGCCGCGATTCGGGTTCTCCATTGCCCAGATCATCCCCGCAAGGCACGACACCGTGACCTGCAGGCTGGTGGCATTGTTGTAGGGCGCGAGCTGGCGGGCCTCATCGATGCTGAGCTGCGAGCCATACCAGTACGCGTTCTTCTTGTGGCCGGCCAGCAGCACGCCGAGCTCGTCGATGCCGCCCGGCGCGATCTCGTCCATCAGGATCCGCTTGGAGTCCTGCAGGATGTAGTTGCGCCCGACGAACTCGTGCACCGAGAGCACGGCGTCGTCACAGGGGTGATACGCGTAGTGCACCGTCGGCCGGTAGAGCACCTGCTGGTGCTTCTTTACCGACAGATAGTCCGCGATCGAAATCGCCTCGCTGTGCGTGATGGCCCAGCCGTGGAAATGGCCGGCGCGCGGCGTCCAGGTACGAACGCGCGTGGCCGCACCGGGCTGGGCAAGCCAGATCGCGGCGCCACAGCCGAAGTCGTGCTTGCGTGCGTCGCGCGGGAAGTTGCGCTCGTGCGAGCCCCAGCCCAGCTCGGAGGGTTGCGCGCCCTCGCCGACGAAGCCGTCCACCGACCAGGTGTTGACGAACTCATTCTGCTTCTTGCGCACCGGCGACACCTGCGTGTCGCGCTCCGCGATGTGGATCACCTTGATGTCGAGCGTGCGCGCCAGCGCGGCCCATTCCGACTTCTCCACCGGATCACCGGGATCGACGCCGGTATCGCGGGCGATTGTCAGCATCGCGCGCTTGACGAAGTGCGAGACCAGCCCGGGATTGGCACCGTGCGTCATCACCGCGGTCGGGGCGCCTTCGGCGCTGATGCGCATGGCGAGTGCCTCTTCGCGCAGCGCGTAGTTGGTGCGCCTGGCTGCAGGCAGGCCCGGGTCGGTATAGCCGCCCGCCCACGGCTCGATGCAGGTGTCGAGGTACATCGAGCCTCGCTCCCAGCAGAACTTCACCAGCGCGACTGACGCGACGTCGACCGAAACGTTGAGGACGAAGTCGCCCCGCCCGACCAGCGGCTCGAGGATGCGGCGGAAATTCTCGCGCTTGAGGGGCTCGCGGATGAACTTGACGCCGTAGCGCTGCGCCTCCTCGGCGCCGCGGTCCTCCGCGGTGACGATGGTGATGCGCTCGGGCGGAATGCGGATGTGGCGCAGGATCAGCGGCAGGACACCCTGGCCGATGCTGCCGAAACCGACGAACACGATGCGGCCCGGAAAATCGAAATGGACTGGATGGTCACTCATGATCTGGTCTTCCCTGACGACTCGGCCCACACGACCGGCAGAGTAGCAAGCCGGCGCCGCGACGGCACCTAAACGGCAATCTTCGCGTCGGCTGCACGCCAGTGAGGCGGGTAAGTGTTCGCATATCCCGGCAGCGCCTCGATGCGGGCCAGCCAGCGGCCCAGTGCCGGATAATTGGCGTCGATCGGCAGGAAGCGTCGCGCCAGTTCGCCGGCCGCCGGCCGCTTCAGCGCCCGCTGCAGCACGGCGATCCACGGATAGATGACCATGTCGCAGGCGGAGAAGGCGTCGCCGACGATCCATTCCTGCCGCGACAGGCGGTGTTCGATCGTACGCGCCTCGCGCGCCACGACGTGCATGGCGCGGG
>JANPDV010000334.1:0-16058 GCA_031431655.1 Gammaproteobacteria bacterium | reverse complement strand
CAGTGGATACGGACAGGTCTTCGTTCGCGCTGCGCAGGAGCAGCGAGTCACGGCGCAATCCCTCGACAACGACACTGAGAATCGCCTCGGAAGTAGGCGCTGCCGCGCGCTACACGACAACTGCCTCGGTAGAACTCTTCTCGCTGCCAACGCATCCGGAGATCCAGACGAGTACCGAACATGACAAAGCGGCGATCAACCGCTGCGTTGGTCATGAGCTCTGTATCCGAACGGCGAATATCATTGAAGAGTCCGTGGAAATACGGGGATTCGCAGCGCTTCGCGACCGTCGAACGAAAAACTTAGGCCGAGCAGACGCCGGTGACTTGCGACGCTGAAAGGGTCATCGCACAGCGAAGACCTAGATGCGCTACTCAGCGGGGTCGGGTTCGAGCAGACGCAATCAAGGTACGGGCTCGTCGAAGTGCACCGCCCAATTGAAGAGCTCGTAACCATGGCGGGAGACAGTGGGGTCCGAATCTCGCAGGTTCCCACGCGGTCCCGTTGCAGGACCCGCCGGATTGCCGGGCGCCGCCGTAAAGGCGTACCTCAATCGCTTTCCGGAAGCGGTCGGTACCTCGCTGAGTGTGATGGTCGCGGTATCGGGTCCTGTGAGCGAGACACTCACGATCTGAGCTGGCCGCGCCGACGCATCGACATACTCGAAGCCGAATTGGCCCGGGTTGGTGACACGTGTCGTGTCGAGCACGAGCGGCGGCGCGGGTACGGAGAAGCGTACGGTGATCACGACGCCGCTGCGGGTCACTGAAAGTGGGCGCAGCGGTTCCCACGAACCTCCCTCTAGAACGACGCGGCGGTAGGCCTTGGCATAGTCCTCACCGAGGTGGCGATACCCCTCGTTGGTTGGGTGCAGGCCGTCGGGGCTGTACGGCAGGTGATACTTCGCTCCGACGAGAATGATCCCACCGGGAACCGCAAGGTGAGCCGCGAGCTGCGCGCTCGGGATATCGCTGGTCGCCTGACCGAGCACAGACCAGCTACTGATCTGGGACTCGAACATAGGGACTGGGATGTTTTGACAGGTGATGGCCTTGATTCCGGCAGCGTAGTCCGCATACCACTCAACAAGGTTCGCTTGGTAGTTGGAATTGCGTTCGATGTGATCCGATTCGCCGTGCATGATGGCGACTGCGCGCACGACGTATGACTTGCCGGCGGCGCGCGCCAGCGACAGGCCCGCTGCGACTTGTGCCATGCCGTTCGCGAAAGGTTGGGTTCCCTTCTTCAGGCCGGCGTACGAGACGCCGCCTACTCCGTGGGAGCTCACGAGTAGGTCATGGGTACGCCGCCCCGGCACTTCATTCACGAGAACCGATTCCCGAGCGGCCTTCGTGACCAGGTTCGCGAAGGCACTCCATGGTGTTTCGACAGAGCGTCCCTCACTGAGGCTATTCTCGATGAGAGGCACCAGCGAGGTCAGTCCGGTTCCGCCGCTCACCACGCCGCTGCTGAAAGTGAGGTTGTCGTAGGGCTGGGTGCCCGTCAGCCTCGGGCTGCCGGCAGTGCCGACCGACAGGCTTTGGCCCGCGCCGAGCACGTGATTGATATCAAAATACGTAGATGACGGTGAGCCCGCAGCGCCGGCGGTGCACGTCCCGGGCGCTGTTGCATTTGCAGATCCTGCTTGGTCGCCGCCACCGCACGCCACCAGGCCGGCAAGGCTCGCGGCTATGGCCGCCGCCCGGAGCACGCCTTTGATCGCCAGCGCGGCGGCCGCTTCGACCTCTCCCTGCTCGCGCAGGTACGCCTCAAAATCACGGCAGATGTGCGGATTCACTTTCTCAAGCGCCATGCTCGCTCCACTCCTCACCGACTCGCCCCGAGCACCCAACTGCGGCGCTTGCGCGCCCGATCGAGATCCTTCCCGACGCCTCGCAATGGGCTTCGAGTACGCACTGTCAGTGCACCGAAAACCTGAATGGCGCGGGTCGCGGCCGCCGCGTCACCCCGTTGTCGGCAACGGCTCCCGTGGCATGAACCGAAGCGCGATGATATTGGGCCGCCAGTTTCGGACCAGTTGCGCAAGCCGCAAAGGGCCCTCGAAGGTTGCAAAAGACAGCGTCGTCGTCGCGACGGCGTTCTCACTCGTCTGTGCAAGTGGTACCGACGGCCTAGGCTGCGCCGCGGCAGCCGGTGTTGGAGCCGCGGGCGCACCTGAGCCGCCACTGCCGCCTCCGCAGCCGACCAGCATCACAGCGACCCATGCGACCCATGCGACCCATGCGACCGAAAGGCTGTGGCGACTGCCAAAGCACAATTGCAAGATCTTCATAGCGATGATCCTCACGGAGCGGTGAATCCGGACCCACCCACGACGTCCGACCCAATGGTCGAGTACACCGCTCGCAGTTCCGGCCAGTGTTAGACGCACAGGAAACGCTCCCCGCCTTCGACATACTGGTCATGATAGAGGAATGCGAACAGACCCACGATGGATGAGTCCGACAACGCAGGCTGGTGACACTTGCTGGCAAAGTCCATGCGTTCGGCGGCTCTTTATCTCGGCGAAATAGCCCGGAATCGGGCGCACAAAGCCCGCTGCTGAGTCGCCGCACCGGCCCCAGGAACCATAGCAGTCGAATCCGAACCAGTCGAAGTTAGCGGGCAACAGCTTGTTGTCGCTGATGAATGCCTCGGAGAACTCCCGCGACCGCAAAACCGCCAGCGCCTCCTCAGGTCGAGGAATCGCTGGAGTCGAGATGCAGACCGGCAAGCGACGCCAGACCCCCGAACTCCGACAGCGTGGAGCCAAGCCCGCCAAGACCGGCTTTGGCCGCTCGCGCCGGCGCCAGCACGCTCGTGGCGCGAAACGCGGGCTCGGTCAGCAGGGCAACGACAGCGAACACGCCGGCAAACAGAAACATGGCGGCCATTAGCCACCAGCACCGCGCCCACAGCAGCAGCGACAACGAGCGCAGGTCGAGGTCCGGGACCGGCATTACACTCGATACCGGCGCGTTCATTGCTCGAACCGAAACGACTTGCAGCTGCCGTCGAGCACTGCGCACCACCATGACTGATTGGCGACAAACCAGTCTATTGTTTCACGGAGCCCCGATTCCAGAGTAACGGTCGCGCGATAGCGCAGCCGGGTCTCGATCTTCCGGCAATCGATTGGGTAGCGTCGATCGTGGCGGGGGCGGTCAGCAACATAGGTGATCAGGCTGGCGGACTCACGCCCCTGCGCGGCGGGTGCGCTGGGAAATCGCTCGCGAAGCGAGGCATCAGCGAGGAACGCCGCATCGATCGGGCTGCAGACCTTCTGCACCAGCCAGATGTTCTGGCATTCTGCGCCTCCGCCTACGTTGTAGACCTCGCCCGGGACACCCGAACGAAGTACCAGCTTGATGGCGCGGCAGTGATCCCGCACATGCAGCCAGTCGCGCACGTTGCGTCCATCGCCATAGACAGGCAACGCGAGGCCGCGCAGCACGTTGGTGATCATCAGCGGAATCAGCTTCTCGGGGAAGTGAAATGGACCGTAGTTGTTCGAGCAATTGCTGGTAGTGACGTCGAGGCCGTAGGTGTGATGATAGGCCCTGACAAGGTGATCGGAAGCAGCCTTGCGTGCTGAGTAGGGAGAGTTGGGCGCATACGCCGTGGATTCAACAAACGCAGCATCTTCCTGCCCGAGCGACCCGTACACCTCGTCGGTCGAGACGTGTTGGAATCGATGCGGAGGAACGCTCCGCTCAACCAGCCACAGCTTTCGCGCCGTCGCCGGCAGGGTGTGCGTCCCGACAACATTGGTTGAGATGAATGCGTCGAGCCCCTCTATCGATCGATCCACGTGAGATTCGGCCGCGAAACTGACCATGATGTCGGTGCCCTCGGTCCGCATCAGGGACTCGATCGCAGCGCCATCGCGAATGTCCGCACGCACGCAGCGCACGGCCGGCAGGGACGCCACGTCTGCCAGGTTGGCGGGGTTGCCCGGATAGGTCAGAAGGTCGAGTCCGACGATTCGATCGCGCGGAAATGCCTTCGACCAGTACCGGACGAAGTTCGAACCGATGAAGCCGGCACCGCCGGTAACCAGCAGGCTAGACACTGCTCGCCCCCGAGCTGATCGACGCAATCACGGGTAGCACTCGACGCCAGCGATTCCCGGCGCCGCGGCATCGCGCGCAGCGAGCGTCGGCGCGCTGCCGTCGGGGAGTGGCCAGGCTATCCCTACCGCCGGGTCGTCCCAGCGCAGCGTGCGCTCGAACTGAGGGGCGTAGAAATCCGTCACCTTGTAGACGAAGTCCGCCGATTCCGACAGAGCCATGAAACCATGCGCGAACCCAGGGGGCACCCACAGCATGGTGTGATCGACGTCGTCGAGTTCGACTCCAACCCACTGGCCAAAGCGTGGCGAACTGCGGCGCATGTCGACAGCCACATCGAAAACACGACCGCGGGCGGCACGGACCAGTTTTCCCTGTGCTTGCTGAATCTGGTAGTGCATGCCGCGCAACGTGCCCCGCGCTGACCGGCTGTGGTTGTCCTGGACAAACCTCACTCCAGGAACGGCCCGCGCGAACGCGCGCTCCTCCCATGTTTCGACAAAGAAGCCGCGATGGTCACCGAACACCCGCGGCTTGACGACGAGAACCTCCGGCAGCTTTGTTGGAAAAACCTCCACGTTCAACGCCCCTCACGCAGCACGGACTGAAGGTAGGTCCCATAGGCGGTCTTGCCCAGCGCCACGCTCAAGCGCTCCAGTTGCGGCCCGTCGATCCAGCCGGCGCGAAAAGCGATCTCTTCCGGGCAGCATACCTTGAGACCCTGGCGCGTCTCGATCGCCTCGATGAACATCGAGGCCTGCAGCAACGACTCATGCGTGCCGGTATCGAGCCATGCAATGCCGCGCCCGAGGCGCTCGATCGAGAGGGTGCCCCGCAAGAGGTAATGCGCGTTGACGTCGGTGATCTCCAGCTCGCCGCGTGGCGACGGGCGCAGCGCGACGGCGACATCGAGCACGCTGTTGTCGTAGAAATAGAGACCGGTCACAGCGTAGTTCGACCGCGGTGACGCCGGCTTCTCTTCGATCGATATGGCAGTGCCGGCGCCGTCGAACTCCACCACGCCGTAACGCTGCGGATCGCTGACGCGATAGGCAAAGGCGGTCGCGCCCACAATGCGCTGGCTCGCCGAGTGCAGCTGCTCCGGCAACCCATGTCCGTAGAAGATGTTGTCACCCAGGACCAGCGCGACCCGACCGGACCCGACAAACTCTCGGCCGATCACAAACGCCTGCGCTAGGCCCTCGGGCCTGGGTTGCTCCGCGTAGCGGATCTCGAGACCCCACTGGTCTCCCGTACCCAGCAGCCTGCGGTACATGGGCAGATCGACTGGCGTGGATATGACGAGTATGTCGCGGATGCCGGCGAGCATCAGTGTGGCCAGAGGATAGTAGATCATCGGCTTGTCGTAAACCGGCAGGAGCTGTTTGCTGACCGCCAGTGTCACCGGATGCAGGCGCGTCCCGGATCCGCCCGCCAGTACTATTCCCTTTGACGCCATCCGACCGCCCCCAATAGGTTGTCCTCGTGCAGCGACCTTTCCGGCCGGGGCACCAGTGACGCTAGAACGAATTGACCGCGGCCGCAGCGATCGCGAGGTTGTAGATGATCTGGGTGACTGCCTGCCACAACGGCAGTGTTGGCAGCCGTTCAGTGTCCAGCGGCACAACCACGGTGTCGCCTGGCCTGATATCCACCCTGGCTCCGCGGCTGAACCATTTGGAATTCTCACTGGCGACGACGCTGCCGTTAGGCCGAACGACGTAAATCCGTTTCTCATCCGCCTTGCGCGACATGCCGCCGGACAGAGCAATGTAGTCATCGCGCCCGAGACCGGCCTTGAAGAAGTGGGACGTCGCGTTCTGTACTTCGCCGATGACGGTGACTTCCTGACTGCGCTTGGGTACGACCAGGGTGTCGCCTTGCTGCAGGACGATCGTCGCGGCGGAATCCGTCGCGCCGGTCATCGCCTTCTCCAGGTCGATCACGAGTCGGCCGACAGCACGCGTCGACCGCAGCTGGTTCAGGATCGACTGACCGACGGTGGCGGCCTGCGCGGCACCCTGCTGATTTGCCGCGGCAGCCTGCAAGGCCATTGTCCCCAAGTCGTTCTGCAGGCGGCTGGCGAGAACATCGAGCTGCTTCTGCTCGCGCTCACGCAGGTCCTGCCGCGTGAACACGCTGCCGGCTGCGAACGCAAGTTCGCTGAGGCCGCCGGCGCGTCGCAACACAGACTGCAGCGTTTCTCCCCGCTTGATCGGATACGTCCCGGGGAAGCGGACCTCGCCAAGCAGCGTCACCTCCTCCTGCTGAGCCCACTCGGGTATCTCCTTGATGTTCAGATAGTCGAACGGCCGCAGCGCAACATCCGCCTCTTTGTCGCCGAGCAGGACCTTCGCCAGATCCACTTCGATGAGATCGGTGCGACGCGCCTCGCCATCCACGACCGAGTAACGCGTCAGCTCGGCCTTCCCGCCGTAGGCGGTATCCGCAAGGTTCCCGCCTGCGCGAATGAGGTCGCTGACGGTCATGTTCGGTTCGAGCGGATACTCACCCGGGACCCGCACGCGGCCACCGACACGAACGATCGCAGTAGGACGATCGATACGTGCCTGGAGACGTATCTCCTCCAGCAGGCGTTGAATTTCGCGCTCGCGACCTGTTTCAAGGTCGAACACCATCAACTGGTCGCGCGGGCTGAGCCGCACGTCGACGTCACTGCCAGGCGCTCGCAGCGCGCGAGACAGATCAGCCGACAGCACCACGATCCGCCGGTCAGGTGGTAGCTCACGACGAATGAGCACATATCCCAGATCGGCGTTCGGCTTGAGATCGTCGACCGTTGGAATCACATCCAACAGCCGCAGCCCATCGCGCCACGCGAGCGTGCGCGGCGAGTGGACATGGCCGGAAAGGACGACGCCGGAGTCGAGCTGCGGACGCACCTTGGCGACCCGTAGCAGATCCCCATTTCGCAGAATCTGCGACCGGCCATTGGTGAGGGAGAGGTCGATGTCGACCGCAATGCGTCGACGCTGTTCGTCCACACGCTCCAACGTTGCGCGCGACTCGGCTTCCGCCGTCAAGCCACCGGCAAGTTGCACCACCGACTCCGCCGACGCGGTGCCCGACAATTCGTAGATTGCCGGCCGCCGAACCTCTCCTTCGATGGTGACGGTGGCGCCAATCGGTGGAATGAAAACCACGTCACCGGGAAGAAGCTTGGCGTCGTTGGCCGTGTCACCCCGCAACAGCAGATCGTACAGATCCAGACGCCGCACGACGGCGCCTTGGCGCTTCAGCTGGACGTCACGCAGCGAGCCGATCCGCTTGACGCCACCGGCCGCAAACAGCGCCGTGGTCACCGTGCCAAGTCCACTGATGCTGTAGGAGCCGGGGCGACGAGCCTCGCCGAGCACGAACACGCGAATGCCCCGGGTATCACCGACGGCCACGCTGGCGCGAACGCCGATCATCTGACGGGCGACTCGACTCTCCAGTGCGTTGCGAACACGCTCGAAACGCTGACCGCCAACGGCAATGGGCCCGAGTTCGGGAAAGTTGACACGGCCATCGCGCCCGACCACCAGCCGCAGACTGCGGTTCTGGCTGCCGTAGAGCTGCACGCGCAGCTCGTCACCGGGGCCGACAACGTAGTCGGCGGGTACGGGCGCGTCCGTCATCGGCGCGAAACTCGCAGGGTCCTGCTCGAAGAGGTCATGGCCAAAGGGCTTCAGACTCGCCGCTCCGACGGGCACGAGCGGCAGCCGGTTGACCTTGATCTCCAGGCGCCGAACCAGTGGCTCCGCGGAAACCAGCTGAGTCGCCTGCTCCGCGGTAAGGCCCGCCAGCTGGACTGGCAGCAATCCCGGCAACGAAAGCGTGCCGAGGCTGTCGAGCCGGTAGGGATTGCGGGCTCTGATCAGGGTGATGAGTTTGACCAGGCGGTCCTTGAGCAACGGCTCAATTGGCTCCTCGGGCTCCGGCTCCGCGGCCGTGCCGGGAGGTGAACCCGGCGGCACACGCATGCGCGGCCCGCGGAAATCCACCTCGATCAACAGCGAATCGGACGGCTTGAACACCGGCTCCAGCGGCTCTCGTTCGTCGAGAGCTCCACTGGTCGCGTCATCGCCCCTGCCACTCTTCTTCGCCGCGGACGCGGGATCGATGGCCGACGGGTTCGAGCTCTTCCGGACATCGCCAGCGCTGCTGCTGGCAGCCTCGCCACCGAGTTCGCGCAGGATCAACTCGCGCTGCTCGGGGGTCAGGCTCCTGAGCATCTCCATCTGCGCGGCCGATGGCATCTGACTGCCGGCGCCCTGCGCACGAGCTTCGCCGGAAAACACCGCCGCGACCGCCAGTGCCAGGCACAGCACGGCGAGGACACACTTCTGGTTGCGCGGCACCGACATCGACTACAGCCCCCGAGCGATCTGAACAAAGCCGCGAGCATCGGAGAACGGTCCCGAGCCGCGCTGATAGTCATCGTAACCCACCCCCCCCCCCCCGAGATCGTCGTCCCCCACCACTGCACCGCGCCCCGAACCGCAAAATTGCGGAACGTCGATGCGCCCGCAGGACTCAGGGGTGGGACGCATCGGGAAGCCCGTCGCGATTGGCTTCGACGCGCCGCCCCAGCAGTTCCACACTGGCTCCCGAGCGCGCCACCCACAGCAGCGACAGCGTCGACATTCGCCCATCGTTGTCGAGCGCGTGCCCGATGATGCGCCCACGGTAGGAATAGCCCTGCGGATACAGATCATTGCGGCAGGCGCCGCCATGGCGATCGAGCGCGAATGTCGTAGCCGGCCATCTGATTGCCCGGTTCTCGAGCGCGCGAGCGCGTGGGGTCCTGATTGTCGCGCCCGAGCAGAAGGTCGCGAAAAGTCGTGGAGCCGCATGGACGCGAAGCCCCGCACCACTGTGCGCTGCGTCACAGCGCGACTTCCAACCACGGGCACGGCTTGACGACCAGGCGTGCCGCGAAGAAACGCGTGTCTGGAACGGCGACATCGGACCCCTCCGCCTGGCCGATGGCCAGACTCGCGCGCCAGGGACCGAACCAGCGCAATACGGGCAAGGAAGATGCGTCCGAGTACTTGCCCTCGAGTGACACTGCCGGAATTGGCCGTGCGTTGGTACCCAACAGCAGGCTGCCGTCCCATCCGGGTCCCCGCAGCAATCAACTGCAACAGCGGAGAGCATGAAATTGCCTATCGTCGCGCCAACGTAGCTGCCAGCGAGCCGAACCCGCTGGTCATCCGGGTCGTCAGCCGCCACCGTCACGCTGACGTTGGCAGCGAAGCGATCCCCCAGCCAGGCGACCTGGGCCGCCAACTCCGCCTCGGTCCGCGGTGTGCTGTCGAATCCGCACAGTTCTCCTGCGTCGGACACCCCGCCCACCGATACTGCGAGGCCGGAGCCACCGTTCGACGCCGCGCTTCTGGCAGCCGCGCGCACCCTGAGCAGCGCCTGTTCCAGGGCCAGCGAGCTCACGGCACTCTGGGCGCTGCCGCGCTCCAGTCCGCGCGCGATGTCCGGCCAGGGCAACGGCCAGGTTGTCACCGGGACATCGAGTACCCCGGCATCAGCCAACAGCCGGATGTCGTGACGCAGCGCCGTGTCCCCAGGCGGCAGCCAAGGCGATCCTGCATGCGATACCGGGCTCGACTGCAGCTGTTGACCCGCGCAGCGGCATACAAGCCGGGCACGTGGCGGAGAGTCAGCACGAAGCACGCTGTTGAGACCTCGGGCGACCGGGCGAAAAGGTGCGCAATTTTGCGGGACTGTGCCCGGCGAGTCGAACGCACCCCGACAGCTGGCCGGAGCCCGTTGACGCGACAGCGCTGCCGTCAGGAGCGTCGCACGCGCATGGCCTCGAGGGTACCGGCCAGCGAGGGACTCACACCCGCCACCGAACCTGCGCGCAGAGCCGCTAGCACCCGATCTGCGACCTTCTTGCCCAGCTCAACGCCCCATTGATCGAACGCGTTGATGCCCCACAGCACGCTCTGCACATAAACCTTGTGTTCGTAGAGCGCCAGCAGCGCGCCCAGGTTGCGGGGATCCAGCCGGTCGAAAAGGATCAGCGTGGACGGTCTACCACCGGCGTGGCCCTTGTAGGCCGGCACGTCCGGGCCGGACGCCTCCCCGAACATAAGCGCTTCCGCCTGGGCCAGACAGTTGGCGACCGCAAGCTCGTGGTGCGACGCATCCCCGCAGGACGACTCCAAAGGCAGGATGAAATCCATCGCCGCCCGGGGCGTGCCCTGATGCAGGAGCTGAAAGAACGAGTGTTGTGCGTTGTTGCCGGGCGCGCCCCACAGCACCGCGGCCGTTTCCCAATCTACAGGCTGGCCGTGCACGTCGACAGACTTGCCGTTGCTCTCCATTTCCAGCTGCTGCAGGTAGGCGGGCAGTCGCGCCAGGCGCGAGTCGTACGGCAGCACCGCGTGGGTGGGAAGCTGCAGGAAATTGATGTTCCAGATGCCCAGCAACGCGGCCAGCACCGGCAGGTTCCGCCCTGGAGGCTCGTCGCGAAAGTGCACGTCGAGTTCGTGAGCGCCAGCCAGCAGCGCCTCGAAGTAGACCGGCCCGATCGCAATGGCGAGAGACACGCCAATCGATGACCAGAGCGAATACCGTCCGCCCACCCAGTCCCACATGACGAAGCGGTAGTCCGGGTGGACGCCAAACTGGTTCATTGCGGCGGTGTTGACCGAGACGGCGACAAAGTGCGCTGGGATCGCGTCTGCACCGAGTCGCCGCTCGATCCAGGCACGGGCCGTGCGTGCATTGGCCATCGTTTCCTGCGTCGAGAATGTCTTGGACGCAATGATGAACAACGTGCGCTCTGGATCGCAGGTCTCCAGAGAGTCGTGGAGTGCGCAACCGTCCACGTTCGACACGAACCGCACGAGCGGACCGCCCTGCGTGAAGTTGCGCAGAGCCTCCACGGCCATCGCGGGACCGAGGTCGGATCCACCGATGCCGATATTGATCACGGTCTCGAAGCGCTGACCTGACGATCCGCAGGCTCGTCCCTCGCGCACATCGGCCGCAAAACCCAGCATGCGGGTACGCTCGGCCAGTACGGCTTGTTCGATCGCAGCGCCGCCGATCCTCGCGCCAGGCGGCTGGCGGAGTGCGGTGTGCAAAGCGGCCCGCGACTCCGTGGGGTTGATCGCGTCGCCGCGAAACATCGCCGCAGCAGCTCCAGGAACGTCGGCGTACGCGGCCAGCGCGAGCAGCGCAGCCAAGGCGTCCCGATCCAGGTGCTGGCGCGTGAAGTCCAGCAGCAGCCCGGCACCGCTGGCGGAAAACTGGGGAAACCGAGCTGCCGGCCCTGCGAACAGGTCCGCGGTGCTGCGTCCACGCAGTGCTTCCCTGCAAGCGGCGACTGCCTTCCAGGCGGCGCTGCGCGGCGGCGAGTCTGCGGGCCTGGAAATGCTCATGACGCGATCCGACCTTTGTAGAATGCCGCGATCGACTCGACGACGTAATGCAGCTGGGCGGGAACCAGCTCAGGGAAGATCGGCAGGGCGAGGGAATCGTGCGCGGCACGCTCGCTCTCCGGGAAATCTCCAGCCACATGGCCCAGATACTTGAAGCATTGCTGCAGATGCAGGGGTAACGGGTAGTAGATTTCCGCGCCGACTCCACTGGCGGCAAGATGCGTTCGCAGTGCATCACGGTCCAGGGCGCGAATGACGTACTGGTTGTAGATGTGGCGCGCGCCGAGAGCCACGCGCGGCGGCGTAGCGACGCTGCCGCCGAGCCCTGCCGCCGCAAATGCGGCGTCGTAAATGGCGGCGTTTCGCTGCCGCGCGGCGCTCCAGGCATCCAGGTGCGGCAGCTTGACCTCGAGTACCGCGGCCTGCAGTTCGTCGATGCGGAAGTTGCCGCCGACGAGCTGGTGGTAGTACTTGGGCTCCATGCCGTGCACGCGCAGCATTGCGATCCGCGCCGCCAGCGCCTCGTCGTTGGTGACACACATGCCGGCGTCGCCGAAGGCACCGAGGTTCTTGGTCGGAAAGAACGACAGGCAACCGACATCGCCGTAGCTGCAGGCAATGCGTCCCGCGGCGTCGCGCGCACCGATGGCCTGGGCCGCGTCTTCTATGACGCGCAGTCCGTGGCGCTGCGCGGTAGCCATGATTGCCGGCATGTCGGCGAGCTGGCCATACAGGTGCACGGGCATGATCGCCTTGACGAGTCCGCCAGTCTGCAGATTGACGAGACCGCCGCCTCGGCGCTCGCAGTGACCCTCGATGAAGGCATCGATCGCGCGCGGCGAGATGTTGAACGTCGCTGGATCGATGTCACAGAAAAGCGGGCGGGCGCCGACGCGCGCGATCGTGCCGCCCGTGGCGAAAAACGTGTACGGAGTGGTCAGTACTTCGTCGCCCGGGCCGATGTCCAGCGCCATCAGTGCAACCAGCAACGCATCCGTGCCGGAGGAAACACCGACGCCCCGTGACGTGCCGCTGTAGGCCGCGACCTGCGCCTCCAGCCGCCGCGTGGCCGGCCCCAGGATGAAGTACTGGCTGTCACACACACCGGCAATGGCCGCCTGGATCTCGCTCCTGAGCGCAAGGTACTGGGGTTTCAGATCGAGAAGCGGAACCTGCATGATCTCTCCACAGCCGACTCCGCGCGTCGCGCGCGGCGTTGCGGGTAGAATAATGGGGTCGTCGCCTGCTTGCCTGCCATCATGGAGTTCGAGTGCACCTACGCTCTGCGTCGCCCGTTGCCGGCGCCCTGATGGTCAGTTTCGCCCTGCTCAACCCGCCCCGCCTGATGGCCCAGGCGTGGGTCGCTGCGGGCGACGAATCTCTGCGGGACGCGGTCGAGCGGCTGGTAGACGACGGACTGGTGTCGATACCGCTGGCCTCGTGGCCGGTTTCGCGACGTGAGCTGCAGGCGGTCGTTGTCGCGGTGAAGGCGCAGCGCGCGCTCACAGGTGGGCAGGCCGGCGCGCTCGCCCGGATCGAACAGGCACTGGCGCCAGCCCGGCGAGAGTTGTTCGTGGCGGCCGGCGATCCGTCGGACCTGCGGCGATTTCCCGACGCGCCACGCGAGTCCGGCGAGGTGGGGCTGCGCTGGCGTGGCGGCGGTGACAACGCGATTTCCGGCGAACTGCAGGCACGCGTCGCCGTAGACGCGGCGGACAGCCGGGAGCTGCGACCGGACGGCAGCTATGTCGCGGCGCGAGCGGGCAACTGGCTGATGTCCGGCGGCTTCCAGGATCGCTGGTGGGGCGGCGGCTACGACGGCAGCCTGCAGCTGTCGAGCAACGCGCGCCCGGTGTTTGCGCTGTCGCTGGACCGCGAGACGTCGCGCCCTTTCGAATCGCGCTGGTTGAGCTGGATCGGTCCGTGGACGCTCGGCACTTTCATGGGGGCGCTCGAGGGCCGCCGGCCGGACAGCAATCACGCCCTGCTGTGGGGCGCGCGGGTCGCCGCACGGCCGCTGCCGGGCTTCGAGATCAGCTTTACGCGCAATGCGCAGTTCTGTGGCGACAAGCCGCCTTGCGGGCTCGGCGCGTTCTGGGACGTGCTGGTCGGCAACGACAATGTCGGCGAATCAGTTTCGGCGGCGAAGGAGCCCGGCAACCAGCTGGCGACCTATGAATTGCGCTGGGCTGGTCGGCTCGGCGGGTTCCCGATCAGCGCTTACTGGCAGCACACGGGTGAGACGATCGACAACAAGATTCCGCGGCCGCTGCGCTCGCTCAACCTGTTGTCGATCAGCACCTGGGGCGACGTGGCGGACGGCAGTCGCTGGCGCAGTTACGTCGAGGCCTCCTCGACCACCTGTGCCGACTTCGACAACGCGCAGTCGGCGGACTGCGGGTACGAAAACGGGTTGTTCACCGCCGGCTACCGCTACCGCGGCCGCGTGCTGGGCCACAGCACCGACAGCGACTCGCGGCAGCTCGTGGCCGGCCTGATGTTGAGCACGCCGGGCTCGTGGGTGTGGGGCGCGCGGCTGCGTCGCGCCGAGATCAACCGGATCGGCGTCGTGCCGCAGCCGAATCACCTGCTGGCCAAAGGCCCGCAGCTTTGGTGGGTCGGCGAAGGCTCGCTGGAACGACCGCTGCTGGACGGCAAGCTGGAACTTGCGCTCGGCCTGGAGCACCGCCGTGACAACCGCTCCCGCGCGACCGACCTGGAACCGCGCGGTTACCTTCGGTGGACCCAGCGGTTCTGATCAGCCCATGGCGCGCGATTGATCGCGGGACTCGTCGCCGGAATCATCGATAGTAGCTGCGGTACCACTCGACGAACCGCCGCACGCCCTCCTCGACCGGCGTCTGCGGGCGATAGCCGACGTCGCGCACCAGGTCCTCGACGTCCGCGTAGGTGTCGGGTACATCCCCCGGCTGCAGTGGCAGCAGGTTCCTCTGCGCCTTGATGCCCAGGCAGTCCTCCAGCACCTCGATGTACCGCACCAGCTCCACCGGCTTGTTATTGCCGATGTTGTAGATGCGGAACGGCGCGCGGCTGCTGGCGGGATCGGGCAGGTTGCTGTCCCAGTCCGCATTTGGCGCAGCGACGCGCATACACGCGCGAATGACGCCTTCGGCAATGTCGTCGACGAAGGTGAAGTCGCGCTTGTGGTGGCCGTGATTGAAGACGTCGATCGGCTTGCCGGCGAGCATGTTGCGCGCGAACAGGAACAGCGCCATGTCGGGCCGGCCCCAGGGGCCGTAGACCGTGAAGAACCGCAGTACCGTCACCGGCAACCCGAACAGCGCCGCATAGTTGTGGCACATCAGCTCGCCGGCCTTCTTGGTCGAGGCATACAGCGACAGCGGGTGATCGACGCCGCGATGCGGCGAGAACGGCATGTTGGTGTTCATGCCGTAGACGGAGCTGGTCGACGCGAATACGAGATGTTCGACGCCGTTGTGCCGGCAGCCTTCGAGCACGTTGACCGTGCCAGTGACGTTGCTGTCGACATAAGCGTGCGGATGGCTGAGCGAGTAGCGAACCCCGGCCTGCGCAGCGAGATGGATGACGCGAGCGAACCGGTGCTCGGCGAACAGTGCCACCATCGCAGCCTGATCGGCGAGCTCCACCTTGACGAATTCGAAACGCGGCAGGACCTGCAGCCGCGCGAGTCGCGCCAGCTTCAGGTTGACGTCGTAGTAATCATTGAGGTTGTCCAGCCCGACGACGTCGTGGCCAGCGGCGAGCAGCTTGTGCGCTACATGCGAGCCGATGAAACCGGCAGCACCGGTCACCAGGATCTTCAAAGCCGCCCATCCGTCTGCGCGGCAGGAAACACGTGCTTGATGTCGTACACGACATGGCGCTTGCGGCACAAGCGCCGGATGCCGGCAATACCGAGCTCCTGGAACTCGCGATGCGACACCGCAAGCACGGCCGCATCGTAGGTCCCGGGACGCAGGGTGCGGGTAAGCGCCAGGCCGTACTCATGGCGCGCTTCGGTCGCCGACGCCCAGGGATCGTACACGTCGACTCGCGCGCCGAACTTCTGCAGTTCGGTGATCACGTCGACCACCTTGGAGTTGCGCGTATCGGGGCAGTTCTCCTTGAAGGTAAGGCCAAGCACCAGCACCCGCGCGCCGTGCAGGTGGATCTTCTTGCTGTTCATCAGGCGCGCCACCTGGCCGGCGACGTAGATCGGCATGTTGTCGTTGAGCCGGCGACCCGCGAGGATCATTTCCGGGTGATAACCGACTTCCTGCGCCTTGTGGGTCAGGTAGTACGGGTCGACGCCGATGCAATGGCCACCTACGAGACCTGGCCTGAACGGCAGGAAGTTCCACTTGGTGCCGGCCGCGATCAACACCTCCTCGGTGTCGATTCCGAGCCGGTTGAAGATCAGCGCGAGCTCGTTGATGAGCGCGATGTTGACGTCGCGCTGCGTGTTCTCGATGACCTTGGCGGCTTCAGCGACGCGAATCGAAGAGGCCAGGTGCGTGCCCGCCTCGATGATCGAACCGTAGAGCTTGTTGACGAAGTCCGCAGCCTCCGGAGTCGAGCCCGAGGTCACCTTGCG